>CAXTVW010000073.1:0-12992 GCA_964247675.1 uncultured Acetobacteraceae bacterium
GTGGCGAGGCCAAGGTTATCTAAGGAAGCAAGCAGTCCTTTTTTGAAAAAAAGGATCAAAAAACTTTTGCTTCCTGCCGGCGGCTGACGGACAGGTCCGCGACAGCACAGACAAAAGTTTTTTGCTTCTTTTTTTCAAAAAAGAAGGCCTTCCTTTCTTGTCTTAAATCGAAAGCAAAACAATGAGCGTCCTAGTCCTGATAGATCACGAAAAAGGCCTGCTCAAGCAGCCGTCCCGCAGCGCGGTCGCCGCTGCCAGCAAGCTTGGCGAAGTGCACGCGCTGGTGGTCGGCCAGGGCGTGAGCGCGGCCGCTGACGCTGCCGCCAAGCTGCCCGGCGTGACCAAGGTGTTGAAGGCCGACGCCGCCGGATACGAGCACGCGCTCGCCGAGCCGCTGGCCGCGCTGCTGGTGGCGTTGGCCCCCGGCTACACGCACCTGCTCTCGGCCTCCACCGCCACGGGAAAGAACGTGATGCCGCGTGTGGCCGCGCTGCTGGACGTGCAGCCGATCAGCGACATTGCCGGCGTGGAGGATGCCGACACCTTCGTGCGCCCGATCTATGCGGGCAACGCGATGGCGACCGTGCGCTCGTCGGACAAGATAAAGGTGATCACCGTGCGCGCGGCGAGCTTCGATCCGGTGGCGGCCGAAGGCGGCAGTGCGGTGATCGAGGACGCGGCGGATGCCGGCAACACGGGGTCCTCGCGCTTCGTCAGCGCCGAGCTGTCCAAGAGCGAGCGGCCGGAGCTGACGGCGGCCCGCGTGGTGATCTCCGGCGGCCGCGGCATGCAGAACGGCGAGAATTTCCATTTGCTCGATCCGATCGCGGACAAGCTGGGCGCGGCTGTCGGCGCCTCGCGCGCCGCGGTGGATGCGGGCTACGTGCCGAACGACTATCAGGTCGGCCAGACGGGCAAGATCGTGGCGCCCGAGCTTTACATGGCGATCGGCATTTCCGGCGCGATCCAGCATCTGGCCGGCATGAAGGACAGCAAGGTGATCGTCGCCATCAACAAGGATGAGGACGCGCCGATCTTCCAGGTGGCCGATTACGGCCTGGTGGCCGATTTGTTCACCGCGCTGCCGGAATTGAAGGCCGAGCTCGAGCGCGCTTGACCATGCGCACGCTCGGCGTGGTGGGCGCTGGCCAGATGGGCAACGGGATTGCCCATGTGGCGGCACTCGCCGGGCTGGACGTGCTGATGCTGGACGCCAAGGCCGATGCGCTTGCCAAGGCAATCGGCACGATCGGGCGCAACATGGAGCGCCAGGTCACCAAGGGCGCAATCACGCCCGACGCACGCGCGGCGGCAATCGGCCGGCTGCGTCCTGTGGAGGACGCGTCCGGCCTGGCGCAATGCGACATCGTCATTGAGGCCGCGACCGAGCGCGAGGACATCAAGCGCGCGATCTTCACCAAGCTGATCGCCCATGTGCGCCCCGAGTGCATCCTGGCCACCAACACCTCATCCATCTCTATCACCAGGTTGGGTGCCGCCACGGACAGGCCGGCGCGCTTCATCGGCATGCACTTCTTCAATCCGGTGCCGGTGATGAAGCTGGTGGAGGTGATACGCGGCATCGCCACTGACGACGCGACCTACGAGGCGGTGTCCGCGCTGGCCCGAACGCTCGGCAAGACCGTGGCGCTGTCCGAAGATTTTCCCGGCTTCATGGCCAACCGCATCCTGATGCCGATGATCAACGAGGCGGTCTACACGCTCTATGAGGGCGTGGGGACGATCACCTCGATCGACTGTGCGCTGAAGCTCGGTTGCAACCACCCGATGGGGCCGCTGGAGCTGGCCGACTTCATCGGGCTGGATACCTGCCTGTCGATCATGCAGGTGCTGCTGGAAGGATTGTCGGATACCAAGTACCGGCCCTGTCCGCTGCTGGTGAAGTATGTGGAAGCCGGGTGGCTGGGGCGGAAGACGGGGCGGGGATTCTACGATTACTCGGTTACGCCGCCAAAACCGACGCGGTGAGTTCCGGAGCGCCTGCGAACGCGCATCGAGCGACCGAGGTCGAGCAAGCAAGCAGCAGTAACAGGCGCCTAATTCCAGGCTAAGTCATAACCTCCTATCGGACCCGGCTTGAACAGGGCACGATGGATAGCGCGTCTCCGCCCACCTAGTCGGCCGGCTTGTCCAGCAAAAAGTTTCTTGCACACGATTATGTGATCTGCTTAGTGTCGCCTACGTAACGTATTGCGGGGGATGAACATGAGTGGGTTATTCGGTGTCGACCGACGCGTCGGTCGAGGTGTTGCAGCCGCGGCGCTTGCCTGTCTGGCCGCCTTCGGTGCACCGCGTGCCGCGGAAGCAACGACCATCAACTACGTCTTCGTTCCCGGCACCGTGGCGACCATCGACGCCACCGAAACGATAACCGGGTCGTTCAGCTACGACACGGTAACGAACGCCCTGACGGACGTGAACGTAATCCTGACCGGCGGTTCGGTCTATTCGGGCGCCTATGACTACCAGTTCAGCCAGTTCACCTCCCAAAATGGCGGCTCGGTGGGTCTGTCGGCCGTCGGCAACGACAATGGCAACGGAGACCTGCTCTACCTCGCATTCGCAAACGGTCTCGGCTCGAACAACCTGTCGCTCGCTGGCTTCGCGGCGTACAATGGGCCGAATGGCAACGAGTTTGCCGACGGTGCAATCACTGGTGGCATCGTCTTCGCGCCTGCTGCTGCCGTGCGGGAGCCGGCGTCGCTGGCTATCATGGCTGGCGGACTCGCCCTGCTCGGTTTCACGCGCAAGCGACGCGCCTGAAGCGGCACACCGGCAAGGCTGCCGGGCCCAAGCTGTGCGTCCCGTAGCCAGCTGCGTGGTCAGGCAGACTTCGCCGTCGCGCGCCCGGCTTCCAACCGCAGCAGCCGGGCCGCCGGCGCGATCGTCCAGCCCTGGATAGCCACAGACACCGTCACCACCACGAACACCACGTCGAACAGCACCCGCGCATGCTGCACGCCGGCCAGTAGCGGCACGATCGTCAGGTAGATCGGCACCGCGCCGCGCAGACCCACCCAGGAGACGAAGGCCGCGTCGCGCAGACGCCAGCGCAGCGGCAGCAGGCACAGCATCACGGCTGCGGGCCTGGCCAGCAGGATCAGCACGGCGGTGACACTGAGCGCCGGCAGGATGCGCGGCGGCAGTTCGTGCGGCGTGACGAGCAGGCCCAGCATCAGGAACAGCGCGATCTGCGCCAGCCAGCCCAGCGCGCCGAAGAAGCGCGACAGCGGATCACTGACGGGGTGCTCGTGGTTTCCGACGACCAGGCCGGTCAGGTAAACCGCCAGGAACCCGCTGGCGCCCAGCGTTTGCGCGCCGCCGAAGATGGCGAGCGCGGCGCCGATCGCCAGCACCGGAAACACCGATTTCTCGGCGCTGAGCGTGCGGAACAGCCAGAGCAGAACGAAGCCGCTGGCCAGGCCGATGACGGCGCCGCCCCCCATCTCCTCGGCAAACAGCAACCCCGCCGCACGCGGCGCCAGGCCGCCCGGCATGGTCAGGACCTGCACCAGGCCCACGGTCAGGAACACGCTCATCGGGTCGTTCAGCCCGGATTCCACCTCCAGCGTTGCCGTCACGCGGAACGGCACGGCCGCCTTGGACTGGCGCAGCAGCACGTTCACGGCGGCGGCGTCCGTTGGCGCAAGCACGGCGCCCAGCAGCAGCGCCTCCGGCCAGCTGACCGCGAACAGCAGCCGCGCGGCCGCGCCCACGATGGCCGCGCTGACTGCCACGCCAACCGTGGCCAGCGCCGCCGATGGCGCCAGCGCCTGGCGTATCATCCGGCGCTCGGTGCCCAGCCCGCCCTGGAACAGGATCACCACCAGCGCCAGACTGCCGACGAAATAGGCGAACTTGAAATCGTCGAACTGTATGCCGCCCGGCCCGTCCTCGCCGGCCAGCATGCCTACCGCGATGAACACCAGCAGCAGGGGGGTGCCGATACGCGCGGAGAGCAGGCCGGCCAGGATGGCGAGCATGCAGAGCACGCCGGCGATCAGGATTATATCATGCGCGCTGTTCATCGGTCTCCGATGGCGCACACGTCAGGAAGAAAGCAAGCAGTCCTTTTTGGCAAAAAATAAGGCCTTGCTGGCTTTGTGCACCGCAGCATCTTGCGCGTCGCTAGCCCGGCACCCAAGCTTCCGGCTCGCTTGCCGGAGCCAGCCCATTGCCCCTTCCCCTGCTAGCCCTGGCGCTTGCCGCCTTTGCCATAGGCACCAGCGAGTTCGTCATCATGGGCCTGCTGCCGGACCTCAGCCGGGACCTCCACGTCAGCATCCCCGGCGCTGGCCTGCTGGTTACAGGATATGCGCTCGGTGTGGTGATCGGCGCGCCTATCCTGGCCATTGCCACCGCGCGGCTGCCGCGGCGGGCGGCGCTGCTGGGGCTGATCGGCGCCTACGCGGCGGGCAACCTGCTGTGTGCGGTCTCGCCGACCTACGGGCTGCTGATGGCGGCGCGCGTGGCCACCGCTTTATGCCACGGCGCGTTCTTCGGCATCGGCTCCATCGTGGCGGGCGGGCTGGTGCCGCCGGCCAGGCGCGGGCAGGCGATCGCCATCATGTTCAGCGGGCTGACGCTGGCCAACGTGCTTGGCGTGCCGGCCGGCACGGCGCTGGGCCAGGCCGCCGGCTGGCGCGCCACCTTCTGGTGCGTGGCGGCCATCGCACTGGCCGCCACCGCCGCGATCGCCTGGGCGCTGCCCCGCTTGCCGAAACCGGCCGATAGCAGCCTGCTCGCCGAGTTCCGCGTGCTCCGCAAACCGCAGGTGGTGCTCGCCATGCTGATGAGCCTGCTGTGCTCGGCCAGCCTGTTCAGCGTATTCACCTACATCACGCCGATGCTGGAGCACGTGACCAGGCTCTCGCCGCACGCGGTCACCTGGCTGCTGCTGCTGTTTGGCGTGGGCATCACCGCGGGCAATCTGCTGGGCGGCCGGCTTGGCGACTGGCGGCTGATGGCCAGCATCGCCGGCGTGCAGGCGGGGCTGGTGGCCACGCTGGCGTTGCTGGTGGTCACCTTGCCATTTGCCGTGCCGGCCGGCGCCACCGTGCTGCTGTGGGGCGTGCTGACCTTCGCGGTGGCCACGCCGCTGCAGATGCGGGTGATAGATTCCGCGCCGGAAGCACCCAACCTGGTGGCGACGCTGAACCAGGGCGCGTTCAACCTGGGCAACGCCACGGGTGCCTGGCTGGGCGGCGCCGCGTTGGGCGCGGGCCTCGCGTATAGCGCGCTGCCCTGGCTGGGAGCGGGGCTGGGCGTTGCGGCCTTGATTTCGACAGCGATTTCAATGAGGCTGGAGCGGGCAGGACGCGTGCGCAAGCAGTCCTTCTCTGCAAGAAGGGACCAAAAAACTTTCACGACCTCGCATCTGTAGCAGCCGGTTACCTCCGGAGCCACACGGCCTCGCAGCAGCGAGGGGAGCAAAAGTTTTTTGCTTCTTTTTTTCAAAAAAGAAGGCCTTTCTTGCCTTCTCCCCGTCCGGACACACGATGCGCAGCCTATGCCTCGCTCTCCTTCTGATAACCGCCCGCCCCGCCTGGGCGGACCCCGCACTCTGGGTGGCGCACGGCCCCAACGCCACCGTGTACCTGTTCGGCACCGTTCACATCCTGCCCACCGGCGAGCACTGGATGGATGCGTCTATCCAAAAGGCGCTGGACGCATCGACGGAATTATGGACCGAGGCGGACGTCAGCGACCTTTCCGGCAGCGTAAACGCCATACGCCATTACGGCCTGGATGCCGCAAAGAGCACCGAGCAGCTGCTGCCACAGGCGTACCGTGCGCGCTACCACACGCTGGCGGCGGCTTCCGGCATGCCGGCCGCCTTGCTGGCGCAGGCACGGCCCTGGCTGGTGGAGATACTCATCATGGGCTCAACCCTGCGGCAGGCTGGCCCGGTGTCGGTAGGTGCGGAGGGCACCCTGCTGGCCTACGCGCACGCGCACCACAAATCGACGCCCACCTTCGAGACGGTGGACCAGCAATTCGCCATCATGGCCGACATGTCGCAGGCGACACAGCTCGTTTCGCTGGAGAGTGAAATCGACGAGTCAGATGACGCCGGGCCGCAGTTTCACAACCTGGTCGCCGCCTGGCTCGTGGGCGACGAGGCGGCGCTGGACCGGCTGATCAACCAGCAGATGCATGACCACAGCGAGGAAGTCTGGACCGAGCTGATCCTACGGCGCAACGAGCGGTTCGCCCAGCGCATTGCCGACCGGCTTTCTGGCACCGGGACGGCGTTCGTGGCGGTGGGGGTGGCGCATCTTTGCGGGTCTGTCGGGGTGCCGCAGTTGTTGCGCAATCAGGGGTTTTTGGTGGAGCGGGTTAAGTAAAGTAAGAAAGGCCTTCTTTTTTGAAAAAAGAAGCAAAAAACTTTTTCTCCCCGCATCTTCAGCAGCCGGATATCTCCGGTGAGCACACGCTTCGTAGCATCGAGGGAGTCGAAGTTTTTTGCTTTTTCTTGAAAAAGGCCTTGCCTAGAACTTTACTCGCGCAACCGCTCCAATAGTCCGCGGCTGGATGATCGTCTCCTGCCCGGTAAAATTCTGTCCGCCCTCGCTCTCATAGAACGTGATGCCGCGCGAGTCGCTGATGTTGTTTATGAAAAACTCGAAACTGTAGCTGTTATCTTCCAATCCGGCGCGCAGGGCCCCGGTATTGTAGCCTGGCAGAAGCGCGTGGGAGACGAGCGGCTGCGAGGCCGGTGAGAAGCCGGTGTAACGCTCGCCGACATAGCTCCACGTGCCAGAGACGTAGGCATGGAACCGGTCCGTCAGCGCCCAGCCGTAATCCACGTTCACCGCGCTGCTCACATTCGGCACGTAGGGCAGGTAATCCCCGCTGAAACCGCCCAGGCCGGGCGCATCCTGGGTTAGCCGTGAGTCCTGGTAGCTTCCGGTGGCGTTGAGATGCAGGCCGGTCAGGGGCACCCAGTTCAGGTTCCACTCCACGCCCTTGCTGACTGCGCTCCCGGCGTTGCCGTTCACGCTTTCCGGGCCGGCTTCGGTATTGACGACGGAGAGGACCTGTATGTCCTTCCAGGTGATGTAGAACCCGGTGACATCGATGGAAACGGCCTTGTTGAACAGATCCTGGCGGAATCCGAGTTCGTAATTGACCGTCCTGTCGGGGCTGTAGGATGGCGGTATGTTTGCGCCGGGCACCGGGAGGTTCGGACCACCGGGACGGTAACCGCTGGCGATGCGCGCATACAACAGCGAGTCATCATTGATGTGCCAGCGTGGCGCGACCGAGAACAGCTTGTCATGGTCGTTCGATGTGAATGTCGGCTCGAACAACGTGGCCGGGCCTGTCAGCAAGCCGGCAGGAAGAGACTCCTGGGAGTGCTGGGCATTTCCGCTCAGGCGTCCGCCAAGTGCGAGGTCGATCGCCGGGGTGATGTAATAATCGACGTTGGCGAAGAACGCCCATTCGGAAAGCTGGCCGTACTGCCGGATTCGCTCTGCGACGGGCAGATCAAGCTTGCCCGTGCCGGCATCGATGCCGTCAAGGTCCTGCCCGAGTGTGGATGTCTCGTGCGTGTAGTATCCGCCCACCAGCCAGTCGAACTTGCGGCCCAGCAGTTCGAAGCCGGGATCGGAGACAAGCCGGAGTTCCTGGTTGAACTTGTCCACCAGCGAATTCTGCTTCAGTTCCACCTGTGTCGGCACCCCATACACGGCACTCGACAGGAGCGTGCCCTCTGTCGTTCCGGCGCCTGCAAGGATGTTCGTGGCATCGACAAGGTTTCGGTAGCTGCTGTCTGTGTAGCTGGTGATCGACGTGAGGCTGGACCAGCCAAGATCATAATTGATGTTGCCGTAGAAGACACCGGATTCGTTCTGGCCTTGAGTGGGCAGGTCGAAATTGTTTATCAGGCCATTGACCAGGTTGAGCTGGTTGCCTGGCGGTGCCGTTGGCGTGAGCGCCGCGCCGCGCGCCTCCAGGAAATCCTCGCCGTTGCTGAACAGGCTCTGGCGTTCGGCGGTCAGGCGTATCGTGAGGTCGGTGGTCGGCTGCACCAGCAGCGATGCGCGCCAGCCGTAACGCTGGCCGCTGTTATCGTCTGTCTTGTTGCGCAGCGGGTCGTCTATGTATCCCGGGATCCACTCGTTCCAGCCGGTGATGCGCAAAGCCGCCTTGCCGTCCAGCAATGGAAAGTTGGCAAATCCCTTCAGCGTGCCGCCGATCCCGCCATCGGTGGTGCCGTTGATGCCGCCTTCGAGCTCGCCCGAATACTTCGTGGGGTCAGGCGGGTTGGTGACGTATTTTATTAGGCCGCCCTCGGCGGAGGCGCCGTACAGCGAGCCTTGCGGGCCGCGCAGCACCTCGACGCGCGCTAGGTCGAACGTATCGAAATTGGGCGAGTTGGTAGACGCGTTGTTCTGCGCGCCGACGGCGTTGGTCGGCACCTCGTCGAGCAGGGAGGCCACGGTGGCGCCGGCACTTCCCGCGTTCAGGCCGCGTATGACGATGCGTACGGTCGTCTTGTCGTCCGCCTCAACCGAAAGGCCGGGCACCTGGCTGACGAGGTCCTGGATGCTGAACTCCTGGCGCCTGTCCAACTGCGTGCCGGTGATCGCCGTAACGCTGTTGGCCACGTCGCGCGCCCGCTCGCGCCGCTTGTTTGCGGTGACCACGATCTGCTCGACAGCGTTGGCCGGCGCGGATGGCTGTGCGGTGGGCGCCGTCGCTGGGCGCGGCGCCGGCGCTGCCGTCTGCGCGACGGCTGGCGCGGCAGCCAGCGCGGCGAACGCTACAGCCATTCCTGGACACAAACGGGTGGCGGCCATGGCTAATCCCCTCCGCACGGCGCGGATCATGCGCCTGCTGTTCTGAGTGAGACGCTATGATCCCGATCAGGATAGTGTCAAGCGGGTTGGAAACGATTGGCGACGTATGGCAAGGGAAGGGAGGCCTTCTTTTTTAAAAAAAGACGCAAAAAACTTTCGCGCCCCGGCGCCTGCACCAGGAACTGGTCTGCTCTGCCGGTGCGCGTGATGGCAGAACCTGGCGACATTCCGTGCAGGCGGAGAAGCAAAAGTTTTTGGTCCTTTTTTCAAAAAAGGACTGCTTGTTTACTACGTGCCGACACCTCGCCGAAGGGCTGGCGCACAACGGGGCTCTGGCGCTACTCTTGTCCCAACTAGGACCATGAGGACAGTGATGCGGCATGCGGCCAAACCCACCCTCGGCTCGTTGATGCGCTCGCTGCGGGACCGTTATGGTATCACGCTGAAGGAGATGAGCGAGCGCACCGGCGTGCCGTTCTCCACACTTTCCAAGGTGGAGCATGACAGGCTGACGCTCACCTACGATAAGCTGCAGATGATCAGCGACCGGCTGGGTGTTCGCATGTCCGAGCTGTTCGCCGAACCGAAAAGCGAGCCGGCCGCCGTGGCCAACAGCCGGCGCAGCGTCGGCACGCGTGCCTCCGCGCTCTCGGTCACCACGCCGAACTACGACTACTTCTATCTGTCGCCGGAGCTGCGCCACAAGGACATGATCCCGATCTTCACCCGGGTGAAGGCGCGCTCGCTGGCCGAATTCGGCGACATGGTGCGCCATGACGGGCAGGAGTTCGTCTACGTGCTGGAAGGATGCGTGGCAGTGCACACGGAGTTCTACGATCCGGTGACGCTGCAGGCGGGCGAATCCGTCTATATCGACAGCCGCATGGGCCACGCCTACCTGGCGGATGGCGATTGCGAGCACGCGCTCGTGGTGTGCGTCTGCTCCACCACGCAGGAAGAGCTGCTGGACAACGCGGCCAGCCAGAGCGTGCTGGACGCCCTCCCGCCGGCGAGCCATGCGCAGCCGCCCAGAACGCCTGCGGCGGCGCGCACGCATCTTCGCAGGAGCACGCCGGCCGCCGCCCAAAAGGCTGCGCGCACGCGCGCCCGCGCCGATTGACGCAGATGGTTACGACAATCGCAAATCCCGCGGAGCCGTTGCCCGTGCCGGAGACCGGTGCGCCGCAGCCGGCAACGCCCCTTGCCGCCGCGCAACTTGAACTTCCCTCGCCCTACCTGCTGTTCCTGGGCGACGTGCAGGAAGCGGGCTTTGCCAAGACGGCCTTTGGCCTGCGCGACTGGGCGCCCGAACGCTGCATCGGCGAATACGCGTTGCCGCAAGCGCGGGTCAGCACCGGCCTGCCTATCCTCACCCCTGCGCAGGCGCATGCGAACGGGGCGCGCGCGCTCGTCATCGGCGTGGCCAATGTGGGTGGCGTGCTGCCCGGAAGCTGGGTGGCCGCACTGGTGGGCGCGTTGGAGGCTGGGCTGGACATCGTCAGCGGCCTGCACGGCAAGCTTGCGGACGTGCCGGCGCTCGCCGAGGCGGCCGGCCGGCTGGGCCGCCGGCTGATCGACGTCCGTGTGCCGCCTGCCCGGCTGCCGATCGCCACGGGGCGCAAGCGCAGCGGGCGGCGGCTGCTTACCGTCGGCACCGATTGCGCGCTCGGCAAGAAATACACTGCGCTGGCGCTCACCCGCGCGTTCCGCGCGCGCGGGCTGCCGGCCGACTTCCGTGCAACCGGACAGACCGGCATCATGATCGCCGGCGCCGGCATACCGATGGACGCGGTGATCGCGGATTTCGCCGCGGGTGCTGCCGAAGAGCTGAGCCCCGATGCGGCGCCGGATCATTGGGACGTGATCGAGGGCCAGGGTTCGCTGTTCCACCCGTCTTATGCGGGCGTGTCACTCGGCCTGCTGCATGGCAGCCAGCCGGACGTGATCGTCGTGTGCCACCAGCCGGGACGGCGCAGCATCGTCGGCTTGGCGGGCTACAGCCTGCCGAGCCTGGTGGAGACGATAGAGATGAACCTGGCGCTGGGCCGCCGGACCAATCCCGCGATACGCTGCGGTGGGATCAGCCTGAACACAGCGCATCTGGATGAGGCGGCGCGCACGCTTGCGCTTGCCGAGGCCAGTGAAGCTACCGGGTTGCCGGCGGCTGATCCCATGTGTGCGGGGGCGGCTTTCGAGGCGTTTGTGAGCGGGTGCTTAAGCAAGCAAGGCCTTCTTTTTTGAAAAAAAGAAGCAAAAAACTTTTGCTTCCCGCCTGCACGATGATCTCGCCTCGTTCTGCCAATACGCGCACTGGCAGAACGAGACGAGACCGCAGTGCAGGCGGGGAGCAAAAGTTTTTTGCTTCTTTTTTTCAAAAAAGAAGGCCTTGCTTCCAGATTCAGCGGATCACCGCGCTACCCGCAAGGCTCCAAAGCTGCCCCTCCGCGTAGTTTCTGAACACCTGCACCCCCGTCGTCCGCACATCGAAGCGCGGATGGGACGCGAGCACGCCGTTCGCGTAAAGCGCCATGTCGAATACGTTGCCGACAAGCTGGCCGCCGCCGCCCGGCTGTCCACCGACGGAGAGCGGCTCCGCCATCGCGTCATAGATGCCGTTGTGGTTCTGTGCTGTCTGCGGTGCGCCGAGCTGGCTCCAGGCGGTACTGGTCAGCGCCGGCATCGTGGCGCCGGCCACTGGCGCCACGTAGAACGTGGTGACGGCACCCTTGGCATCCATGTCCACGCGCACCCATTCCGGCGTCTGGCCGTCTGCGGGGAACGGTACCGGCAGCGTGCTGCTGGCCGTGTAGCGGTTGCTATACCAGTCGCGGCTGTAGCCGATGAGGTAGCCGTTTGCGTCCAGGCTCAGCGAGAGGCCGTGGGGGAAGCCGGCGATCAGGCATGGACCGGACTGCGGCGCCACGAGCGCTATTATGGTGGCGTTGTTCAGCGCAGGGGTTGCTTGCGACAGGGCGGTCAGCGAGGGCGTGCTCGACATGGCGTAGCCGGAGCTTGCGAGCGCCAGATAGTGTGCCGGCAGCGGCAGCGCGGAGGCGGCGTGCGGCGTGGCGCTCACCTCGGCTGAAAGGTAGCCCTGGCTCAGGGCGTTGCCGGCTCCCACGCGGTAATAGGCGGGGGCGCCGTTCCGCTGGGCGTCGGTGAAGCTGGGCGACGCACTGCTGGCCACCGGCGTGGTGCTCTCCGCGCCCGAGGCTCTGCCCTTATAGAGGTAATAGGTGGTCACCGGCGTGGACGAGGTGACCGGGTTTGCGGTGATCAGGTTGGAACCGTTGCCAGCAAGGGCGGCCACGCCCACGGGTGCGGCGATCGGCTCGACGGGGTACTGCGCCGGGTTCCAGAGATGCTGGAACATCGCGCCGGTTTCCGGATAGCTGCCGTTGGAGATCTCGCCGGGGTAGCTGCCGTCGTTGTCCCAATAGGTGACGTAGAGACAGCCCTGCGCGCGGCACCAGTCGAAGAAGTCTTTCACGTAATTGCCGAAATTGTCCTGGTTGACGCCCCACTCGGAGAACGCCAAGGACTTGCCGTGCGCGCTCGCCGTGCTGGCAAGGAAGCTCAGCCCCTGGCTCAGCATCTCCTGAAAGGCAGCGTCTGGATCCGGAGCGTTGGTGAGTGTGTTGAGGCCGTAATAGAAATCCATCGACATGACGTCGACATAGGCGTCGCCGGGATAGGAGTTCATGATCGGGTCACCGCCGACGTTGGGGCACCACACGAAGCGGAACCTTCCGGTGGTGTCGATCGAGCGGAACACGGTGACGAACTGCTGGAACGCGGCGATGTAATCCGCCTCCACGCCGGTGGACGTCCACGGCATCTCGCCGGCCAGGTTCTCTTCCCAGCCGGTGCGTATGTAGATGACCGACTGCCCGGGAGCCGGACCGGCCGGGATGTCATTCAGTATCTTCTGCGCCACCGTCGCGTAATCGGCGTTGTAGGCGCCGGATGCGGCTGCGGCGAGCGTGGCGCCCGACCAGATCAGCGGCACGCTGACCAGCCGGGAATCCGCCACGCCCGCGGCGTTCACGCCGGCGTACTGGCTGCTCCACAGCACGTAATCGACGGAGTTTATGAAGTCGCTCTCGCTGGCCTGGCCGGTGTGTATGGAGGTGTAATCGACAGTCCGGCCGAGCCAGGCGTTCA
>CAXTVW010000073.1:13092-17438 GCA_964247675.1 uncultured Acetobacteraceae bacterium
GCCTGGCCGGTGTGTATGGAGGTGTAATCGACAGTCCGGCCGAGCCAGGCGTTCACCGCTTCGAAGCTGCCGGCACTGTCATCGGCATATACGCCGAGCAGCGTGGGCGTGGGTGGCACAACCGTCGGCTGAAAGTTGCCGGACGGCACGTAGCTGCCCGCCCCCGTCGTCTGTGCCGCGGCCTGACCGGGGCCGAGCAGGCACACCGCCGCACACGCCAGCCTGATCGCCGCTTTCCGTATTGAAACCTGACCACCCATCGCTCACGCTCCCGTGATAACACGAAACCGTTACCGCAAGCGGGTTGAGAACGGAAGCAAAATAAAGTCTTGAGTTGTAAATTAAGTTGTTGACTCGCGTTTCCGTCGTCTGTGATCGACTGAGAGAACGAAAAAGGCTTAAAAATTTTTTCTTCCCGCGCTTGACCGGCCTGGATTTTCTTGGATGGCCGGCTGCTGCCGTTGCGAAGTAATGAAAGTCGCCTGGAGCCTGCCTAACGGCGCGCTGGTATAGGCAGGGTGGCACGGGGAAAGAACCGCTTGCCTTCTTTCCGCGCCTGTCGTTACCCCAAGCCTATGCCCCACTCCCCAGAAGCCCTGCGCCGCGCCACCGAGCAGGCCGCCATCCTGGCGCAGGCGCTGCCGTTTCTGCGCCGCTATGCCGGCGCCACGATCGTGGTGAAATACGGCGGCCACGCGATGGGTGACCCGGAGCTCGCCACCGAGTTCGGGCGCGACATCGCGTTGCTGAAGCAGGTGGGCGTAAACCCTGTGGTGGTGCATGGCGGCGGGCCGCAGATCAACGCCATGCTGCAGCGGCTGGCCATAAAGAGCGAATTCATCGACGGCCTGCGCGTAACCGATGCCGCCATGGTGGAAGTGGTGGAAATGGTGCTGGCCGGCACGGTGAACAAACACGTCACCGAGCTGATCAACCGCGCCGGCGCGCTGGCCGTAGGCATCTCCGGAAAGGATGGCGGGCTGATACGCGCCCGCAAGCTGGAACGCACGATCGTGGACCCTGACAGCCACATCGAGCACGTGCTGGATCTGGGCTTCGTGGGCGAGCCGGAGCATGTGGACGTGCGCGTGATACACGCGCTGACGGGGTCGGGCCTGATCCCGGTGGTCGCACCTGTGGGCTACGGCTCGGACGGGCAGACCTACAACATCAATGCGGACGACGCGGCCGGCGCCATCGCCGGCGCGCTGCACGCGACCCGGCTGCTGATGCTGACGGATGTGCCCGGCGTGCTGGACGCGCAAGGCATGCTGATCGCCGAGATGAGCGTGGGCGAAGCGCGCGCGCTGATCGCGGACGGGACCATACACGGCGGCATGATACCGAAGGTGGAGAACTGCTTCGAGGCGCTGGAGGCAGGGGCGAAAGGGTGCGTCATCCTGGACGGGCGGATACCGCATGCTGTGCTGCTGGAGCTATTTACCGAGGCCGGGCCTGGGACTTTGATATATCGGTAGGCGAAGTAGGGCGAGAAGGAAGGCCTTCTTTTTCGAGAAAAAGAAGCAAAAAGCTTTTATCTGCGCTGTCGCGGAACGTTGAGGCCTACGTCTCAACAACACGAAGCTGACAGAGATGAGATTGCCTTCCCTTGCGTGGTTCGGAACGAGGGAAAATTCATCCGGACGACCCCTTACCGAGCTTGGCGGTAGGATCGGCCGACGTCCGCGTCTCGCAGCTAAAGCCCTTTAGTGGTAACCGGAAATCGGCTGTCTGCTCGAGGACACCCTATGAGGGCGCGCCATTTGACGACCGTCCACTACCCGCCGGACGCCGAATGGTATTGTGTCGAGTTTAGGAATCCGGAATGGCATACTGTTGCCGAAGCCGTCAGACAAATGAATGGCGACACGCATCCCATTGTCCAGCTGAGTCACAAGGACATCGACAGCTGCTTTTCCGATGAAAGCTCGTTCAACATCATCGGTGGCGTCAGTTCCGGTTTCGCCCTTTTCGAGTTCGTCCCGGGGTGGATGTTCGAGGACCCGAGCGGAAGCCATGATGACGTCAGGCTGTGGCGGAGCGATCAGGGATATTGCTGCCAGCGGCAGCATGTTATCTTAGAGATCGACACTGTCCTGAGGCTTGCCCGCGTGTATTTTGATACCGGATGCTACGAGCTGGTCCAGGCTACGTGTTCAGAGATGTGGGACTTTATGTCAAAACGGCCTTGACGTCGTTTCCCTGCATTTGCAGCAAGCGGGTGTTCTCAGAGGAACACGCTCGTTGAGGATGCGGGGGGAGCAAAAGTTTTTTGCTTCTTTTTTCAAAAAAGAAGATCTTTCTAGCGACCTGTATTCATACGTGCGCCATTACACCACGACCTCCATCGTATCGAACGCCACCTCAAATCCTGCGGCTTCCACGCTTTGACGCTCGGCTGAACCCTCCAGCAGGATCGGATTGCTGTTGTTTATGTGGAAGTAGATCCGCCGGCCGCCAAGCGCCGCCAACGCTTTCATCGAGCCGCCAGGTCCGGATACCGGAACGTGCCCCATGCGACGCCCGGTCTTATGCCCCAGCCCGGCGTCGATCATCTCGGTGTCGGTGAACAGCGTGGCGTCGAAGAACAGCGCGTCGGCGCCGGCCATCCGCTCCAGCACCGCGTCCGTGATCTGCGCGCAGGCGGGTGCCAGCACCACCGTCCGGCCGCCTGCCTCCAGTTTCGCGGCGTAGGTGCTGGCCGCCTCGGCCACCGCGGCACCGCGGTCCTCCTGATACAGCGGAACCTTGCCGGGCATCTCCAGCAGCGTCAGGCGCAGCCCCATGCCGGTGTCGACAGGCACGCCGGGCACCACGGCCACGCGCTCCACCAAGGCCGGGTCGAGCGAGGCGAAGATCGGGTTCTCCGCCATCACGCGCAGGATGGCCGCCGGCGCCCACACGCGCAGGCGCTGCTGTTCGCGCAGCACCAGCAGTCCGGCCATGCCGTCCACGTCCGCGCTGACAAGCACCACGCCGGCCAAAGGCGAGTGGCGCGGCCCGAGCGGTGCCATGGCCGGGTTCGACAGGATCTGCTGGCGCAGGTCCGGCGAGGCGCCCACCACCACCCAGCGCTCGTCATCTGCGGTGACCGCCACAGCCACCTGCGTGCAAGGCTGCGCCCGGGGATCCCCCGCCCGCGCCAGCGCACACAACCGGCAGGCACAATTCCACTGCGGAAACCCGCCCCCTGCCCCCGCTCCCAGCACCAGACACCTCATGGCGTGAGCCCGCGACAGCGCCGCCGAAGTTTTTTGCTTCTAATTTTCAAAAAAGAAGGCCTTCCTTCCTTAGGGTGACAGACCCATGACACATTGCTAAACCCCCGCCCGCGCGCGCCGCTGGGGATATCACCATGAAGATAGTAGCCTGCAACAGCAATCGGCCTTTGGCCGAAGCGGTGGCACGCAACCTCAACCTCCCGCTGACCCGTGCCTCCGTCCGCCGCTTCGCGGACATGGAGATTTTCGTGGAAATCCAGGAGAACGTGCGCGGCGAGGACGTGTTCGTCATCCAGAGCACCAGCTACCCCGCGAACGACAACCTGATGGAGCTGCTGATCATGATGGACGCGCTGCGCCGCAGCTCCGCGCGCCGCGTGACTGCCGTGATCCCCTATTTCGGCTATGCCAGGCAGGACCGCAAATCCGCGCCGCGCACGCCGATCAGCGCCAAGCTGGTGGCCAACCTGATCACCGAAGCCGGCGCCAACCGCGTGCTCACGCTCGACCTGCATGCCGGGCAGATACAGGGATTTTTCGACATCCCGCTCGACAACCTCTACGCCGCCCCGCTGTTCATGGCGGACATACGCGCGCGCTACGAGGGGCGCGACATCATGATCGTCTCGCCGGATGTAGGCGGCGTGGTACGTGCGCGTGCGCTGGCCACGCGGCTGAACATCGACCTGGCGATCATCGACAAGCGCCGCGAACGCGCCGGTGTCTCCGAAGTGATGAACGTGATCGGCGACGTGGAGGGCCGGGACTGCATCCTCCTCGACGATATCTGTGATTCCGGCGGCACGCTGTGCAACGCGGCCGACGCGCTGATCAAGGACGGCGCCAAATCCGTCAGCGTTTACGTGACGCACGGCGTGCTCTCCGGCGGTGCCGTGGCCCGCATCGCGGCAAGCCCGATCGAGATGATGACGATCACCGACAGCATCGTGGCGACGGACGCTGTGCGGCAGTCGCCTAATTTGCGCGAGGCGACGATCGCGCCTTTGCTGGCCGAGGCGATTCATCGGATTTCTGATGAGAGTTCGGTGAGTTCTTTGTTTGATTAGTGTAAGAAAGCAAGGCCTTCTTTTTTGAAAAAAAGAAGCAAAAAACTTTTATCTCCCC
>CAXTVW010000074.1:0-17302 GCA_964247675.1 uncultured Acetobacteraceae bacterium
CTTCTTTTTTGAAAAAAAGAAGCAAAAAACTTTTGCTCCGCTGTCGCGGACTCCTTGGACAGGTCCGCGACAGCGCAGACAACGGTTTTTTGCCTCTTCTTTTCAAAAAAGAAGGCTCTGCTTTCTTCCCTGGCAAAACACGTCAGTCCGGGCGCTGCGGCGGCGGCGCGTTCGGCTTGGCGTAGTATTCACCGGTGTAGCTGTAAGCCCCGAAAGACGATCGGTTACGCCCCGCCTGCTTGTTGAGCAGCAGAACCACCTTCGGGCAGGCCTTGATCATCTCCAGCGCCGCTTCCAGCTCGTTGCGCTGCGTGCGGCCGGCTTCCACCACCATCATGATCTGCGAAGCGGTCGGCGCCAGCACGCTCGGGTCTGATGTGGCGAGAAGCGGGCCGGTGTCGATCACCACGGTGGAGCTGGCGAACCGGCGGGCGAGCTGTTCGGCCGCGCTCGGCAACGGCTGGCTGCGCTCACCGGGTTCCAGCCCCGCCAGCGTGTCGCCCAGGGGCAGGATAAACAGGCCTGGCACCGGGGTCGCCACAACCATGCGTTCCGGCTGCAGGCTGTCATCCGCCGCCAGATCCAGCAGCCCAGGCGCGCCGGCCAGGCCGATCAGCTCGGATAGGCAGCGCACCTTGGCGTCCGCATCCACGAGCAGCACGGAGCGTGAGCCGGTGCGCGCCAGCGAGGCGGCCATGTTCAGCGCGGCGAAGCTCTTGCCCTCCGCCGGGCGCGTGCTGGTAACCAGCACCATGTTGCCGCAGCGCTCGCCCGCGGCGATCGAGCCCTTCACCACGGTATGCAGCCGGCTGGCGGCGATGCGGAACTCGTCACCGAGCCTGGTGCGGCCTTCTGTTTCGATGATCAGGCCGGCACGCGCCATGTCGGCCAGCGTGCGCGGCGGCGGGCTCTCGATGGCCTGGGGAACGTGGAGGTCCATCTCAGATACGCTGCGTGTAATGCAACAACACGCCGCCCAGGACCACGACGAGCAGCCCGATTGCCGAGCCGAACACCGCCGCATGGCGCAGGCGCATCGCTATTGTGGGCGGCAATGCCGCCAGCGAGATGGCGCCGATCACCGGCCGCCCCATAGCGCGCAGGTCGATGATGCTGTGGAACGACTGGTCCAGCGTCATCATCGCGGCGACGACGCCCACGCCCGCGGCTAGGCCCGCCAGAAGCACGCCGATGGACAGCATCACCCGGGCGGGTGCGACAGGGCGCTGCGGCACCTGCGGCGGATCGATGATCACCATCTTCACGTTGCTGGCGCGCACCTGGGCGGCCGTCGCGATGCGCATGCCCTCGCGCCTGGCAAGCAGTTCGTCATAGTTCTTGCGCAGCACGTCATAGTCCCGGTTCAGATCGACGTATTTGGCTTCCAGCCCAGGCACGTTCTGCGCGATGGTCTGCAGCCTGTTGCGCTCCGCCGTCGCATCCTCCAGCTGGCGTTTCAGGCTTTCGATCAGCGCCTGATTCTCCACGTTCTTCAGCGTCAGCTGCTCGAACACAGGGTTGGAGATCGACCGGCCGCCGAAGCTGGGTGCCGCACTGCCGCCATCGGATTTGCGCAGCTTCTCCACCGTGCGCTTCTGCGTCACCACCTCGGGGTAGGCGTCGGTATAAACCTGCTGCAGCTCGCGCAGGCGGGCTTCGGCCGCGCGCAGCTCGCTATGCGGTTCCACGCCGCCATTGCTCGCCGCCTCCGTGGTGACCGTAGGCGCCGTCGTGGAGAGCTGCTTGGCCAGCAGCGCGCCATGCGACTTCGCGTCGGTCAGCTGGCCGCCCAGCGCAGTCACCTGCGCCTTGGCCTGTTCCAGCCGGTTCACGCCGCCGTCGCCCGGCAGCACGTCCACATACTGCCTGCGGAAATCGGCACGCGCCCGCTCGGCTGCGGTCAGCTGCTTCTCGTAGCTGGCGATCTGTTCATCCAGAAAGGCGCTGGCCTTTTCCATGTCGTCACGGTTGTCGCCGGCGCGGTTCTCGATGTAGCTGGCCAGCACGGCCTGCACCACGTCGTAGGCCAGCTGACGGTCCGGGTTGCGAAATGCGATCGAGAAAATGTTGCGGGTCTGCGCGTTCACCTTGATGGTGTTGCCGAGCCGGTTGACCATCTGCTCGAGGTCGGTCGCCGTCTTAGTGTCGAGCTGCAGGTCCGTCTTGGCGATGATCTTCTCCAGGTTCGGCCGCGACAGCAGCATGTGCTGCAGCAGGTCGATCTGGTCGCTCATCGAGCTGTCCGCCGCGATGCCGCGCAGCAACGGCGTAAGCACCGCGTCCGCATCGATATAGACGCGCGCGCTGGCCTCGTACTGGTTCGGCAGGCTGGCGACACCGACCCAGCCGGCGATGCACAGCACCCAGGCGGCGGCAACGCCCCACCAGCGGCGCCGCCAGGCAAGCGCCCCGTAACGGGAAATGAGATCAGGAAGGGCGTCCATGATGACTGCCTATAAAAGGTCCAGGCTAAAATATAACAAACGAGCCAACTGCCGGCCCCAGCCGCCGCCAGGGAGCAAAAGTTTCTTGGTTCTTTTTTTCAAAAAAGAACTGCTTGCTCACTGCCACTTCAAAAAAAGCTCTGCGGAATGATCAGCGTATCCCCAGGCCGCATCATGACGTTCTGGCTGATGTCGCCGTCCTTGATCAGGTCCGACAGATGCACGTGTATCCGCTTCTCCGCCGCGCCGTCCTTGCGCACGATGATGGCGCGGTTGCCCGCGGCGAACTTGGTCAGACCCTTGGTCGCGATCATCACGTCCAGCAGGCTCATGTTCTCGCGGTACGGAATCGCCTGCGGGTCGGTCGCCTCGCCGATGACGCGCACCTGCCGGTCCGCCGGACCCTGGAAGCTGTGCACCATGACGGTCACGTTCGGATCGTTGACGAATTTCTTCAGGCTCTCGGCGATGTCGCGGCCGAGTTCGGTGGGGGTCTTGCCCGCGGCCACCACGTCGGGAACCAGCGGCACGGAAATGCGGCCGTCCGGGCGGACCGGCAGGTCGGTCACTGAAAGCGGCGGCGCCTGATAGACGAAGATGGACAGCACATCGCCCGGCCCGATCACGTACTGGCCCGCCGCTTCCGGCTCGGTCACGGCGGGCGGCGTAAGCGGGGGCGAGGCCAGGCAGCCGGCACTGCCGATCACCGAGGCCGCCATCATGGCGGCCAGCCCGAGCACCAGCCTGGTAGGCGCGGAAGGGATCGAACCCCCAACCTCTGCTGAGTAGAAGCAGCGCTCTGCCATTGAGCTACACGCCTTCTGCCACGCGCGACGGGGCGGCCCCCATGGGCCACGGTCGCGCTGCGGCGGTTAAACCGTTACGCAGCGTATCTAAAACGGCACCTGATCACGGGCAAGTGTTTTTAATTAGGCGAAACCACGCCTGCCTCTTGCTAGAGAGCGGCAAACGCCACCACAATGCAACAATTACGCGAAACGTGGCCGAAGTGCCGCAACCCAGGCAGGAACCGGCATGGGGGCGTTTCAACACGGGCCCGTGATGCGCTACATGCAAGAAAACATTCCACCCGGGAAGGCGTCTTCCATGCGCAAGGCTTTGATGGTCGGTCTGCCCGTGCTTGCATTGGCGGCCGCAGGGGCTGGCTACTACGCACTCGCCCACCGCGATCCGATACAATCCGCAAAGAGACTGATGGCGCAAGCCAACATGGCGGGCGCCGAACAGTATCTGCGCCAGGCGATCGCGCGCCATCCGGACAGCCCGGAGGCCGCCTTCCTGCTGGGCAAGGTCGATCTTTCGCTCGGCAATCCGGAAGCCGCCGAGCTGGAGCTGCGCCGCGCCCGCGCAAAAGGCTACAGCCCCGCCGCGATCGTGCTGCCGCTCGGCCAGGCCTACCTCCAGCAACGCCATTTCACCGAAGTGCTCCGCGATTTCACCGTCGAAGCCGCCCCGCCCGCCGCCCGCGCGGACACGCTGACGATCAGGGCCGCCGCCCAGCTCTCCCTCGGCGACACGCCCGGCGCCCGCGCCACGAGCGCGCAAGCCGAAGCCGCTGGTCCCGGCGAGCGCGAAGTCCTGCTCACCGCCGCCCGCATCGCGCTCGCGGCGGACGACCTCGATGGTGCGTCCGCCCGCACGCAGAAGGTGCTGCACGCCGAACCGAACCAGCCGGAAGCCGTGCTGCTGAGCGCCGAGATCGCCATGCGCCGCAACGATGCCGCCGGCGCGCTCGCCGGCGCCCAGCAGGTTCTCGCCACCAGCCCCAACCGGCAGGATGCGCGGATGATCGAGGCGCGCTCGCTGGCGGCGCTGAACCGCACCGAAGCCGCCCGCGCCTCGGTCGAAAAGGTCTTGCACGGATCGCCGAAGAACGTCGGCGCCAACTACCTCGAAGCGATGATGGCGATCCAGATGGGCGACTATCCGGCCGCCGACACCGCGCTGACCAACATCGCCACCGTGGTCAGCCAGCTCCCGCGCGGATTCTATTTTCTGGCAGTCACCAAGCTCGGCATGAACCAGCCGGCCCAGGCCGAGGAGGCGGCGACCAAGTTCCTCTCCAAATACCCCGACGACCCGGGCGGGCTGAAGCTGATGGCGTTCATCGACCTGGCGCGCCAGCATCCCGACCGCGTGCTGGCGCTGCTGCGCGACAGCACGCTCGCCGCCCACCCGGACGCCGACACGCTGGACCTGCAAGGCCGCGCCTTGGCCATGACCGGCAACGTCAGGGACGCGAAGAAGAGCTTCGAGGACGCGAGCACGCTGGCGCCGAAGGACGTCCAGATCCTCAACCGCCTGGCCGCGGCCGAGCTGAGCATGGGTGACGCAGCCGGTGCCGAAGCCGAGCTGAAGCGCTCGCTGGCGATTTCGCCAAACCAGCGCCTGGCCGGGGAGGCGATCGTGCAGGCGGACCTCGCCCGCGGCGACATCCCGGCCGCCATCGCCGACGTGGAGCGCCTGCGTAGCCGCATCGGCGACGCGGAGGAGGTGGGCGTGCTCGCCGCCCAGGTCCGCATCGCCGGGCTGGACATGGATGCGGCCGAGAAGCAGCTGCGCGACGTGCTCGCCCGCTTTCCGGACAGCCGCCCCGCCAAGCTGAACCTGATCCGCATCTACGGCCTGCGCGGCGATGCCCCCGCCGCCGAGAAGCTGCTGGAAGACATGCTGCGCCACCACCCCGACGACGAGGGTGCGCTGGACGTGCTGCTGCCCGCCTTGTTCGCCAGCAAGCAAGTTGACCGCGCCGTGACGGTCGCCGAAGCCGCGCACGAAGCCGCGCCGGACAACCCCGGAATCACCGCCGCCCTTGCCGGCACCTACGTGCGAGCAAAGCAGGCCTCGCGCGCCGTGGCCCTGCTGGACCGCGCAAGTGCGGAAAACAACCCGCAACTCGACGTGTTGCGCGCCCGCGTCCTGGCCGTCGATGGCAAGCCGGACATGGCCGAGCAGGCCTACCACGCCGCCATACGCCAGGTGCCCGGCAACCTGCGCGCGCGCACCGACCTGGCGGGCCTCCTCGTGTCCGCTAAACGTTACGACGACGCACGTGCCGTGTTGCGCGAGGGCCTGGAACAATCGCCCGGCAACGAGGGCCTGCTCGGTGCCCTGGTCGGCGTGGATCTGCGGGAGCACGGCATACAGGCGGCGCTGACAAGTGCCGCCGCCCTGCACGCGGATCCGCAGAACCAGCCAGGCGCCAACGCGCTGGCCGGCGATGCCTGGCTGACCCAGGGAGACCCCAAACAGGCCGCCGCGGCTTTCCTCACAGCCTTCAAGACGGCGCCCTCGGGCGAACTTGCCACCAAGGCGGCCAACGCCCTCTCGCGCAGCGGCGCCGGCGGCCAGGCCATCGCGCTGCTGTCCGCCTGGGTGGCCAAACACCCCGACGACATGCCCGCGCAATCCGTGTTGAGTTCGCTAGACCTCGAAGCCAACAAGCTGGACGAAGCCGAACAGCATCTCAACGCCGTGCTCGCCGTGCGCCACACCGATCCTGCAACGCTGAACAACCTCGCCTGGATCAAGCAGCAGCAAGGCGACGGCGTGGCCGCGAAAAGCCTCGCCGAACGCGCCTATTTCCAAGCGCCGAACCCGGACGTGGCCGACACGCTTGGCTGGATACTGGCCAAGCAGGGCGACATGCCCATGGCGCTACCGCTGCTGTCGGAGGCGGTGACGAACCTGCCAGACGGCAAGCCCGGCTCGGCCGAGGCGGTGGCAAAAGCCTCCGCCGCCTATCATTACGGCTTCGCGCTGAACGCGAGCGGGCGCACGGCGGATGCGCGCGTGCAACTGCAGGCGGCTCTGGGTTCGTCGGCGGATTTCCTGGGCAAGGCGGATGCGCAGCGTTTGTTGTCGTCGTTGAAGTGAAGCAAGCAAGCAGTCCTTTTTTGAAAAAAAGGACCAAAAAACTTTTACTACCCCGCATTTGCACCAGCCGGGTGCACCAGGAAACACCAAAACGGCGGAGCCGCGGGGAGCAAAAGTTTTTTGCTTCTTTTTTTCAAAAAAGAAGGCCTTGCTTCCTTTGCTGAACCTGCTGGTCTTCACAACCCTCTTCCCAAACCCCTCCCAACCCAACCACGGCGTGTTCGTCGAAAACCGCCTGCGCCACCTGCTGGCCACAAACCAGGCCCGCGCCACCGTTCTCGCGCCAATCGCGTGGTTCCCCGGCCGCAACCTCCCCGCACCGGCCGAGGAGCAGAGGGATGGCCTGCGTGTCCTGCACCCGCGCTGGCTCGCCATCCCCGCGATCGGCATGCGTGCCGCACCCTGGCTGCTCTACCAGGCCGCCGCGCGCGCGCTGGCCAGGCTGCTGGCGCAAGGCGAGCGGTTCGATGTCATCGACGCGCATTACTTCTACCCCGATGGCGTGGCAGCCACCTGGCTGGGCCGCCGCTTCGGCCTCCCCGTGGTGATCACCGCACGCGGCTCGGACATCACGCAATTTCCCGATTATCCGGCCCCGCGCCGCATGATCCTCCAGGCGGCGCGCGACGCCGCGGCGGTGATCACCGTCAGCGCCGGGCTGCGGGACGCGCTGGTGGCGCTCGGCGCCGATCCGGCCAAGATCACTGTCCTGCGCAACGGTGTGGACCTCGCGATGTTCCGCCCCGCCGATCGCACCGCAGCGCGTCGCGCGCTGGGCATCGAGGGCAACACGCTCGTTTCGGTCGGCGCGCTGATCCCGCGCAAGGGCCATGAGTTGACGATCGAGGCGCTCACCCGCCTGCCCGGCTGGCGCCTGGTGATTGCGGGCCAGGGCGCGGAGCGCGCACGTCTGGAAGCACTCGCCACCCGGCTCGGCGTGGCCGACCGGACGCGGCTGCTCGGCGCCGTACCGCACGCGGAACTCCCGGCGCTGTACAGCGCCGCGGACCTGTCCGTGCTGTCCTCGGCGCGGGAGGGATGGGCAAACGTTCTGCTGGAATCGATGGCCTGCGGCACCGCCGTGGTAGCCAGCCCGATCCCGGGGAACCCGGAAGTGGTGGCAGCACCCGAATCGGGCTTTATCGCCGCCGCCCGATCGGCCGATGCAATCGCCGCCTGCGTGCGCGCTTGGGAAGCCGGTCCAATCTGCCGCGCTGCCACGCGGGCCTATGCGGAGAAGTTTAGCTGGGACGAGACAAGCTTTGGGCAGCTTGTGTTATTCGGAAAAGCGAGGAAGCAAGGCCTTCTTTTTTGAAAAAAAGAAGCAAAAAACTTTTACTTCCTACGCATTTTAAACACTCGGATTGACCCATTGAGGCCCGCCTGATGGCAATGCGAACTAGTAAAAGTTTTTCGGTCCTTTTTTCAAAAAAGGACTGCTTCCTTCCTGCCCTGCTCCCCGTCGAAGCCTGAACAACAGGCATCCGACGGGGAAACGTCAATCAGGCCCTAGCGCCGCGGCTCCTTTCCGCCGCCATGCTGGGCGGGGGCAGGACGGGGCGCCGGCGCATGCGGTGCGGCAGCCGGCCTCGGTGCGAAGCCGCCTGGCCGGGCAGCTTGCACAGGGCGTGCCTCGCGCATAGGAGCACGCGCCGCCGGTGCGCGCTCCGGACGCTCGGCCGCCGTGTTCGCCCGCTCGCCGGCATTGTTTGCCCGCTCACCGGCGTTGTTCACCCGCTCACCAGCATTGTTCGCGCGTTCGCCGGCGTTGCGCGCCCGCTCGCCGGCATTGTTCGCCCGCTCGCCAGCATTGTTCACGCGCTCGCCTGCGTTGTTCGCGCGCTCTCCCGCGATATTGGCGCGCTCAGCCGCGGTGTTCGCCCGCGTCTGGTTGGTGTTGGCCCGTGTCTCGGCGGCATTGGCGCGCGTCTCGGCAGCGTTGGCTCGCGCCTCCGCCGCGTTGGCGCGCACAACCCCGGCGCCGGTGAACTGGCCCGGATGTTGCGACGCCGCAACCGCGGGCTGTCCGTGGTTGGCGGAAAAGCGCTGCTGCGGGTTCGCCGCGGCCGTTTCGCGTTGCCGGGTCTGCGCGGCCGTTATCGGCACATGCTGCTCGTGCTGGAAGGCCACCTCCTGCGCTGTGGGACGCGCGGTGATGCCGCCAGGACCGTTGAAGCTGGTACGGATGTTCGTGTTGTTGATGACGGTGTTGTTCACGTAGGTGTTGTGGATACCGCCGAAGATCCCGCCGCCGCCGCCGCCAAACGCCGCGGTGTTGTAGAAGAACCCGCCACCGCGCCATTCGCCGCCGCCGTATCCCACGCCGCCATAGCCGAACCCGTAGTTTATGCCGCCGTAGTAGCCGACATGCGAGCCCCAGTAGCCGGCGTTGAAACCATATACGCCGCCGGAGTAGCCCCAGTAGCCGGGCGTCCATAGCAGCCCTACGCTCGGCGGCTGCACCCACACGCCGGGCACGAAATAATAGCCGGCCTCACCGTAGTTCCAGTAACCGGGCGTGAAGATATAGCCAGGGCCAGGTATCGGCGGCGGCGCGTACACCGGCAGCGCCGGCGGAGCGATGGTGATGTTCAGGCCGATGCCGATCTGTGCGCTGGCGCGCGTGGGCGCAAGCGCGATGGGTGCCACGACCATGGAAAGCGCCAGGGCAGATGCGAGTACTGGAGTCCAGGTGGATGTTTTAAGAGCCGTTCGAAACGCGCGCATGGTCGTATCCTTGTCGATATCACCCGAGATTGGTGCGGGGTTTGTCTCGTTACAACGAGATGCCGGCAAACGAAATGTGTCGGAATGCCGCTTACGTATCAGGACGTTACGCAGCAGGCCACCGGCCGTTAGTGCGTCAAAAGAAACAAAGTTGCGCCCTCCTCCCGCTAACGTGGTCACGATCCTGTGATAACTTTGGCAGGCCGCAGCCATGCCGTCGCGCGGGCCGCAAGGCTCAGCACTTCCGCACGTTCGCCGTCACGCAGGTAGGCGATCCAGGACGCCGCCAGGAAAGCCCCGAACAGCAGTGTGTCGAGCGCCAGGCCGGCGAACCGGTCATGCAAGGGGATCAGCGCCCGGCTCCACAGGCAAGCGCCCGACAGAAGCAGGATGAACGCCAGCGGCCACGGATGCATGGAGACGCGGTGCTGCCGCCAAGCGCCGGCCCAGCAAACCCCGCAATAGGCGGCCCAGGTGCCAAACGTTGCCCATGCGGCGCCCCAGATGCCGAAATACGGGATCAACGCCGCGTTCAGCGCAAGATTGAGGACCGCGCTGGCCGCCGCCACGCGCCCCACATTGGCCGAGCCGGCGCCGATCAGCAGCATCGAATTGAAGAAATCGCCGACCTCCCGGATGAAGTAGGCGAACACGAGCAGCGGCAGCAGCAGCGCAGGCGGATCGTAGCTGGCGGGCACCATCAGCACGAGCACGTCACGTCCGAACAGCGATATGCCGATCGCGCCGGCGCCAAGCACGAAGACAAGCCAGCGCCCGACCTGTACGAAACGATCCTGCCAGCCATCGCCGGATGCCAGGCTGTAGAACGACACGCCCCAGACCTTGTTGAAACTGTCGCCGAAAATCGTGCTGATCAGGAAAGCGAAATTGTAGGCCAGCGCATATACGCCCACCTCCGCGCGGCTGACGCGGGCGAGAAACAGCCGGTCGGAGAAATGGATGGCGAAGAAGCAGGCGGCCGAGACGATCAGCGGGCCTCCGAACCGCACCAGCGCGCGCGCCAGATCGTAACGCCAGGCAAACCCCACGCGCCGAACCGTGCGCACGCCGAGGAAGATCGCGCCGCACAGCATCACGATCAGCTTGCTGAGCACGAACCCCGCCACGCCCAGCCGCAAGCCGCCGATCAGCAGGATGTTGAGCGACAGCGAGGCGACCAGGGTCGTCGTCGTGTAGGTCAGGTAAAAGCGCGCGCGGTTCTGCATCCGCTCATACACCAGAACGATCTCGACGATGCTGCTGAAGAACATCGCCGCGAACGCCACGCGCAACACGCCGATCTTGGCGCCCAGGCTGATGGCCGCGGCAATCTGGCCGGCAAACGCCATGGCCAGCAGTGCCGCGCAGCCGGCCAGCGCCGCGGTGCAGATGAGCGTGGTCGACATCGTCACACGGCGGGAGGCGGCATCGGTCTGGTCGTTGCTGATGCGGGTCAGCGACTGGCCGAAGCTCTGGATGCCGAAACTGATGCTGACGAGCGTGATCGCCAGCTCGATCAGGTTCGCCGCGCCATACTCCTCCGTCGAGAGGAAACGCGCATAGAACGGGATCATGACGAAACCGATGGCCTTGGCCGCCAGGTTGCCGGCGAGATAGAGTGTGGAGTTGCGGACCAGGCCAGCAAAAGGCGCTGGTTCCGCGTCTGGAATGACAGCCACGTCCATGTCTATAGCCATTCCGCCCCGATCCTCCACAGCGTCATCGTTCCGCTGGCCTGCTACTCTTCGTTCAGGTAGATGCCATAGTTTAAGGCGGCAGGCCAGATTTCCTGCACTGCTGCCGCAGGATCGCGGAGACGCATTGCCGATGGCACACACCCAGCAGCTTGACGCAAGCGTTATGATCTTTTGTCAAAACGAAGCCGCGCGCATAGGCGCCTGCATCGCCAGCGTCGCAAAAGCCTGCGAGGGCGCGCACGTAAGTCTGACGGTGATCGCCAACGGCAGCAGCGACGGCAGCGCTGGGCTGGCCTTGCGCGCCGCGCAAGCGGCCGGAATGCAAGCGCGCGTCTACAATATACCGTTCGGCGACAAATCGAACGCCATCAACCAGGCGATCCACACGCTGCTCACGCCGGCGCCGCTGCACGTGTTCGTTGACGGCTATGCCACCGTCTCCCGCGCCACCCTGCCCGCGCTGGCGGACGCCCTGGCGCACCCGCATGCCATGGCGGCGACAGGCGTCGCCGGCAACGGACGCACGATGGCGCAGGTCACCGAGGAGACGCTCCAAAAAGGCGGCCGCCTGCACGGCCAATTGCACGCGTTCCGGCCGGACTTCCTGGCACGCATGGTCGCCCAGGACCTCCGCCTGCCGGTAGGCCTCTACCGCGGAGACGGCCTGCTCGGTTCGATGGCGTGCCACAACCTCGACGCCTTGGGCGAACCCTGGGACAACCACCGCATCGCAGGCGCAGGCGCGGCCGTCTACATGATCCCGCCGCTCTCGCCGTGGCGGGCCTCCGACCTCAAACGCCAGTTCCGCCGCATGGTCCGGCAGATGCGCGGCCGGCTGGAGAACGCGGCGATCAAATCGATCATCTACAAAACCGGCTACGCAGGGCTGCCGGCAAATGCGGACGACATGATCGAAGCGTGGCTTGCCAGCGAAGGCGCGCCGCGGACCAGCCTGGCGGACCGGCCATTCATGGCGCTTGCCCTGCGGCAGCACGCGCAAGCGCGGCGGCCGCCGTCGGCCGGCCTGGAACCGGTGCTGGTGGGGGAAGCCTAGAAGCAAGAAAGCAGTTCTTTTTTGAAAAAAAGAACCAAAAAATTTTTGACTTCGCTGTCGCGCCGTATGGAGAGGTCCGCGACAGCGCAGACAAAAGCTTTTTGCTTCTTTTTCTCGAAAAAGAAGGCCTTGCTTCCTTCCCTACGCCTGCAACCCCCGCCAAACCCCCAACAACCGCCCCGCCACCGCCTCCGGCGAGCACTGCGCCACAACGAACGCCCGCGCCGCATCGCCCAGCCGCCGCCGCGCGTCCCCGTCCTGCGCCACCGTATCGATCGCCAGCCGCAACGCCTCCGGATCGCCTGGAGGCACCAGAAGGCAGGTCTGCCCGTCCGCCACGTAATCGGCCAACCCGTCCGTACGGCTGACAATGACGGCCTTCGCGCTCGACATCGCCTCCATCAGGGTGGACACCCCGCCCGCGTGGATCGAGGGGCGCAGCGGCAACACCACGCATAGCGCGCCGGCAATCAGGTCCCTGTACTCGCGCGTGCTCAGGCTATGCGAGAGTATGCTGACATGCGGTGCCGCCGGGTCGGCCGCCACCAGCCGGCTGCGTATGATCACCCGGCGCCCGAGCCCGGCGCAGGCCGCCAGCAACGTGGCGTAGTCGCGCGAGGCGTCATCGCCCACCGCCAGCACGTAGCCGTCCGGCTGGTCCGGCGCGGCCACGTAGAAAT
This sequence comes from uncultured Acetobacteraceae bacterium, assembly GCA_964247675.1. Lineage (GTDB taxonomy): Bacteria > Pseudomonadota > Alphaproteobacteria > Acetobacterales > Acetobacteraceae > BOG-908. Next base: position 12,500 of record CAXTVW010000074.1, read on the forward strand.
CCGGATACGTGCCGGTCAGCACCGGCTGCACGCGGCCGGGCGGCGCGCCAAGGGCGACCAGGCCCGCCACCTGCGCCCGCCCCAGCGGCAGCAGCCGGTCGGCGCGCGGCAGGACGCGCCGCAGGACCGCGTTGCGCAGCCGCCAGTCGCCAGGCACGCCCACATCATAGACCACCACCCGCCCGCGGAAGCCGAGCAGGCGGCGCAGCAGCAATATCACCAGCGCGCTCGACTCGAAGAAGCAGATGACGAGGTCCGTCCTGCGGCGGAACAGCAGCACCCGCATCGCCCGCACAACATCAATGGCGCCTAGCACGCCATGCGCCCGCGCCAGCGGGTTCCACGGGCGCCGCATCACGTCCAGCCGGGTGGTGGACCAGCCCTCTTCCGCCAGGATGCGGTAGGGTTTCTCAAGGTCGGGCTCGTCCGGGTCGGGCGGATCGGTCCACGGCGCCCACCGGTCGTGCGGCGGCAGGATGATCACGCGCACGGGCCGGCTCAGGCGAGCGGACCCACCGACAGCACCACGTCCTTCGAGTTGTAGCGCCGCGGCATATTCGCGGTGAAACCGGCGGCCGGCACCGTCACGATCGTGTCCGAGCCGTATTCCGGCAGGATGTGTATCTGGTAGCCGGCCTCGGCCGCCAGTTCCGCAAGCAGCCCGCCCAGAACGCCGGCTTCCGGCAGCACCTCGATCAGCAAGGTCGGCTTCGCCGCGATCAGCATGTCGCGTATGTCGGACAGCAGCGCCGCCTCGATCCCTTCCGCATCGATCTTGATCAGGTCCCTGCCCTGCGCCAGTTGCCGGATCGCCACGCCGGGCACGCTGATCTGTCCGCGGCTGGCGCGGAACTCCACCTCCACGCCATCCACCAGATGCGCGCCCACGCCCACCGCCCTGCCCTCGTCCGGCAGGTTGAGCACAACCGCGCGCGCCTCGCCCGGCACCACCGCCGCCTGCAGCAATTCCACCCGGGTGACGCCGTTGCGCGCCAGGTTGGCGCGCAGCGTGGCGGCCACCGCAGGCACCGGCTCGACCACGGTGTAGGCGCCCCGCGTGGCGCGGCCCCCGATGACAGTGAACAGGCCGAGATTGCCGCCCACCTCCAGCACCGAGGACGCCCGGCCGCAAAGCTCCGTCCAGACGCGGCTGACCGTGCCTTCGTAGCCGCGCACACCAAACCAGAAAAGCGCATCGGCCACCATCGAGTCGGACGGCTCGAAGCTGAGGTCAGGCTGGTCGAGCGGCCGTATCTCGCGCAGCCGCGATGCCAGAACCTGGCCATGCGCACGCGCCGCCCGTTTAAGTATCAACGTGGATGCCATACGCACGGCGCTCCGCCGGCCGAAACCGACAATGGCCTGGCGGAACGGGCGATACGCCGAGAGCGGAAGGCCTCGCAATAACGTGTCGATCATGAAACTTCTCGTATCTCCTGCCATCACGCAAAGCACACAATCAGGGCGTTTGCGAGGCGCTTATACCGGCCGGCCTTGATGGTGACCGTTGTGCGAAAGCGTCATCGCCGTTTGACGTTACGAAACGGATCAACAGCTCCGATCCGCCCAACATGAGCCGACCATCATGATGAGACGTCAGGCCGTTGCTGCAGAAGGCCCCTGCTCCTCCGCCGGCGTTGTGGATAGAGGGGGAATAGCTGATCAAGCGGCCGGCTCATGGCTGCGAAGCCCGTAAGACGTGAAATCCCAATTTTCAGAAACCAAGTCGCCCGCGGGCGCGCAGCAACGCTTCGTATGTGCATGCAGCGCAGCGGAAATCGCCAGTAGGTTGTAGATCATTGGTTGGAATGCAATGCCAACAAACGAGCCGCAAGCAAGGATCGCGGTTAGCCCGACCTGCAATGCGAAAGCCGTGTCGCGCGCCCACACCAAATCTTCGCGTCCGCGGGCCATCCTAGCCACGCTCTGCAGCCTTAGCATCGTGACGCAAACAAGCGTCAGGAAGATAACAAGGCCCGGGACGCCCTGCTCACCCAACAATTCGAAATACACGCTATGGAACGCTTTTCCTATCACAACGGTCGGAGCAGCGCCCGGCTCTGCGGGCGGAAACTCGATTCGATCGACCATGTACACGTTGAAGCCGCCGCCAAGCGGATGCTGGGCCACGTAGCCGAGAGTCCACTTCCAAACCAGTATCCGGCCCAGGGCGGAGCTTTCGGAATTGAAGTCCTTTACCGTGGAAATACGGTCGCTCCAGGCGCCTGCACTGAACGTGACGGCGATCGCCAGCGCGCATAGGCCGGCGGCACCGAAGAGCAGCTTGCGCTTGGAGCGCAGCCACAGGCCGATTGCCACCACCGCCATGCCGATCAGCGCCGTGCGTTCGTAGGTGCCGACCGCGGCCGCCACTGCAAGGACGGCCAAAGCAAGATAGCCGAGCTGCACCAGTCGCGTACGAGGGAGCAGCAATGTGTGGCGGCGCAGGCACAGGATAATCGGGACCAGCATGAGAACGACCGCAGAAAGTGTGCTTCCCTCGGCCAGCAGGCTGTTGCCGCTGAGAATGCCGAGTTCCCGGCCGTAACCGCCGCCGCTAATACAGGTCTTGAGCCCGACCGGCACGAAATGCACCATCAAAGAGAACAGGTAAATTTGCAGAAACGCCTCGATCTGCACACGCGAGCGGAACACGAACGGCAGAAAAGCGCCGAAGCAAATGGTTTTGAAGGCGTAATTCCACTTGTACCAGGCGGGGCCCGGCACCGCCGCGAGAAAACTGGTCGTCAACGTTACCCAGATGGCAAAAGCGATCAGCAGCACGCTTGTCAGGGTCAGGCGGCCCTTGCGCCGGTCGAAGGCCACAAAGGCGCCGATTGCGGCGGCGCCCATGATGAGCGAAACCGGGACCTGACCGAGCAGGTCGCTTGCGATCACCTGTGGATCAAACGTATCCACCCAGACGTAGCCGAGGCTGAGGACGAAAGGGGCGGCCGCGCCGACAGCGAGGAACAGAATATAGACGGTCGTGACGTAGAGGCTGCGCATCAGGTCCTCCGGTCGCCGTCTGGTGCGCCGGGTGCTTCGGCCTGTGGAATGTCCGGTGCAAGCGCGCCTGCGTTCCATGCCGGCGCCCACCCTGTGCTCGCAGGGGCTCTCGGCTCGGTCCCCTCGAACCAAGGCAGCAGGCGGTCAAGCTGCACCGCCCGCAGCAGGATATAAAGGCAGATGGTAGTGCTGGCGATGATCGTGAGGGTGTCGATCAAGGACGAAGTCCTGAGGGGGCTTGTCCGACCTTACAGCTTTGACCAAGAGATGGCGAACTTTTCATTGCCGCCTCGGCGTGCCGCCGAATTGGCGACTCGTCAAATACTGGCGCAGCACACGCTGGCTTGGGCGTTCTATCAGCACGTGCAGAAGCGCGGAGGCGGCGAGAACCACGGCAACGTAGGCTACGAAAGGCAGCCAGACGGGCACGCCTGGCTTTACGAACAGCAGTTTGATGCAGATTTTCAGGAAGTAGTGGGACATGTAGGTGGAGTAGGAGACTACACCCAGCCACTGCAAAGCTCTGCCGCGTAACCAGGCCGTCAGTCGGGTGGTCTCGTCCGCCAAGGCGTGCACCGCGCCGGCAAAGGCCAACGGGATCAGCATGTAGTCCGGCGCGTTCGTGCCGGCATACGCGGCACAGCAGAGCGCGGCGAGAAGAAGTGCCAGCCAAGTCTCACGTACAATGCGTCTTCGGTTCACGCCGAAGTAGAAAAGCACGATCCCGGCACTGAATTCCAGCACGCAGCGCACCGGCGGAAAAGTTCCAGCAACGTTGCCGAGACCATCCGGGCTGGCGTTAGCCGCAGCAACAGCCAACGCCGCCAGCAAAAGCAGCAGGATCGATGCGGCAGCCAAAGGGGTCCGGCACAGGCGGACAGCCGGAACGACAAGGATCGGAAAGACAAGATAGGCCAGCCACTCGGTGCTTATCGACCAGGCGGGAACATTCCAGGTAGGACCATCGAACATGCCCCAGGCTTGGAGCAGCGGAAAACTCAGGAGGTAGTAGCCGACATGCAACCCGCTGGCCGTGCGGCTATGCCCAAACAGACGTGTCGCGATGGTGAGCAGCGGAAACAGCACCAGCATGAACAGGTGGACGGGGTAGACGCGCGAGAGGCGTAGTTCCAGAAAATGCAGATAACGCCGGGCGCGTATCGGGCCGGCATTGAACCAAGCCGCGTAGTTCAGCGCGATCACGTAACCCGAGAGGATAAAGAAGAAATCGACAGCCAGATAGCCGCTGCCTGCCAGACGGGCGACCCAGGAAGGCAAGGCTGATGGCAGCGACTCCCGAAAATGGAAAACCACGACCCACCAGGCAGCGACTCCACGGGCAGCAGTCAAAGCGCGCCGTGGCTCTTCGGTCCGCACCGGCGGGCCTGCGGAGATGGCGCCGCTTAGGTTCAGACGAGCTGTCATCATGTGGCCGTTACTACAACGCACCGTTTCTAGGAACCGTCGCCAGCTCCGTCAAGCCGGTGCAAGATGGCCAGCCATGCGGGAGCAAAGCAAAGCCTCATTCCAAGAAAGAAGCATGCCTTACTCCGCCTTTACGGCGTCGGATGGTTCCGGACAATACGCACGCTGCGAATGCGGGGTAGTGAAAGATTCTTGCTTCTTTTTCAAAAATGAAGGCCTTGCTTGCTGTCTCCGTTCAGCCAAAATGCGTCACCCCCACCAGCTCCACCTGCGCGCCCCCGGCAAAGTTCAGCCAGTCGGACCCGCCGGACACGGTCTGCGACACGACAGAAGGCACGGACTGCCCAGGCGTCACCAGGCTGTCCTGCG
>CAXTVW010000075.1:0-17091 GCA_964247675.1 uncultured Acetobacteraceae bacterium
GCGTAGCGCGCGCTGGCAATGGAGAGCACGCCGTTCGTGCCGCTCGGCAGGTAGCAATTATGCGTTCCGGTGCAGTTCACGTCCATGTCGCCTTGCACCACATCATGGAAGATGCAGGACGCGCCGGAGCTCTTGCCATTCGACGAAAGGCAGGAGGTGTTGCCGGCCGTGCCGTACTCACTTTTCGCGAGGGAGTACAGAGTCGGGTTTGGATTGCCCTGCCTGGCGCCCTGCTTCTGGTTCACCAGCGCCTGGATCGCGGCCATGATGGGGGAGGAGAACGAGGTGCCGCCCGCGCCGGACCACGCGCTTGGCGCGCCGGAGCAGGACTCGCCGTCGAACACGTCGCTGTCGCAATAGACATAGTAGTGCGCCCATACGCCGTTCGCGGCGAAGAGCGACACGTCCGGAATGTCGCGCTTTCCATCGGCTTCGTTGCCATACACCGCCTGCCAGGACGGTTTCGCGTAGCCCTTGCACGTACCGCTGACCACGCCGGTGATGGAGGGCGTGCCGGTGGCACAGCCGCTCGGCCCGCCGCTGCCGCTGGCCGTAGAGAGGTAGTCCTCCTTGCCGACCGAACTGTTGCAGAACCCGCTCGTGCCGTATGTCGTGCTATAGCCGGCGGCCGTGGCCAGCAGCACGCTGCCGCAGGAATCATTCCACGGGATCTCGGGGATGTAGGATTTCGCCGAGCCGTCCGCCGAAGTGTTCGCGGTAGTCCAGTACGTGCTGTTCTTCCCCTTATAGGTATCGCCGAAATCCGTGCCGCCGACGGCCACGTTGAAGGGCGTGGAGGCGAACCCGCTCACGCCGATGCCGTGCGAGGCGCTGCTTTGATCGGCATCGCAGCTTGCCGCACCTTCGTCGCCGGAGGAGACGAACACGGAAATGCCGGCGGTCACGGCCTGCTGGTAGGTGGTGTAGTACGCGGCGTTTGCGGCGGCGCCGTTCTCTGCCTCGCATTCGCCGTAGCTGATGCTGACGATGGAGGGTGGTGCGGAACTGTTGACCAGGTTCTGCAGCGCGATCAGGCCGCCGAACGTCGTCTGGGTGTCCGCGCACGAGGCCACCTCGATGGCGGCACTCGGCGCGCCGGCGCTGGCCCACTCCGCATCCAGCGTCGCCTCGCCCTCGTCTCCGGAGACCACGCCAGGGTTCGAGCAATTGTTCGTGCCGCTGGCCGGCGCGGGGTGGGTCTGGACGATGCTGCCGGCGGTGTAGCCGGACAGCCCGAACGTCGAGCGGAATTTGGTCCAGTCGGCGGTGCTGTATATGGTGGTGTCCTCGATCACCACGATCGTCTGGCCCTGGCCGGAGATGCCCGCGCTGAACAGCGGATTGAAGTTGTATATCGTGGCGAGGTCAGCCGGCACCACGGCGTAGACCGTGCCGCCGTTGCCATCGAACGTGTAGTTCGGCCGCGCCTTGAAATTCGCGTGCGGCCGGAAATTATGCAGCGAGACCACGCCGCGCACCACGCCGGCGAGCGCGGCCGGCACGCGCGGTTCGCTCATGTTGGCGATGTGGTGCACACCGTGCACGTCGAGGTTGTGTATTTCCGTGTGGAACGTCTGGCGCACCTGCGCCGCCGTGCCGGAGAAATCGATCATCATGCGGCCCGGCTGGACCGTGTTGACGCTGAAGCCGTGCGCCTGCAGCCAGCCGACGACCGCCTGCACGTCCGGCAGCGCCGGGCCGTAGACGGTGCCGAACTGTTCCGCCGTCAGCCATTGGTGGTAGCTGGGCGATGCAGGGTTCTGCAGATCGTCGATCAGCTTCATCAGGGAGGCCTCGGTTGCCGCCGGGCGTGCCAGCAGGAGCTGCATGTGCTCGAGGCGCAGGTCTTCGGCCACCGGCCCGCGGTCATTGGCGTGCTGCGCCTCCGGGCGGACGTTGCCAGGTAAGGCGGTCGTCTGGAGCTCGTCGATCGCCTGCGACACCATTGCGGGGGCGTCAGCCGACGCTGCCCCCGGCGTGATACAGGCTGCAAGCAAAGCGGCAGCTATAGGCCAGCGACACGTTCCAGGGCTCAGTCGCACGATTGTCTCCGACTATGTGACTATAGGCGAGTATTGGCGCAATCTGTATTTGCGGTGTCAACACTTATGAAGCCGGGGATCCCACATTCGCCGGCGGCTAAAAAGCCGCATCCGAAACGGTTCCGGAACGGACTGCGTCTGCCTTAGTAAAAGTTTTGTGCTTCTTTTTCGAGAAAGAAGGCGTTGCTTCCGGCCGTCTCCCCATTGACCCCAGACGCCCCCCAAACCATTGTGCGCCCGCTGTTACAAGCGGGGCCAAGGCTTGCTGAATCGCCGTTGTCTCACCCTGGTCGCCTTGCTGCTCGCCTCCCCCGCCATGGCGCAGCCCGACAAGGGGCCGCCCGCCGTGGGCGTGGTGCATGCCAGGCGCATGCCCATTACCGAAACGAACACGTTCATCGGCCGCGTCCAGTCCGTGAGCCGGGTGGCGCTGGTGGCCCGGGTGACGGCGTTCCTGGACAAGCGGCTGTTCACCGAGGGCACCGAGGTGAAGCAGGGGGACCTGCTCTATGAGCTGGAGGAAGGCCCGTTCCAGGCGGATTTCATGGCCAAGCAGGCGGCGCTGGAACAGCAGAACGCGCTGTTGCTGAACGCCAACCAGACGCTAAACCGGCAGCAGGCGCTGCTGCATACGCCCGCAGGCCAGCAATCGAACGTCGATAGCGCAATAGCCCAGCAGCGCAGCGATGCGGCCCAGGTGCTGGCAGCCCAGGCAAACCTGGCGTCGTCGAAGATCAATTTGGACTACACGAAGATAAAGGCGCCGATCGCCGGCCGCATCACCCTTACGAACGTGACGGAGGGCAACGTGGTGGGGCCCACCACCGGCACGTTGGCCACCATCGTGAGCCAGGACCCGATGTATGTGCTGTTCCCGGTTTCCTCACGCACCGCGCTGGAGCTGCGCCAGCGCTATGCCGGGCAAGGCGGGCTGGCGGCCGTGAAGGTGCAGGTTCGCCTGCCGACCGGCCAGATGTATGCGCAGGCCGGCAAGCTGGATTATGTGGATCCCACCATCTCCACCTCTACCGACACGCTTCTGGCGCGTGCGGTGCTGCCCAACCCGCTGATCGGCGTCTCCGGCCCCGAAGGCGCCGGCGCCAAAAGCACGGAGCGCCAGCTGATCGACGGCGAGTTCGTCCAGGTTCTGGTGCAGGGCGTGATGCCGATAGAGGTGCTGGGCGTGCCGCGCGCTTCCATCCTGTCGGACCAGCAGGGCGACTACGTCTATACTGTAGATGCGCAGAACCACGCGCAGCAGACGCGCGTGCAGCTCGGCCAATCGACGGCAAGCGTGGCGGCGGTGACGAGCGGGCTGACGGAAGGCGAGACGGTGATTTCCGAGGGTATCCAGAAGGTGCGGCCGGGGATCGTGGTGGTGCCTGGGCCGGCGAGCGTGGCGCCCAAGGTGGCGCAGTGAAGCAAGCGAGGCCTTCTTTCTTGAAAAGAAGCAAAAAACTTTTGTCCGCGCTGTCGCGGACCCAACGGCAAGTCCGCGACAGTCGTAGTAAAAGTTTTTTGGTTCTTTTCAAAAAAGAACTGCTTGCCTTCTCGCCTTCATGATCTCCTCCGTCTTCGTAGATCGCCCCCGCCTGGCGATCGTCATCGCCATCGTCATCACCATCGCTGGCCTGATCTCGCTCACCCGCATACCGGTGGCGCAATTCCCGGACATCGTGCCGCCGCAGGTGCAGGTCACCGCCACTTACCCGGGCGCCTCCGCGGCCAACGTGGAAGCCGCCGTCGCCCAGCCGATCGAGGCGCGCGTCATCGGCGTGGACAAGATGCTCTACATGAAGAGCACGAACGCCAATGACGGCACCTACAACCTCACCGTCAGCTTCGCGCTCGGTACGAACCCGGACATCAACACCGTCAACGTGAACAACCGCGTGCAGACGGCACTCTCGGAGCTGCCGGCCGCGGTGCAGGCGGAAGGCCTGGTGGTGCAGAAAGCCAGCAGCGCCATCCTGGAGTTCGTCAATTTCTACAGCGCGTCCGGCAAGCAGGACACGCTGTTCATCACCAACTACGTGACGATCAGCGTGCTGGACGAGATCTCGCGCATCAACGGCGTGGGTGACGCCTCGTTATTCAGCCAGCAGAAATACTCGATGCGTATCTGGTTCGACAACCAGCGCCTGACCAACCTGAACCTCACGCCGGCCGATGTCGTCAACGCAATCCAGGCGCAGAACGTGGTGGCGCCGGTGGGCCGGATCGGCGCGCGGCCCGCCGCTGCGGACGTACAGTTCCAGATGAACGTGCAGACGCAAGGCCGCCTGACCACGGCCAAGCAGTTCGGCGACATCGTGCTGCGCGCCGACACCAACGGCGCGCTGTTGCGCGTGCGCGACGTGGCGCGCGTGGAACTCGGCGCGCAGAACGTGGACAGCGAGAGCCGGCTGGACGGCAAGCCCTCTGTCGCGATGAAGATCAGCCTGGCGCCGGGTGCCAACGCGGTGAACACGGCCAAGCTGGTCAATGCCAGGCTCGCCAGCCTGAGCGCGCGCTTCCCTGCCGGCATGAAGTACCAGATCACGTGGAACTCCACGCTGTTCGTCAACGACACGATCACCGAAGTGCTCAAGACGCTTGGCGAGGCCTTCGTGCTCGTCGTTATCGTGGTGTTCCTGTTCCTGGGCAACATACGCGCCACCATCATCCCGGTGGTCGCCGTGCCTGTTAGCCTGATCGGCGCGTTCTCGGTGCTGTTCGCCCTGGGTTTCACGGAAAATACCGTGACGCTGCTGGCCCTGGTTCTGGCGATCGGCATCGTGGTCGATGACGCGATCGTCGTGGTCGAGAACGTGGAACGCGTGCTGGAGGAACATCCGGACTGGGACCCGCGCGACGCGGTGAAGGAGGCGATGCGGCAGATCACCGCGCCGATCGTCGCCATCACGCTGGTGCTGCTCTCGGTGTTTGTGCCGATCGGGTTCATCCCCGGCATTTCCGGCGTGCTGTTCCAGCAATTCGCCGTCACCATCAGCGCCGCCATGCTGATCTCGGCGCTGAACGCGCTGACGCTTTCGCCCGCTTTGTGCGGCCTGTTCCTGCGCCACCGGCCGCGTCAGGAACGCGGCATACTGGCGCGCATCCTGCGCGGTATCGACCAGGCGCGCGACGGCTACACTGCCGTCGTGCGCCGGCTGATACGCCGCTCCATCCTGGCCCTGGTCGCCGTCGTGGTCTGCGGCGCCGGCATCTTCGGCCTGTCCACCATCACGCCCACCGGCTTCCTGCCGAGCGAGGACCAGGGCGGGTTCTTCGTCTCCATACAATTGCCGGACGGCGCCTCGGTCGCGCGCACCAGCGCGGTGGTGTCCCAGGTCGAGCACAACATCATCAAGATGCCCGGCGTGGCCGATACCTTTGCCATCGTCGGGTTCTCCATCCTGGACAGCGCGGCCGAGCCCAATAGCGGGTTCATGTTCATCCGCCTCAAGCCGTTCGGCGACCGCACCTCTGCGCAGACGCAGATCGCGGCGATGATCGGCCAGGTGTTCGGCATGGGGACCAGCTTACGTTCGGCCAACGTGCTGGCGTTCAACCTGCCGCCGATCATCGGCCTGGGCACCGCGGGCGGCTTCGAATACCAGCTGGATGCGCTGGAGGGCCAGGACCCGGCGGAGCTGAACAGCACGCTGAACGGGCTGCTGGGCGCGGTGCACGCGGACCACAGGCTGGGCCAGGTGTTCAGCACGTTCACCGCCAGCAACCCGTCACTGTTCCTCGATATCGACCGCGAAAAGGCGCAGGCGCTCGGGCTGAACATGTCGGACGTGTTTGCCGCGCTGCAGGCCACGCTCGGCGGCATCTACATAAACGACTTCAACCTGTATGGCCGCGTCTGGCAGGTGAACATCGAGGGCGAGGCGCGCGATCGCAGCGACATCCCGGCACTCTGGCAGATCTACATACGCAACCGCACGAACCAGATGGTGCCGCTGCGCTCGATCGCCGACGTACGCATCCAGCTCGGCCCGCAGATACTCAACCGCTACAACAACTACCGCTCTGTCACGATAAACGGCTCGCCGGCGCCAGGTGCCTCCTCCGGCCAGTCGATCGCGGCCATGGCGGAGATATCGGCCCGCACGCTGCCGCCCGGCTACACCTATGAATGGACAGGCACGGCGTATCAGGAGGTGGCGGCCGCCGGGCAGACCGGCACGATACTCGCGCTGGCCGTGCTGTTCGCCTACCTCTTCCTGGTCGGGCTCTACGAAAGCTGGGTGATCCCGATACCCGTGCTGCTGTCGGTGGCGGTGGGCGTATTGGGTTCGTTCATCGGCATCAAAATCGCCGGGCTGTCGCTCGACCTCTATGCGCAGATCGGCCTGGTCGTGCTGATCGCGCTGGCCGCCAAGAACGGCATCCTGATCGTGGAATTCGCCAAGGACCAGCGCGAGCGCGGCGTGCCCATTGCCGAAGCCGCCGCCATGGGCGCACAGATGCGGTTCCGCGCGGTGATGATGACGTCGGTCGCTTTCGTGCTGGGCCTGGTTCCGCTGGTAATCGCCAGCGGCGCCGCGGAGATCAGCCGGCGTGACGTGGGTACGCCCGTGTTCGCCGGGATGCTCGCGGCAAGTGCAGTTGGAATTTTCCTGATTCCGATGCTTTATGTCACCTTCCAGACCGGACGTGAGCGGGTGAAGGCGCGTTTCGCGCCAAAACGGACTGGAAAGACCGGGGAAGACGTGCACTCATCCCCGCCACCAAGTTAAGAACCTGGAAGCAACCAGGAACCAGCGCGGCAAGGCGATCAGGAGCGAACGATGTCAGCATCAGCCACCATGGAAGCCTCACAGAAATCCGGCGACATCGACCTGCTGTGCATAAACACGATACGCACGCTGGCGATGGACGCCGTGCAGAAGGCAAATTCCGGCCATCCCGGCACGCCGATGGCGCTGGCGCCTGTCGCCTATAATCTGTGGCAGAACTTCCTGAGCTTCGACCCCGCGGACGCCAACTGGCCGAACCGGGACCGCTTCGTGCTGTCCGTCGGCCATGCGTCTATGCTGCTGTACTCGCTGATCCACCTGACAGGCGTGCGCGCCGTCAACGAGCATGAGGACCGCAACGCGCCGGCGCTGACCATCGAGGACCTCAAGAAGTTCCGCCAGCTGGACAGCAAGACGCCCGGCCATCCGGAATACCGCATGACCTCCGGCGTGGAGACCACCACGGGTCCGCTCGGCCAGGGCTGCGGCAATTCGGTCGGTCTGGCGATGGCGCAGCGCTTTCTGGCCAACCGCTACAACAAGCCGGGCTATGACCTGTTCACCCATCACGTCTGGGTGCTGGCGGGCGACGGCGACATGATGGAGGGCATCAGCTCGGAGGCCGCCAGCACGGCGGGCCACCTGAAGCTCGGCAACCTCACCTGGATCTACGACAGCAACCACATCACCATCGAAGGCGGCACGGACCTGGCGTTCGACGAGGACGTGGTGGCGCGCTTCGCCGCCTATGGCTGGGACGTGCAGCACGTGGACGATGCCAACGACCTGGCCGCCATGGGGCGTGCGCTGGAGCACGCGAAATCGGTCACCGACCGCCCGAGCTTCATCAAGGTGACGAGCGTGATCGGCTACGGCGCGCCGAAAAAGGCCGGCACCAACAAGGCGCATGGCGAGCCGCTGGGCGAGGAGGAGATACGCGGCGCCAAGAAGGCGTATGGCTGGCCCGAAGACAGTTCCTTCCTGGTGCCAGACGGCGTCTACGAGCATTTCTCCGCCGGCATAGGCAAACGCGGCGCCACCCAGCGCGCCGCCTGGATGAAGCTCATCGAGGGCTACAAGCAGGACTACCCGGAGCTTGCCGCCGAGCTGGAGCACATGAACCAGCACACGTTGCCCGACGGCTGGGACCGCGACATCCCAAGCTTCCCGGCGGACGCCAAGGGCATCGCCTCGCGCGATTCCTCGCAGAAGGTGCTCAACGCCATAGCACCGCGCCTCCCCTGGATGCTCGGCGGCGCCGCGGACCTCGCACCGTCCACCAAGAGCAACATGACGTTCGACGGCGCCGGCAGCTTCGAGGCCGACAGTTACGGCGGACGCAACCTGCATTTCGGCATACGCGAACACGCCATGGGCAGCATCTGCAACGGCCTCGCCCTCTCCGCCCTGCGCCCCTACGGCAGCGGCTTCCTGATCTTCTCGGACTACATGAAGCCGCCGATACGCCTCTCTGCGATCATGGAACTGCCCGTCGTCTACATCTTCACCCATGACAGCATAGGCGTGGGCGAGGACGGGCCGACACACCAGCCGATCGAACAGCTGATCTCGCTCCGCTCGATCCCCGGCATGCGGGTCATACGCCCGGCGGACGCAAACGAGGTGGTCGAGGCCTGGCGCCACGTGGTGACGCTGAAGGAGCACCCGGCCTGCCTGGTGCTCTCCCGCCAGCCGCTGCCCACTTTGGACCGTGAGAAATTCGCACCCGCCGCCGGCCTCAAGCATGGCGCCTACGTGCTGGCGGACCCGCCGGAGGGCGGCGAGCCGGAAGTGATCCTGATGGCGACCGGCAGCGAGGTGAGCCTCGTCGTCGGTGCTTACGAGACGCTGACCAAGGAAGGCATACGCGCCCGCGTGGTCAGCTTCCCGAGCTGGGAAATGTTCGAGGACCAGCCGACAGAGTACAAGAACAGCGTGCTGCCGCCGCACATCACCGCTCGCGTGTCCGTGGAACAGGCCTCGACGATGGGCTGGGACCGGTATGTGGGGCTGAAGGGTGCCACGATCGGCATGCACACCTTTGGCGCTTCGGCACCGATGGCCGCGTTGCAGAAGAAGTTCGGGTTCACGCCTGATGCGGTGGCGGAAGCCGCGCGCAAGCAGGCGGCGCGCGGCTAGGAAAAGCAAACGCCTTTGCTACGTCGCCGCCGATCGCTGGAGCGCACGCCTCACCAACACGCCCCCGAACGGACCAAAGTTTTTTGCTTCTTTTTTTACAAAAAAGAAGGCCTTTCCTGCCTTCTCTTCAGGAGACCTTAGCCATGGATACGGTCGTCAACACACCGGTGCAGACACAGGCCAATCCGGTCAAGCAGCTTCTGGGCGAAGGGCAGTCGCCCTGGCTGGATTTCATACGCCGTAGCTTCATCGCCGATGGCAGCCTGCAGAAGCTTGTCGAGAGCGACGGGCTGGGCGGCGTCACCTCCAACCCGTCGATCTTCGAAAAGGCCATGGGTTCCGGCAACGATTACGATGCCGAGTTCAAGACGCTTGCGCAGGGCGGCATGAAGGACGCCCAAGAGATCTACGAGACGATGGCCGTGGCCGATATCCAGGCCGTGGCGAAGGTGCTGCACCCGGTGTTCGAGCGCACCAAGGGGCTGGACGGGTTCGTGAGCCTGGAAGTCTCGCCCTACCTGGCGCTGCGCATGGAAGACACGGTCACCGAGGCGCGGCGTCTGCACAAATGGGTGGACCGGCCGAACCTGATGGTGAAGGTGCCGGGCACGCCGGAATGCGTGCCCGCGATACGCACGCTGATCTCCGAAGGCATCAACATCAACGTCACGCTGCTGTTCTCCAACGACGCCTACAGCGCGGTGGCCGAGGCCTACATCGCCGGGCTGGAAGACCGCCACGCGAAAGGCGAGGACATCAGCCGCCTTTCCAGCGTGGCCAGCTTCTTCGTCAGCCGGATCGACGCACAGATCGACAAGAAGATCGACGAGCGCGTGGCCGCCGGCGACAAGGAAGCCGACGCGCTGAAGAAGTTGCGCGGCAAGGTGGCGATCGCCAACGCCAAGATGGCCTACGTGCTCTACCAGGAGATGGTGGGCACCGAACGCTGGAAGAAGCTTGCGGCAGCCGGCGCAAACCCGCAGCGTCTGCTCTGGGCCAGCACCGGCGTCAAGGACAAGGCGTATAGCGACGTGCTGTATGTCGAGGAACTCGTAGGCCGCGACACGGTCGATACCATTCCGCCGGCCACGATGGATGCCTTCCGCGACCATGGAAAGGTGCGCGCCTCGCTGACCGAAAACCTGGACGACGCGCGCCACGTGATGGCCGAAGTCGAACGGCTCGGCCTCGATCTGCCGGGTGTGACCAAGCATCTCGTGGAAGACGGGGTGAAGCTGTTCGCCGACGCCGCGGATGCGCTGCTTCTGGCGGTGGCGAAGAAGCGCGCGACGTTGCTTGGTTGCAACGTGGCCTCGCTGCATTACACGTTGCCGGAAGCGCTCGACAAAGCCGTCGATGAGAGCCTGGAGAAATGGCGCAAGGATGGTTCCGTCCGCAAGATGTGGGCGCGTGACGCCTCGCTTTGGACAGGCGGGCCGGAAGCGAAATGGCTGGCCTGGCTGGACATCGTGGCCGAGCGGCTGGAGCACGCCGACGAGCTGGAAGCATTTCAGAAGGACGTCCAGGCCGCCGGCTTCCAGCACGTGCTCCTGCTCGGCATGGGCGGCTCCAGCCTCGGTCCGGAGGTGTTCGGCAAGACGTTCGGCAAGCGCGCCGGCTGGCCGGAACTGCACGTGCTGGACAGCACGGACCCGCAGCAGATCAAGACGTTCGAGAACGCCGTCGATCTATCCAAGACGTTGTGCATCGTGTCGAGCAAGTCCGGCGGCACGCTCGAGCCGAACATCCTCAAGGCGTATTTCTGGGACAAGATGCAAGAAGCGGTCGGCAAGGAGAAGGCCGGCCAGCATTTCGTGGCGATCACCGATCCCGGCAGCCACATGCAGAAGGTTGCCGAGGGCGACGGCTTCCGCAAGATCTTCTACGGCGATGCGGGAATCGGCGGGCGGTATTCCGTGCTGTCCAATTTCGGCATGATACCCGCGGCCGCCATCGGGATCGACGTGCGCGCGTTCCTGAAAGCCACGCAGACGATCGTGCAGGCCTGCTCGCCAGGCACGCCGCCGAACGCCAATCCGGGCGTGGTGCTCGGCACCATCATGGGCGAGTGCCAGAAGGCCGGCCACGACAAGGTGACGATCATCGCCTCGCCTGGCATCGCCGATCTGGGCGCCTGGCTGGAGCAGTTGATCGCGGAGAGCACGGGCAAGCTGGGCCGCGGCCTGGTGCCGATCGACAACGAGACGCTCGCCTCACCGAACTCCTACGGCAAGGACAGGCTGTTTGCCTACCTGCACGCCGACGACCGCGCCGACCCCGCGCAGGACAGCGCGGTGAGCGCGCTGGAAAAGGCCGGCCAGCCGGTGGTGCGGGTGGCGATCAACGGGCACCAGGAGATTGGCCAGCAGTTCTTCCTGTGGGAGTTCGCGACCGCCGTTTCCGGCAGCATCATGCAGATCGACCCCTTCGATCAGCCCGATGTGGAAGCCAGCAAGATCAAGACACGCGAGCTGACGGACGCGGTGACGAAAACGGGCAAGCTGCCGGACGAGACGCCGTTCGCCACCTTCGGCGACGTGAAGCTGTTCGCCGACGAGAAGAACGCGGCCGCGCTGAAGGGCGGCAGCCTGGTCGAGGTGCTGCGCGCACAGTTCAAGCGGGCGCATGAAGGCGATTACGTGGGCGTGCTGGCCTATGTGGAGCGCAAGCCGGAGACGATCGCGCTGATACAGAAACTGCGTCTGCTGATCAGGGACCGTACGCATCTGGCGGTGGCCGCGGAATTCGGCCCGCGCTTCCTGCATTCCACCGGCCAGGCCTACAAGGGCGGTCCCAATAGCGGCGTGTTCCTGCAGATTACCGCGGACGACCGTGCGGACCTGCCGGTGCCCGGCGAGACCTACACGTTTAGCACGGTGAAAGCCGCGCAGGCGCGCGGTGATTTCGGCGTGCTGGCTGAGCGTGACCGCCGCGCTGTTCGCGTGCACATCGGATCGGATGTGGAAGCCGGCCTCATTGCGTTGACCAAAGCCGTGGAAGAAGCGCTGGCATAAGCATGGAACGGGGCCGGTTGGCCCCGTTTCTTCTCGCCTGCATCCCACGCGTGGGATGCGGGGCAAGCCCCCTCGGCCGTATTTTCTTGGAGGAAAACACATGCAGTTAGGCGTAATCGGCCTGGGCCGGATGGGCGGAAACATAAGCGTGCGCCTGATGCGGGCGGGCCACCACTGCGTGGTGTACGACCACAGCGCGGACGCCGTGAAGCGCGTATCCGGCGAGGGCGCCAAGGGTGCCAAGGATTTGGCGGACCTGCTTGCTGCGCTGGAAAAACCCCGCGCCGTGTGGGTGATGCTGCCGGCCGGCGAGATCACCGAAGAGACGATCAAGACCCTTTCCGAGCACATGGACCGCGGCGACACCATCATCGACGGCGGCAACACGTTCTACAAGGACGACATACGCCGCGCTGCCAAGCTGCGCGAACGCGGCATTGATTACGTGGATGTGGGAACCTCCGGCGGCGTGTGGGGCCTGGAGCGCGGCTACTGTATGATGATCGGCGGCCCTGACGCGGTGGTGTCCCGGCTGGATCCGATTTTCGCCACCCTGGCGCCAGGCATGGGTGACATCGGCCGCACGAAAGAACGCAAGGGCGGCGACCCGCGGCCTGAACAGGGTTACATGTATTGCGGCCCGGCCGGATCCGGGCATTTCGTGAAGATGGTGCATAACGGCATCGAATACGGAATGATGCAGGCTTACGCGGAAGGTTTCGACGTCCTGCAGGGCAAGGCCTCGACGGATCTCGCCGAAGACCAGCGCTTCACGCTCAACCTGCCGGACATCGCCGAAGTGTGGCGCCGCGGCAGCGTGGTCTCCTCCTGGCTGCTGGACCTCACCGCCTCCGCGCTCGCGGACAGCCCGACCCTCACCGAGTTCACCGGCCATGTCAGCGACTCCGGTGAAGGACGCTGGACGGTGGAAGCGGCGATCGAGGAGGCGATTGCGGTGCCTGTGCTGTCCACGTCGCTGTTCGCGCGGTTCCGGTCCCGGTCGGGGAACACGTTTGGCGAGAAGCTGCTTAGCGCGATGCGGAACAAGTTTGGTGGGCATGTTGAGCCGCATTAAGTAAGGAAGGCCTTCTTTTCTGAAGAAAAGAAGCAAAAGACTTTTGCTCCGCTGTCGCGCACCTGTCCTGTAGGCCGCCGACAGGGAGTAAAAGTTTTTTGGTTCTTTTTTTCAAAAAAGAACCGCTTGCTTTCTTACCCACACAGGAACGCGCCAATGGACCACCACAGCGCCCACCCACCCTTGAGCGACCCGGCCGCGCTGTCGAAAGCGACCCAGGCGCCGGCCTGCCATTTCGTAATCTTCGGCGCCGGCGGAGACCTCACGCGCAGGCTGCTGATGCCGGCGCTCTACAATCTGCGCCTCGCCGGCTTGCTGGATGACGCGTTCCAGATCATCGGCGTGGATGCGCGCGACATGGATGATGGTGAATTCCGCAGCCATCTCGGCGAGGCGATGACGCATTTCGTCACCGAACGCCGCGGCGACAGCACGGCCAAGCTGGACCAGGGCGCCTGGGATTGGATGAGCGAACGGCTCAGCTATCTGTCCGGTGATTTCGCAAATCCGGAAACATTCGAGCGCCTGGGCAAGCTGATTTCCGGCACCGGCAACGTGATATTCTACTGCGCGACGGCGGCGCGGTTTTTCGACGTGCTGGCCGAACAATTGTCGCGCGCCGGCCTGCTGCGCGAAGAAGACGGCGCGTTCCGGCGCATGGTCGTGGAGAAGCCGTTCGGCCACGATCTGGCCAGCGCGCGCGCGCTCAATGCGTCGTTGCTCGCGGTGATGCAGGAAAGCCAGATCTACCGGATCGACCATTACCTCGGCAAGGAAACCGTCCAGAACATCATGGCGCTGCGTTTCTCCAACGGCATCTTCGAGCCGATCTGGAAGCGCGACAACATAGACCACGTGCAGATCACCGTGGCCGAGACCGTGGGCGTGGAGCTGCGCGGCAAATTCTACGAGGGCACCGGCGCATTGCGTGACATGGTGCCCAACCACATCTTCCAGCTCCTCGCGATGGTGGCGATGGAAGCGCCTACGTCGTTTGACGCGGATGCCGTGCGTTCCGAAAAGGCCAAGGTGATTCAAGCAATACACCCGCTGGCAGGCCGCGCGGCGATCCATGACGTGGTACGCGGCCAGTATCGCTCCGGCCATTACGGAACGGAGTCCGTGCAGGCCTACAGGCAGGAGCCGGACGTGGATCCGAACTCCAGCACGGAGACCTACATTGCCATGAAGCTGGCGATCGACAACTGGCGCTGGGCCGGCGTGCCGTTCTACATACGCACCGGCAAGCGCCTGGCGCGCCGCAGCACGGAAATCTCCATACACTTCAAGCAGGCCCCGTTCGCGCTGTTCCGTGACACGCCGGTGAACAAGCTGACGCCGAACATCATGTTCCTGCACATCCAGCCGACCGAGGGCGTGACGCTGCAGTTCAGCGCGAAATTGCCGGGGCCGCGCGTGAAACTCGGCGGCGTCAACATGAACTTCAATTACGCGGACTACTTCCACGAAGGGCCGAGCACAGGTTACGAAACCCTGCTCTACGATTGCCTGGTTGGTGACGCCACGTTGTTCCAGCGTGCGGACAACGTGGAGGCCGGCTGGTCGATCGTGCAGCCAGCATTGGACGCGTGGGATGCCGGGCACATCCACGTGCATCCCTATTCGGCCGGCAGCCAGGGCCCCGACGAGTCCGCCGAGATGCTGCACAGGGACCACCGCAGCTGGATTCCGTGCTGACGATGATACGCCTGCTGGTATCCGACATAGACGGCACGCTGGTCACCAAGGACAAGGAGCTGACGCCACGGGTGCGCGCAGCCGCCGAGTTGCTCGTGAAGCAGGACGTCAGACTCGTGCTCGTCAGCAGCAGGCCGCCGCAGGGCGTCGCCATATTCGCCGATGCCTTGCAGTTGCAGACGCCGCGCGCCGCGTTCAACGGCGGCGTGTTCACCACCCAGGCGGGCGCGGTGCTGCGTGCCGAACTGATGGACCAGGATGCCGCGCGCGAGGCGCTGGACTACCTCCAGTCCCAAGGTATCGCTCCGTGGCTGTTCACCACGGACGAATGGCTGCTGACCGACCCTGACGGCGATTACGTGAGCTGGGAACAGCGCACGGTGCGCATGGAACACCGCGCGGTGAAGGATCTGGCGGAATTCGCGGACCGCGCCGGCAAGATCATGGCGGCCTCGAAGGATTTCGAAAAACTGCGCGCCTGCGAGGAAGAGCTGCAACGCCGCCTGCACGGCCGCGCCGCCGTCCATCGCAGCCAGGACTACTACCTGGACATCACGCACCCTCGCGCCAACAAGGGTGAGGCGGTGCGCGAAGCCGCGCGCCTGCTCGGCGTGGACCTGGCCGAGACCGCCTGCATCGGTGACATGCATAACGACCTGCCGATGTTCGACGTCGCCACCTACAAGATAGCCATGGGCAACGCGCCGGCGGACATGCAGGCGCGCGCGGATTACGTGAGCGCCAGCAACCAGGACAGCGGCTGGGCGCAGGCCGTGGAAGACTTCATCCTCCCGCACAATGCAAAAGGGTAGATCATGGCAGGCATAAAGCTGCTCCTGGCCGACGTGGACGGAACGCTCGTCACCAAGGAGAAGCACCTGACCGACCGTGCGATCGCCGCCGTCGGCAAACTTCGTGAGCAAGGCATCAAGTTCGCCATCACCAGCGGCCGGCCGCCGCGCGGCATGCAGATGCTGGTGGCGCCGCTCGCGATCGACACGCCGCTCGCCGGCTTCAACGGTGGCATGTGGGTGAACCCGGATCTCTCGCCGATCGCCGCGCGCACGCTGCCGCGCGACGTGGCGGATCGCACGATGAAACTGCTGCAGGATGGCGGCCTGGACGCGTGGGTATACACCGGCGAGAAATGGTTCGTGCACGACAAGGATGCGCCGCACGTATCACGCGAGGCCTGGACCGTGAAGTTCGAGCCGACCGTTACCGCCGACTTCAACGAGGCGCTGGACCAGGCCGTGAAGATCGTGGGTGTCACGGACGATGCGGAGCGCGCCGAACGGGTGGAGCGCGAAGTGCAGGACGCGCTTGGCAACACTGCCTCGGCCGCCCGCTCGCAGCCCTATTACCTGGACGTGACCCACCCTGACGCGAACAAGGGCTACGCCATCGGCTTCCTCGCCGAACGCCTGGGCTTGCAAACCAGCGAGATCGCCACCATCGGCGACCAGCCGAACGACGTGCTGATGTTCAAGAAGAGCGGCCTCTCGATCGCCATGGGCAATTCCAGCGATGCGGTGAAGAAGCAGGCCAACGAAGTCACCACGTCCAGCGAGGACGAAGGCTTCGCCAACGCGGTGGAGCGATTCATACTGGAGACCGCCCGTGGCTGAGCTCGCCATAGTCACTCTGGCCGACCCGGACGCGCTGGCCCGCCACGTGGCCGAGTGGCTCACCGGCCTGGCGAACGCCGCAACCGGCCGGTTTTCCATCGCCCTGTCCGGCGGCTCCACGCCCAAGCGCCTGTTCGAGATCCTGGCTGAGCCGGCGAACGCCGCGCGCTTTCCCTGGGCGCACACGCATCTTTTCTGGGGCGACGAGCGGTTCGTGCACTACGACCACCCGGACAGCAACTACCGCATGACGCGGCTGGCAATGCTGGATCACGTGCCCATTCCACCGGACAACGTGCATCCCATGCCGGTCAGCGGGGACCCGGCCGCCGCCGCGCGCGACTACCAGGCGACGCTGCAGGCCTATTACAATGCGGAATCGCTGGACATGACCCGGCCGCTGTTCGACGTGGTTCTTCTGGGCCTCGGCGAGAACGGCCACACCGCTTCGCTTTTCCCGAATACGGCTTCGCTGAGCGAGACGCTCGCCTGGGTGGCGCCGGTGACCGAAAACGTGCCGCAGCCGCGGCTGACGCTCACTTATCCGGCTATCGCCTGCAGCAAGTTCGCGGTCTTCCTGGTGGCTGGCGCGAACAAGGCGAAGGTGCTGAGGCTGGTGCTGGATGGCGATCGGTCCCAGCCGGCGGCGCGTATCACCTCGGCGGGGGAGGTGATCTGGTTTACCGATGAGGCGGCGGTGAAGTAAGCAAGGCCTTCTTTTTTGAAAAAAAGAAGCAAAAAACTTTTACTTCCCCGACGCTGCCA
>CAXTVW010000076.1:0-17027 GCA_964247675.1 uncultured Acetobacteraceae bacterium
GGAGTCAAAAGTTTTTTGGTTCTTTTTTTCAAAAAAGAACTGCTTGCTTTCTTCCCTCCGCCCGCCCCGCCTTTCTTTCTCCATTTTTTGAGGTTATCGGAACCGAATCATGTCGGACACAATCTCCGGCCTCTCCTTCGAGGACGCCCTGGCCGAACTGGAGCGCATCGTGCGCGGCCTGGAAGGCGGGCAACAGAAGTTGGAGGACGCCATAACCTGCTACGAGCGCGGCACCGCGCTGCGCCGCCACTGCGAGGCCAAGCTGGCCGAGGCGGAAGCCCGCGTGCAGGCCATCGTGGAAAAATCCGACGGCTCGCTCGCCCTCAAGGCGGTGGAACAGCGCGCATGACCATGGACAGCATGGAAGTGGGCCTGCAGGGCACGCCGGAACAGGCGCTCATGGAAGCGCTGCGGGACCGCGCGGCCGAGGTGGAAACCTGCCTGGACACCCTGCTGCCTTTGGAAGCCGGGCTGGAAGCCCGCCTGATCGAGGCGATGCGCTACGCGGCCCTGGGCGGCGGCAAGCGCCTGCGCGGCTTCCTCGTGATGGAAGTGGCCAGCCTGTTCAAGGTGGCGCCCGCCTGCGCCGCCCGCGTCGCCGCGTCCGTGGAGATGCTCCACGCCTACTCCCTCATCCACGACGATCTCCCCGCGATGGATGATGACGACCTGCGCCGCGGCAAGCCCAGCACCCACCGCGCCTTCGACGAAGCCACCGCCATCCTCGCCGGAGACGCGCTGCAGGCCCGCGCCTTCGAGGTGCTGGCCGAGGAGGACACCCATTCCGACCCCGCCGCGCGCTGCGAGCTGGTCTGCGCGCTCGGCCTGGCCGCCGGCGCCCGCGGCATGGCCGGCGGCCAGATGATCGACATGCAAGCCGAGGGCAGCACGCTCACCATTGGCGAGGTCAGCCGCCTGCACGCGCTGAAGACCGGCCGGCTGATACAATACGCGGCCGAGGCCGGCGCCATACTCGGCCGCGCCCCCTGGCAGGTGCGCACCCAGATCGCCGCCTACGGGCGCGACATCGGCGCCGCCTTCCAGATCGCCGACGACGTGCTGGACACGGTCGGCACCGCCGAGCAGATCGGCAAGACGGCCGGCAAGGACCAGGCTGCCGGAAAAGCCACAGTAGTATCAATTTTGGGGGTCGAGCGCGCCGAAGCGCAGGCTCGGATGTTATGTGAACAGTCGAAAGCCCATCTTGATCAATTCGGGCCAGAGGCAGATCGGTTGCGCGCGCTCGCCTCCTGGGTCGTGTCGCGCCGGAACTGAGGAGACGTAGCTGAGCGTCTCGAGGGAGTTGGAACGTCAATCATGACCGCTGAACCACGTATCACCCCGCCTTCGTTCAAAACGGGCGGCCGCCCCGCCACGCCCCTGCTGGACCGCGTTGCCACGCCGGCCGACCTGCGCAACCTGTCGGACGAGCAGTTGCACCAGGTCGCCGACGAGCTGCGGGCCGAGACGGTCGACGCCGTCAGCACCACTGGCGGCCATCTCGGCGCCTCGCTCGGCGTGGTGGAACTGACCGTGGCGCTGCACGCGGTGTTCGACGCGCCGACCGACAAGATCATCTGGGACGTCGGCCACCAGGCCTACCCGCACAAGATCCTCACCGGCAGACGGGACCGCATACGCACCCTGCGCCAGGCAAAAGGCCTGTCCGGCTTCACCCGCCGCAGCGAGAGCGAGTACGACCCGTTCGGCGCCGCCCACAGCTCCACCTCGATCTCGGCCGGCCTCGGTTTCGCCGTCGCCAACGAGCTGCAGGGCCATCCCGAGCGCCACGTGGTGGCCGTGATCGGCGACGGTGCAATGAGTGCCGGCATGGCCTACGAGGCGATGAACAACGCCGGCGCCCGCAAGAGCCGCCTCATCGTCGTGCTCAACGACAACGAGATGTCGATCGCCGCCCCCGTGGGCGCGATGAGCGCCTACCTCTCCCGGCTGATGAGCTCGCGCAGCTTCCTCAACCTGCGTGATGTGGCCGCCCGCATGGCCAAGCACTTCCCGTTCGGCCTGGAGAAGACGGTCAAGCGCGCCGAGGAATACGCCCGCGGCCTGCTCACCGGCGGCACGCTGTTCGAGGAGCTGGGCTTCTATTACATCGGCCCGATCGACGGCCATAACATGGACCACCTGCTGCCCGTCCTGCGCAACCTGCGCGACGCGGAAGCGCACGGCCCGATCCTGCTGCACGTCATCACCCAGAAGGGCTACGGCTACGCCCCGGCGGAAGCCACCGCCGACAAGCTGCATGCGGTCGCCAAGTTCAACGTGGTCACCGGCGAGCAGGTACGCGCCCCCGCCGGCCCGCCCACCTACACCAAGGTGTTCTCGGACGCGCTAATGGCCGAGGCGGACGCCAACCAGGCCGTCGTCGCCATCACCGCCGCCATGCCCTCCGGCACCGGCCTGGAAAAATTCGCCAAGAAATACCCGGACCGCTTCTTTGACGTCGGCATCGCCGAGCAGCACGCCGTCACCTTCGCCGCCGCCATGGCCGCCGAAGGCATGGTGCCGTTCGCCGCCATCTACTCCACCTTCCTGCAGCGCGCCTACGACCAGGTGGTGCACGACGTGGTCCTGCAGAACCTCCCCGTCCGCTTCGCCATCGACCGCGCCGGCCTGGTCGGCAATGACGGCGCCACCCATGCCGGCAGCTTCGACCTGTCCTATCTCTGCTGCCTGCCCGGTATCGTGGTGATGGCGCCGGCAGACGAGGCCGAGGTGATGCACATGGTTGCCACGTCGGCTTCCATCGGCGACCGCGCCTCCGCCTTCCGCTACCCGCGCGGCGAGGGCACCGGCCTCGCTTTGCCCGCCCGCGGAGAGATCCTGCCCGTCGGCCGCGGCCGCCTGCTGCGTGAGGGCGGGCGCGTCGCCATACTCAGCCTCGGCACCCGTCTCGGCGAAGCCCTGCGCGCCGCCGACGAGCTTGCGACCCGCGGCCTGCCGGCAACCGTGGCGGACGCCCGCTTCGCCAAACCAATCGACACCGCCCTGCTTGAACAATTGGCCCGGCATCATGAGGTATTGGTAACGATAGAGGAGGCCGCGGTCGGCGGCTTCTCGGCGCAGGTCGGCCACCATCTGGCCACCAACGGCCTGCTGGACAACGGATTGAGGTACAGGCCCATGGTGCTGCCGGATCGCTTCATCGACCACGCCAGTCC
Organism: uncultured Acetobacteraceae bacterium; assembly: GCA_964247675.1. GTDB lineage: Bacteria > Pseudomonadota > Alphaproteobacteria > Acetobacterales > Acetobacteraceae > BOG-908. Next base: position 3,180 of record CAXTVW010000076.1, read on the forward strand.
CGCGGCACAGCTCGCCGAAGCCGGGCTGGACGCAAAGGCTATCGTCGCAACCGTGCTGGGTGCCCTGGGACGGGACGTGCGCGAAGCGGTCGGCCTGTGAAAGCGCTCTTCGCCGCGGCGGCGATAACCCTGGCCGCCGGCTCCGCGCTGGCCCAGGGCTCGACCCCGTCAGCCCCGATCGCCACGCTCGACTCGGCGCTGCTCGTCGCGCTGAAGACCGGCTCGCAGCCTTTCCCGGCGCGCTACGCCGCTCTGGCGCCCGCGGTCGACCAGGCCTTCAACCTGCCGCAGATACTGCAGACCGTCGTCGGCCTGCGCTGGGCCAGCATCCCCGCCGACCAGCAGAAGACGCTGCTGGCAACCTTCCGCGCCTACACGATCAGCAATTACGTGAGCAACTTCAACAGCGGCTCGGGCGACCAGATCAAGCTGCTGCCCGAGACGCGGACCATCGGCGCGGATCGCGTGGTGGAGACCGAGATCGTGCCGACCACGGGCGACTCGACTCGGCTGGACTACGTGATGCGGCAAGGCACCGGCGGCTGGCAGGCGGTGGACGTGCTGGAACAGAGCACGATCAGCCAGGTAGCCGTCCAGCGCTCGGATTTCCGCAGTCTTCTTTCCGCCGGCGGCGCGCAGAAACTGACCGCCAGCCTGCAGGCCAAGATCGACACCATGTCCGGCGGCACCATCAAGCCGTGAGCACGGTGTTGCCTTGCGTGCCAGTCCTGATCACCACTGCGCTGACACTCGCGGGGTTCGTGCAGGCCGCCGCCGGCTGGCGCGCGGTGCGCCGGTTCCGCCGAAACGTTCCGCCCGCCGGTGCCCGGCCGCCCTTGACGGTGCTCAAGCCGCTGCATGGCGACGAGCCGCTCCTGGAGCAGGCGCTGGCCAGCTTCTGCGCGCAGGACTACCCGCATTTCCAGGTGGTGTTCGGCGTGCAGTCGGCCGACGACACCGCGGTAGCTGTGGTGGAGCGCCTGTTCGCGCGCTTCCCCAACCTGGAGATGGAGCTGGTCGTCGACCCGACGCTGCACGGCACCAACCGCAAGATCGCCAACCTCATCAACATGTTCCCCTCCGTCCGGCACAACCTGCTAGTCATTTCGGACAGTGACATGCACGCCCCGCCCGACTACCTGGCCAGTGTGGCGGACGCGCTGGCCGTGCCGGGAACCGGCCTCGTCACCACGCTCTACACGGGCCTGCCGGCAGCGCGCGGTCTCGTGGGCGAGCTCGGCGCCGCCTACATAACCCAGAGTTTCGCGGCCGGCGCGTTGATGGCGCGCGGGCTCGGCCGGCAGGACTGCATGGGCGCCACCATGGCGCTCACCCGCGAGACTCTGATGCGTGTCGGCGGCCTCCCGGCGCTCTCGCCGTTCGTGGCCGATGACGCCGTGTTGGGCGCCAAGGTGCGCGCGCTGGGCAAGACCGTGGCCCTGGCGCAGAGCGTGCCCGCAACCACGGTGGGTGAGCGCAGCCTGGCCGCCCTGTTCCGCCACGAGCTGCGCTGGGCGCGCACCATTCGCGCCGTCGAACCGCTCGGCTATTCCGTCTCGGTCATCCAGTTTCCGGCGTTCTGGGCGCTGCTGACCTTCGCCCTGTCCGGCGGCGCCATCTGGGCTGCGTGGCTCTGGCTGGCCGCGGTCTCCTGGCGCGGCGTGCTGGGCCACAGCATCGAGCGCGGCATGGGCGGCGCACGCACGCCGCTCTGGCTGCCTGCCCTGCGTGACGTGCTCTCGATGGCGGTGCTGCTGACCGCCTATATGGGCGGCGAGGTCGCCTGGCGCGGGCACACCTTGCGCACCGACCAGGACACGCGTTTCAACACCGGCCGGGTGCTTCTGGCACCACGGCGAGGATAGACCACGATGATGAAGACCCTGTTCCTGCAGCCGCCCTCGTTCGACGGCTTCGACGGCGGCGCCGGCTCGCGCTACCAGGCCAAGCGCGAAATCAAGAGCTTCTGGTATCCCACCTGGCTGGCGCAGCCCGCCGCTTTGGTCCCAGGCAGCCGCCTGATCGACAGCCCGCCAGCGCGCACTTCGCTGGAGACGGTCACCCAGGCCGCGCGCGAGCACGACCTCGTCGTCATGCACACCAGCACGCCCTCTTTCGCCTCGGACGTGAAGGTCGCCGCCGCTCTCAAGGCGGCCAAGCCATCGCTGAAGATCGGCATGGTCGGCGCCAAAGTGGCCGTGCAGCCGCGCGAGAGCATGGAAGCCAGCGCCGGCATCATCGATTTCGTGGCGCGCAACGAGTTCGACTTCACCATCAAGGAAGTGGCCGAAGACCGCCCCTGGGCCGGCATCAACGGCATCACCTGGCGCGATCCGGCCGGCACGCTGGTGCACAACCCCGAGCGCGCGATGCTGGAGGACATGGACAGCCTCCCCTTTGTCACCGACGTCTACAAGCAGAACCTGCGCATCGAAGACTACTTCATCGGCTATCTGCTGCACCCCTACATCAGCTTCTACACCGGCCGCGGCTGCAAATCGCACTGCACTTTCTGCCTGTGGCCGCAGACGGTCGGCGGGCATCGCTACCGCGTGCGCAGCCCGCAAAACGTGGCCGCCGAAATCGCCCAGTGCATGAAGATGTTCCCGCAGGTGCGCGAGTATTTCTTCGACGACGACACCTTCACCGACGACCTGCCGCGCGCCGAAGCGATCGCGCGCGAACTGGGCAAGCTTGGTGTCACATGGTCCTGCAACGCGAAAGCAAACGTGCCGCGCGCCACGCTGAAAGTCCTGAAAGACAACGGTCTGCGCCTGCTGCTCGTCGGCTACGAAAGCGGCAACCAGCAGATCCTCTACAACATCAAGAAGGGCATGCGCATCGACGTGGCGCGCCAGTTCACCCGCGACTGCCACGAGCTGGGCATCAAGATACACGGCACGTTCATCCTGGGCCTCCCCGGCGAAAGCCAGGAGACGATCCAGGAGACGATACGCTTTGCCACCGACATCAACCCGCACACCATACAGGTCTCGCTGGCCGCACCGTATCCCGGCACGTTCCTCTACAAGCAGGCGCTGGAAAACGGCTGGCTGGACGTAAAGAACGCCGAGCTGATCGACGATCACGGCATACAGATCGCACCACTCACCTATCCGCATCTGGCGCACACGGAAATCTTCGATAACGTCGAGACCTTCTACAAGAAATTCTACTTCCGCGCGCCGAAGATCGCCTCGATCGTGGGGGAGATGCTCGGCAGCCGCCAGATGATGGTGCGCCGCTTGCGTGAGGGCGTGGAGTTTTTCCAGTTCTTGCGGGAGCGGCATAAGGAAGCAGCGTAAGGAAGAAAGCAGTTCTTTTTTGAAAAAAAGAACCAAAAAACTTTTTCTCCCTGTCGGCGGCCACCGGAAAAATCCGCGTCAGCCAGATAGAAGTTTTTTGCTTCTTTTTTTCAAAAAAGAAGGCCTTCCTTGCTTCGCTTGATAACAACAGCCGACGATTTCGGCCTGACGCGCGGCATAAACGAAGCCGTCTCGGACGCCGCCACAAACGGCTTCCTAACCACCGCCAGCCTGATGGTGTCAGCGCCCGAAGCCGCCGACGCCGTAGCGCGCGCGCGCAAGCTGCCATCACTCGCCGTAGGGTTGCATCTGGTCGTAATCGAAGGCACGCCGACGCTGCCGCCCGAGGTGATACCCGACCTGGTCGATGCGGACGGCCGCTTCCCGTCGGACCAACTGCGTCTCGGCGTGAATTACTTCTTTCGCCCGCGCGTGCGGCGGCAACTCGCAGCCGAAATCCGTGCGCAATTCGAGGCTTTCCGCGCCACCGGCCTGACGCTGGACCATGCGAACGCGCACAAGCACATGCATCTGCACCCGACCGTCGGCGGGTTGCTCATCAGCATCGGCCGGCAATACGGCTTGCGGGCACTGCGTGTTCCGGTTGAGACATCGTTTCCTGGCGGCCCGACAGGCAGTTTCGGCGACAAGGTCCTGCGCCGTTGGGCGGGGCTTCTGCGCGCGCAGGCCCGCCAGGCGGGGATGCTGTGCAACGACCATGTCGTCGGTCTAGGCTGGAGCGGCCACATGACCATACCGCGTGTGGCCGCCGCGATGGCACAACTGAGACCTGGCCTGACGGAAATGTATTTCCATCCCGCTACGCAGCGCGACGAAATGCTCGCGCAGCTGATGCCGGATTACGAGCATATCGCGGAGTATCGGGCCTTGCTGGATGTGCGTCCTGCTCCCGCAATCCGGCTGACGACGTTCGGCGCCAGCCACGATTTCCATGACCCCGCCGTACGGTAGGACAAAGTCATGCCGCCGAACATCAAGCCCGCATAAAGACGTTCAAATCGCTGCGATAAATTCAACCGTGGATGGGGCCTGATACGCGAGATGCCGTACCTCTCGGGCGCTTGGTATTTACAAGCCGGCAATTACGCCCATGTGCTGCCCAGATACGGGCCGTTATGCCCTGTTGGTCAAAAAAGGAAGCAGTCGCATGCCAGATAGCGGCGTAGAGTCGGGCAATTTCGGGCGGCGGCTTGGAGTGCTGGTCGTTGGGCTAGGCGGCGCTGTCGCCAGCACGGCTGCCGCCGGTGTCGAGATGCTGCGCGCCGGCTCGAACGATCTTGCCGGCCTTCCGCTCGCAAACGTCGGCGTCTCCGGTCTGGCACCCTACCGCAACCTGCACTTTGCCGGATGGGACGTGCGGGGTGACGACCTGGCGGCCGCCGTGCGCGAACACCGCGTGCTGGACCGTGATCAGACGGAACTGGTCGAAGAGCGCCTGGCGCAGATGAAGCCGTGGCCCGCGGCCGGGCGCGGTGATTTCTGCGCCAACATCCATGGCACGAACATGATCAATGGCGGCCATCGTGCTGCCGTGGAACAGATACGCGGAGACATCCGCCGGTTCGCCACTGAGACGGGGCTCGCCAACCTCGTCATGATCAACCTCGCCTCCGTCGAGCGGTGGCCGGACACGTCGCTCCCCGTGCTGCAGACGCCAGCCGCGTTCGAGCAGGGTCTCGACGGTGACGATGCCGCCATCAGCCCCGCCATGTTGTATGCCTATGCCGCGATCGTTGAGAGCGTGCCCTACGGCAACTTCACGCCGAGCCTCGCGGCCGACATCCCGGCGCTCACGCAACTGGCCAGCGAGCGTTGCGTGCCGATCGCCGGCAAGGACGGCAAGACGGGACAGACCTTCATCAAGACCGTGCTGGCGCCGGCATTCCGTGCCAGGTCGCTTTACGTGGAGGGCTGGTTCTCCACCAACATCCTCGGCAATCGCGACGGATTGGCGTTGGACAACGCCGACAGCCTGCAGTCGAAGCTGAACACCAAAGGTTCCGTGCTGGACGACATCCTCGGGTATCACGTCGACGATCACCTGGTGAACATCCAGTATTACAAGCCGCGCGGCGACAACAAGGAAGCCTGGGACAACATCGATCTTGTCGGCTTTCTCGGCCAGCGCATGCAGATGAAAGTCAACTTCCTTTGCCGCGACAGCATACTCGCAGCGCCGCTGGTGATAGAGATTGCCCGCGTGCTGGATCTGGCGAAACAGCGTGGCCGCGGCGGCATACAGGAACAGCTCGGCATCTTCTTCAAGGCGCCCATGACGCCGGCCGGCAAACGGGAAGAGCACGCATTCGCCGTGCAGGAGCGCAACTTGCTCGAGTGGCTGGAGGCCTGATGGACGGCAGCGCCGCGCCGCGCTTGCGTTCCGGATATCTGGGTGAAGCCGCCGCACTTGCCGGTTCGTTGGCGGATCTGAAGCGGATACGCGACGCACGCAGCCAGGACAGCCTTGCGACACGTGCGTTCCGCGCTGCCTGGCAATCGCTCTGCGCCGGTGAGCCGTGCGGACGTGTCGCCGATGGCATCACTGCAGACGCCATAACCGCGACGCGGCTTGGTGGCGTGGACCGCGCGGTGCTGCAAGCGTCAGGACTTCCTGATGCGCCAGGCATACTCCGGCGTGGCTACGACGCCGCCGCGTCCGGTCTGCCGGATGCCACAAGGGCAAGGCTGCGCCTGCAAGTTGCGCAATTACCAGGCGACGCGTGGCCGGCCAGGGCGGTCGCCGGTCTGCCGTCCTTTGTCGAAGCGCTTGCCGCCCAACCGCGGGCTGGCGCTACCTCGCCTGGCAAGCCGCGCATCATCCTCGAACCTGCGGAAAACCACGCGGACCATTGCCTCGCGGTCGCCGTCATCGGCGTGACCCTGTCTGAACACTACGCCGCCGACCCGGCGGTCGTCTTCCTTGCAGGCCTGTCCCACCATTTTCACAACGCGATCCTCCCTGACAGTGGTTTTGCCGGCGAGGTGCTGCTTGGCGACCAATTGGCCCCACTGATGCAAACGCTGTTCGCCCGCGAGATCGCCAGCCTGCCGTCGCACCTGGTGGAACCGGTGCGTGCAGCGCTGGCGGTGATCGCCGATGCGGACACGCCGGAAGGACAGGCTTTTCACGCTGCCGACGTGATCGACCGTGTCCTGCAAATGCACCACTATGAGCGCGTTGCGCAGTTCCGCGCGCGCCAGGCGCTCGAGGACCTCAACCTGGTTCACGAAGGTCCTGTGCAGGCCTTCCATCACGCCGTTCTCGCCGAGGCGGGGCTCTGGTGACTTTACGCAGCCCCGTCACGGGCGCCGTCCTGTCGCGGCAGGCGCATGCGCTTGTCGCAGGCGACGAGCGCTGGCCGGTCATCGACGACATAGCGTTTCTCCGGCATGACCGCCGTGCACTGGCCGACGAAGCACTGCGCCATCTCGATGCCGGCGATCCCGAAAGTGCCTGCATCTGTCTTCTGAGAGATCAGGATGGCTGGGCGCGCACGCCGCCGCCTTCCGAGGAAGCGTGTCGTGAAGTCGTTCAGCGGCGGGACGAACTCACATTCCGGGAGGCGATGACGCTCCTCGCCTTCGGACCAGTCGGCATCTATTTCGCGCACAGGTGGTCGGATCCGACGTTCCTGAGCGGTCTGGCCCTCGTGCAATCCTTCAGCCCGGAAACGAACGGCCTCGCGCCAGGCATTTTCCTGGAAGTCGCCTGTGGCGCCGGCCACTATCTGCGGAGTTTCGGCGCACAGGCGACGGGCGGCGATCTGGTATTTGCCAAACTGTGGCTGGCGCGGCATTTCATCGCTCCGGACGCCTCACTCGTCTGTTTCGACGCCGCCCAGGCCTGGCCGTTTGCCGACAAAATGGCCGACACCGTATTCTGCCATGATGCGTTCTACTTCCTTCCCGACAAGCCTTCTGTTGCCGCCGAAATGCAGCGCGTAGGCCGTCGCGCATTGGTCGGGCACATGCACAACGTGCTGGTCGACAACCTGTCCGCAGGCGCACCGATGACGCCGGCCGCTTACGCAGACCTGTTTCCAGGCTGCAGCATGTTTGACGATCGCGAACTGACGCTCGCGCTCATAGAAGAGCGTGCCCCTCTGACAGCCACGTCATCAGCTCTGTCGGATGCTCCGGCAGTCGCATTGGCCTGGGGCACAGGAGCCCCGGGTCGTGCGAACGGGCCTTTGACCAGCCCGGCTGCCGGAACACCGCTCCGCCGCAACCCTCTATACAGCAGCGGCAAGGTGCTGTGGCCTTCCACTCGCTACGAAAACGAATACGCCTCGTTGGCAACCTATCCGCATGTCTGCGAAGCGCCAGAGACCGCATTGGCCGGCGCCGACGCGAATGTGGACAGACTGGCGCGTTGCCGCGTGTTGCTAGATTTGCCGGCACGCTGGTGAAACAGCTTCGCTGGGGCATAGCCGGGTTCGGCTGGGTCGCGCAGGATTTCGCAGCGCCCGCAATCGTCAATTCGAACAACGGCGTCCTTGCGGCCGTGTACGATACGTCCACACGCGCAAGGGAGAGAGCGTCATCAGCCTTTCCGAACGCATCGGTCGAGTTCGATTTCGGTCGGTTTCTCGAAGCGGTTGACGCCGTCTATGTGGCGACGCCGAACCATGCGCACCGCGAGGTTGTCGAAGCCGCGGCGCGGGCCGGCGTGGCCGTCCTCTGCGAAAAGCCGATGGCCGCCACCCTGGAAGATGCCAGCGCCATGGTTGCCGCGTGCGCGCGCGCCAATGTTCTGTATGCCACCGCCTTCGACCAGCGTTTCCATCCGGCCCACCTGCACGCCGCCAGCATAGTACGCGATGGTACCCTCGGCCGGATCTTCGCCATCCGGATTGCCTATTGCTGTTGGCTGGACAGCAATTTTCAGGATGATAATTGGCGTATCGACCGGACCCGTGCCGGTGGGGGCGCCCTGATCGATCTCGCTCCGCACGGGCTGGATCTTGCATCCTGCTTGTTGGGAGAACGGCTGATCGAAATCGCCTCGCTCGGTCAGACACGCGTGCAGGATTATGCTGTCGAGGACGGTGCCATGATCATCGCACGCAGCGAGTCGGGTGTGTTGGTGCAATTGCACGTCGCTTACAACTGCCCGGAGACCTTCCCGCGCCGCAGGCTGGAAGTGCTCGGAACGCGCGCCCAGATCGTGGCGCGCGATACGATGGGCCAGACACCGGGGGGTACACTGACCATGACAGATGCCGCCACGGGCGACAGCACTGCGATAGAAGTCTCCGGCGCCGACCGGTCGCCTTTCTTGAACCAGATGGAAGCGTTTGCCGATGCCTGCCTGACAGGCCGCCCGTTGCCGCACCAACCGTCACAGGATCTGCACATCATGGGATTGGTCGCACGGGCCCAGCGTCAGGCGGAGGAAAGTCTCGCGCATGCCGCTTGAACCTTTCGCCTGCAGCAATTGCGGTCATTGGCAGCGCTATTTCGCCATCCCGCCTGACTGCCCCGTCTGCTCGGACGTGCGCAACGATCTCCCGGAAGATGGCTGGGATTTTGTCACGCCTGCGCAACTGGAACCGCGTCTGGCGTTCCATTGGCGTGAGGCCATTCCTGGCGTGTGGGAGTTCTGGTCCACACCGCGCTTCGGCCTGGACAGTCATGGTTGGCTGCTGACATATCCGGACGGCAACGTGGCTTTCGAGTGCGCCCCGTTCTACGACGCCGCACAACTGGCGCAAATCGAGCAACTCGGCGGCGTGCGTGTCCTGGCCGCGTCGCATCCGCACGGCTACGGCGCATTGTGGCAGTTGCAGGACCGCTTCGCGCCAGAGGTGCTGATACAGAAAGACGATCTCGCATGGACCAAAGCCATGCGGGTCACCCGTCCCTACGACGCGCAATTCGAAATCCGGCCTGGCCTGACCCTCTACCACACAGGCGGGCACTATGAAGGACACGCGATCCTGCACGACAGCGAACGTCGTGCCGTGTTTGCCGGCGACGCCCTCAAGATCGACATGAAAGACGACGGAACGGCTGACAGCCTGTCCTGCCACAAGGCCTATCACAAGCGTATCCCGCTGACGCCGGACGAAGCCAGGCGGTATCGCAGCATCTTCGAAAAGCTGGACTTCGACGCTGTCTTCACGCCCTTCGAATACGCGACAGGCGTCAACACCGCGCAGGCTGTCGCTCTGCTGGATTCGGTAATCACCCATCCAAGCACCCGGCCAGTCCGGCTGTAATCATGACCGCTCACATACTCCCGGCGCGGCTGCCGGATCCGGCGCGCGCCTATATCGAGTCGATGCCGCCCGGCCACGTCGAGATGTTCTCCCTGACGCCGCTGGACGATACAAACGTCGCCTGCTGGAACGTCATCTTCCTCAACGGCAAGGGCTCTCCCTTTACCGGCGAGACACCGCACGGCGTCGGATACGGCTTCAGCGATGACGACGCAATGATCGGGGCGACAGGCGAGTTGGCGGAGGCCGTGCATGCCGCCAGCGGTTTTGCGCGCATGAAGCTCACGACTGGCTCTTACACAACCCTCGCCGGCAAGCTCGGCCGCAACGCTGTCGCAGATCCCCTGACTTTATGCCTGCCTGCCGGCAGCACCGTTGATCATGACACCGTGCTGGACTGGGCGCCGGCGCAACGTTGGCCATCGGGCGAGACCGTTCTCGTGCCCGCCGAGATGGCGGCTTGCGCACCCGGCGATCTGCCAGGCGGCTACACGGCTTTAACCACGCCCATCACCAACGGCCTGGGCGCCGGCCCGACTCTGGAATTCGCAATAGCGCACGGTATCGGCGAGCTGCTGCAGCGCGACGGCAACGGACTGGGCTTTCGCGCCATGGACCGCGGCATCACGCTCGACCTCGGCGACGGACCAGCCGACCCACGCACACGCTCCCTTCTGCAGCGTTTTGCTGCTGCGGGGATCGCCGTGATGCCAAAATTCGCGTCCGACGAATTCGGCGTAGCCAATTTTTACGTAGTTGGGCAGCAGATTTCCGGCGAACCGCGGTTTCCCATCATGGTCACGGCCTGTGGAGAAGCCGCGTCTCTCGACCGGGAACAGGCGTTGCGCAAAGCCCTGCTAGAATTCGCCTCCAGCCGCATGCGCAAGGCGTTCAGCCACGCGCCGCTCGACCGTATCGCCCATGTGGCACCCCCCGGTTACCTGCAGCGGTTCCGCAACTATCACACGCTCGCCGAGGAAGAGAGCCGCGCGCTTGCCTCGATGAAAACGTGGTGCGGCGCGGACGCCCCAACCCTGACCGCCATGTTGCGCGACAGCGTGTTTTCCAAAACCTCCAGCATACGCTTCGACACGCTGCCAAGCTGGTGCGCTGCCACGGATGGTTCGTCCGAACTCGTCGAACTGCAAAGCCGACTGGCCAGCGCCGGCATGGAAATCCTCTATCTCGACTTCTCTCCCCCAGGTTTTGAAAATGTCCGGGTCGCCAAGGTGATAGTGCCAGGCCTGGAGGTCGAAACAATGAGCTACCACCGCATTGGCGAACGCGGCATACGAAAACTGCTCGACAGATCCTCCAGACTCACGGGCTTCGGACCGCCGCCCGCGGGAGCCAAGCCGGTGCGACTCCCCGAGGGTGCGGCAGCACGCCTCGGCGGCCAGCCCTGGCTGGATGTGCTGGAGATCGACCGCATCGTCGGGGCGCTCTACCCCCTGTATCGCGAACCGCTCGTGCACAGCACGCCGATCGCCATGGAAGCCAGGCCATGAGCCTGCGCTTCGCCTACAATACGAACGGCACGGCCAATCATCGCCTCGATGATGCGCTCGGCCTGATCGCGGATAGCGGCTATGACGGCGTGGCGCTGACACTCGACACGCATCATCTCGATCCGTTCGCTCCCGATTTCCGCGCCAACCTGGCCGAAGTCGCTGCCCGCTTGCGCACGTTGAATCTCGGCTGCGTCGTGGAAACCGGCGCGCGCTTCCTGCTGAATCCCCGTGCCAAGCATGAACCAACGCTGATCTCGCAAGATGCCGAAGGGCGCGCGCGCCGCGTGGCGTTCCTCGAGCTCGCGCTGCAGATCGTAGCTGAAACCGGCGGCGAGGCCATGAGCTTCTGGGCAGGTATTCCGAAGCCAGGAGTCAATCTGACGCAGGCACGCGAATGGCTGTGCGATGGCGTGCAGCGCGTGGTCGCTATCGCAGAGCGGCTCGGTGTCGTCGCCGCACTGGAGCCCGAGCCTGGCATGCTCATCGAGACTGCTGACGAGTATCGCGCGCTCGGTATCTCCGGCCTGAAACTCGCTCTGGACACCGGCCACTGCATCGTCACCGGCGAACGTGACCCTGCAGCCAGCATCAGGATGTTTGCCAAGGATCTCGGCACCGTCGCGATCGAGGACATGAAGCGTGGCGTGCATGTCCATCTGCCTTTCGGCGAAGGCGACATGGATGTGCCATCCGTCCTGAAAGCGTTGCAAGAGGTCGGCTACAACAAGCTGGTCTGCGTCGAGCTCTCTCGCGATAGCCACCGCGCTGACGTCATGGTCCCCGCTGCACTCGCCTATCTGCGTCAGGCATTGGTACATCCCGAGGTCTGACATGCGCGTCTGCTTCATATCGCGCCGTTTCTTCCCCGCCATCTCCGGCATGAGCGTCTATGCGCTCAACCTGTTGCGGGAGCTCGTGCAAGCCGGCCACGACGTCACCATGATCAGCCAATACCGTGGTGATGCGCTCGGCATGCGTGTCTATGGCGGCGGGCCGCCGCCACCCGTGCCAGGCGTGCGCGTCATCGGCATCGAACAAATCGGTGAACAGGATGGCGGCGACTTCGAAACCGACGTCGCCAACATGCGGGACGCCATCATCGCCGAGCACCGCCGCGCACCGTTCGACATCCTGCACGCGCAATATGGCTATCCGTGTGGCTGGGCAGCTTTGCTCGCCTCGCGCGAGACAGGCGTGCCGAACGTCGTATCCATCCAGGGCGGTGACGGCCACTGGGTAGGCTCCTGCTGCAAGACGCACCATGACGCCATGGTCCACGTGCTGAACCATGCAGGCGCGATACTGATCGGCTGCCGCAGTTTCGCCGATGAAGTGACGCAGCGACTCGGCACCGATCCAGCCCGTTTCACCATCGTTCCCGGCGCAGTGGACGTAGGCCGGTTCACGCCGGCCTCCCGCACCGCCAGCGAGCCAGTGCTGCTCTACCACGGCCGCGTCGATGCCAGAAAAGGCGTGCTGGACATGCTCGCCGCCCTGGCGCCCCTCGCACGCGAAAACCTTCGGTTCAAACTGCTGATTTCGGGTATCGGCCCAAGCTTCGACGAAGCCGCCCAGGCAATCCAGGATCTCGGCCTGGCAGACCACGCGGAAATGACCGGATACGTGCAATACGAAGACGTGCCGGCCATCTATGCACGCGCAGACATCTTCGTCTCGCCCACCTACGCCGAGGGTTTCTCCAACACCATACTCGAAGCGATGGCGAGCGGCCTCGCCGTCGTGTCCTGCCATGCGGTGGGTGTGATGGATTGCATCACGGATGAAGTCACCGGCTTGCTCACCAAGCCCGGAGAAATCCCCGCGCTCACGCATTCGCTTCGCCGCGTGCTAACCGACATCGCGTTGCGCAACAGGCTCGCCCAGGCCGGATTGCTTGAATGCCGGCAGAAATACTCCTGGCAGTCCGTAGGCCAGCAGATCATGAACATCTACCAGGCCACGCGCGGGACCAGGCCCGATCTCGAATGGCCGGAAACATTGCCGCGCACGCCATGCCGTTTTCGCGCAGAACCGCATCTGCTATGACACGCCGCACAGCCCTGTTCATCTCGCCGCATCTGGATGACGTTGCGTTCTCCTGTGGCGGCCTGGCCGCCCTGCTCTCGGACGCAGGCTGGCACACGATCCTCGCCACCGTGTTCACCCGCACCGTCATGCCGGCGGAAGGCTTTGCGCTCGCCTGCCAGCTCGATAAAGGCCTGCCGGCCACCGTCGATTACATGGCGCTTCGTCGGCAGGAAGATCTGCACGCCGCCGCCGCACTCGATTTCTCCGCCGTGCTCTGGCTGGATCTCCCCGAGGCGCCACATCGCGGCTACCACGCCGCGCCAGCCCTGTTCGGTACGGTCGCTGAACAAGACAGGATCGTGCCCGCCATAGCAGACGCACTCGATGCACTCGCCACCGCAAAACAACCGGAACTCGTCCTTGCACCGCAAGGCTTGGGCGCGCACGTGGACCACCAGGTGGTCATCCAGGCGGCGATGCAGGTTTTTCCACCCGACCGGCTCGCCTTCTATCGCGACACACCCTACGCAATACGCCAGCCTGAGGCCCGCCCGCTCACCGGCGTGCCGACGGACGGTGGATCGGTCGTTTCCATCGAACGCGCCCTGGACAAGAAAATCGCTGCGTCGGCAGCGTACGCTTCGCAGATCGGCTTTCAGTTCGGCGGGAAGCCGGCGCTGGCACAAGCGATCCGAGCCTTTGCCTTGCGAGAAGGCAGCGGGATATCAGCCGAGCGCTTCACGGGCGCCAGTTTCAGTCCCT
>CAXTVW010000077.1:0-16810 GCA_964247675.1 uncultured Acetobacteraceae bacterium
AAAAGTTTTTTGCTTCTTTTTTTCAAAAAAGAAGGCCTTGCTTCCTTCTACTCCCTGCATGACGCCTGCTCCACCATCCAGGCGCACAAGGCCGGAAACCCGATCCCGCAAAACGCCGCCTGCTCAGGCAGCAAAGATGTCGGCGTCAGCCCAGGCTGCGTATTGACCTCAAGCAGCACCAGCCGCCCAGGCTCGCCCTGCGTGTCGTCATAACGGAAATCCGCGCGTGACGCGCCACGGCAGCCGAGCGCGCGATGCGCCGCCACCGCCAGATCCATCGCCTGCGCCTGGGCCTGCGGGTGCAGCACCGCAGGTATCACGTGCTGCGAACCGCCGACCGCATACTTGCTTTCGTAATCGTAGAAGGCGTGCGCGGAGGATATCTCGGTGACCGCCAGCGCGCGGTCATCCATCACGCCGACTGTCAGCTCGCGGCCGGGCACAAATTCCTCGACAAGCGCCTGCGCACCGAACCGCCATTCCTGTGCGATCTCCGCGCGACGGTTGGTCCCCTCGCGCAGTATCTCGACACCGACGGAGGAGCCTTCGTTCAGCGGCTTGATGACGTAAGGCAGAGGCAGGGGATCGGCCTGTGCCAGATCGCCGACGCTGATCACCGCGCCGCGTGCGATCGGTAGGCCCGCCGCAGCGAAGACGGCGCGGCTCGCCGCCTTGTCCATCGCCAGCGCGGAGGCCCGCACGCCCGAATGCGTGTAGGGAATGCCGAGCCAATCCAGCACCCCCTGGATCACGCCATCCTCGCCAAACCTGCCGTGCAGCGCGTTGAAAACCGCATCCGGCCTCGGTTCCAGCGCCGCCAGTACCGCGCTCAGATCCGCCCCGACCTCGACTGGAGTCACGTCGAACCCAGCACCGCGAAGCGCTTCGACAACCTGCGCGCCGCTGGACAGGCTCACCTCACGCTCGGCGGATATCCCGCCATACAACACCGCCACGCGTTTCATGACGCCACCGCCGGCCGGGATCCGGGCACGCCGATACGTTTGATCTCCCAAGTCAGGGTGACGCCGCTCGCGGCATGCACCCTGCGGCGCACTTCCTCGCCCAGGCCTTCCAGGTCCGCCGCCGTTGCCGATCCGGTATTCAGCAGAAAATTACAATGCTTTTCCGAAACCTGCGCGCCGCCGCGCGTCAGGCCGCGGCATCCCGCGGCGGCGATAAGCTCCCACGCCTTGCCTTCCTCAGGATTGCGGAACGTCGATCCGCCGGTGCGGGCGCGTACCGGCTGTGTCGCCTCGCGCGACGCACGTATTTCCGACATGCGCGCGGCGATTGCCGCCGCGTCCCCGCCGCGCGCGAGGAACCGCGCGCGCACGACAACGCATTCCGGCGGCAGCCCGGAATGACGGTAGGAAAACCCGATCTCCCCTGCGCTCAGGCGTTGCAGTTCTCCCTGCCGTGTCACGATCTCTGCCCAATCCAGCGCGTTCGCCACGTCCCCGCCATAGGCTCCGGCATTCATCGCAACCGCCCCGCCGATGCTGCCGGGGATGCCGGAGAGAAACTCCAGCCCGGTCAGCCCGGATGCCGCCGCGTGTTCCGCAACCGTGGCATCCAGCGCGGCCCCACCTGCGACTATCCCGTCGGGCTCGACTTCGACTGAAGCGAAACCACGCGCCAGCCGTATCACCACGCCGGACAATCCGCCGTCGCGTATGATCAGGTTGGACGCGGCGCCGATTACCGTCACCGGCACCTGCAGCGGCATCTCGCGCAAGAACCGTGCGAGGTCCTCGACATTTGCTGGCCGCAACAGCACTTCGGCCGCGCCGCCCACGCGAAACCAGGTCTGCGCCGCCAGCGACACATCCGCCTGAAGCCGTCCGGAAGAAGCGGGGAGCGCATCCAGCAGATGCGACGCTTGCTGTGCCGCCATCATGCCACAGCGCCCGCGCGGCGTCCGCGCCCTGCCGCGCCCTGCAACTCGGTCAATTGCGCCGGCAGCGCCTGTGCCCAGGCGGTGATGTTTCCCGCACCAAGGCAGACGACAAAATCGCCGGATTTCGCGATCGCATGCACCATTTCCGCCAGGTGTTCAGGCGTCTCCAGCGGCACCACGCTCCTGTGCCCGCTGGCACGCAGGCCATCGACCAGCCCATCGCGCGAATATCCGGGTATCGCCTGTTCGCCGGCGGCATAGACGTCGGCGACAATCACCGTGCCTGCATCGTTCATGCAAGTGCAGAACTCGGTAAACAGCGATGCCAGGCGGGAATAACGGTGCGGCTGCACGACAGCGACGACGTCGCGCGCGCCGGCCTGGCGCGCCGCCTTCAACACGGCGGCGATTTCCACGGGATGGTGGCCGTAATCGTCGATCACCGTGATGCCGCCCACTTCGCCCGTCTTGGTGAAACGCCGCTTCACGCCGCGGAAACCGGCGAATGCGCTGCGCATCGTCTGGTCGTCGATCTCCATCTCGAACCCGACAGCCACGGCTGCCAGCGCATTCTGCACGTTATGCTGCCCAAGCATGCCCAGGCGGAACGGCCCCATCTTGCGGCCGCGTCCGCGGAAGCGGTCTGTCACCGCCACCTCGAAGGTCGCACCCTGCTTGTCGGCGCGCATGTTTTCCGCCCTTATGTCGGCTTGCGGCGAAAACCCGTACGTCACGATACGCCTGTCCACTCGCGGTATCATCGCCTGTACCGCAGGATGGTCGATGCACAGCACCGCAAATCCGTAGAACGGAATGTTGCCGACAAACTGGTCGTAACCAGCCGTCATCGCTTCCGCACTGCCCCAATGATCCAGATGCTCCGGATCCATGTTGGTCACAACCGCAATCGTTGCAGGCAGGCGAAGAAAACTTCCGTCGCTCTCGTCGGCCTCGACCACCATCCAGTCGCCCGAGCCCATGCGCGTGTTGCTGCCGTACGCCTCGATGATCCCGCCGTTGATCACCGTGGGATCCAACCGAGCTGCTTCCAGCACGGCGGCCACCAGGCTCGTCGTCGTCGTCTTGCCATGCGTGCCGCCGACCGCGATCGCCCAACGCAACCGCATCAGCTCGGCCAGCATCTCGGCCCGCCTTACCACCGGTATCAGACGCTGGCGTGCACTGACCACTTCCGGATTATCCGCGCGCACCGCGGTGGACACCACAACGACCTGGGCGTCTCTGAGGTTGTTCGCATCATGGCCGACTGCGACATGCATGCCTTGCGCGCGCAACCGCTTCACGTTGGCGTTGTCCGCTATGTCGCTGCCCTGCACGGCGTAACCGAGCATGTGCAGGACTTCGGCGATGCCGGACATGCCGATGCCGCCGATCCCCACGAAATGTATCTTGCCGATGCTAAGCGGAAGCGCCCTCATCCCACTGTCCCTAAACCGGCCGCCAGCCGCTCGACCATGCCAGCCAGTGCCACGGCCGCATCTTCCGGGGCGGCACTGGCGGCCAACCGCGCTGCTTGCGTCAACCTCCCCGGACAGCGCAGCAAGATATCAAATTCGCTGGCCAGCCGGTCCGCGGTGAAGTCCGCCTGCTTCATGACCACAGCACCCGTCAAAGCGCGTGCGTTGGCAGCCTGGTGATCGTCGATAGCTCCTGGTAGAGGCACCAGGATCGATGCCCGCCCGGCCACCGCGATCTCGGCGCAAGTGGAGGCGCCGGCGCGCGATACGACAAGATCGGCGACGCGCAAACGCGACGCGACAT
Organism: uncultured Acetobacteraceae bacterium; assembly: GCA_964247675.1. GTDB lineage: Bacteria > Pseudomonadota > Alphaproteobacteria > Acetobacterales > Acetobacteraceae > BOG-908. The sequence goes on from CAXTVW010000077.1 coordinate 3,683, forward strand.
CGCCAAAGAACGGCGCCAGTTCCGCCGCGACGCCAGCGCGCTCGTACGCTGCGCGGACACGCTCCAGGTCTTCGCGCCGGCATTGCTGCACGATCTGCAATCGCCCCCGCAGGTCGTCCGCCAGGGCCGCGACCGCTTCGGGTACGACATCGCTGAACACGCGCGCACCCAAGGACCCGCCCAGCACAAGAAGCTGAATGCGATCGCTGCCGGCCACAGGAGGCAGGCCACGCAGCGCCTGGATAGCCGGCCGTACCGGATTACCCGTGACGTGCGTGGCAATCCTTGCTGGAAGACGCGCGGTGTCGGCAAATCCCAACGCCAGAAGATCGGCGTACGAAGCCAGAAAGCGGTTCGCCCTTCCGAGCACCGCGTTCTGCTCGTGCAGCACAATGCGCGGACGGCGCCGCATCATGCGTGATCCCAACACGGGCGGCACCGACGGATAGCCGCCGAAGCCCACCACAACAGCCGCATCCAGATCAGCCAGGATCGTGCGTGCCTGCAACGTTCCAGCAGCCAGCGACAACAAGGCCGCGCCTGCGCGCTTCATGCCCCGCCCGGCGAGCCCCGCACCGCGCAGGACATGACATTCGCGCCCGGCAAAAACCGGGCTGTCCAGCGCGCCGGAACGCGTATCGGTCATCAACACGATCCGATGCCCGCGTTTCACCAGCACGGTTGCAAGCGCTTCCGCCGGGAAGAAATGTCCGCCTGTACCGCCGGCAGCGATCACGATCGGGCGCACCGAAGGGCCCCTCACGACGGGTCACCATGCGTGCGCCGACGTGTCAGCGCGAGCAGCATGCCCATCCCAAGTGCCACCGACAAAGCAGAACTTCCTCCGTAAGAGATGAACGGCAGGGTCATGCCCTTCGTGGGAATAAGATGCAGCGCTGACGCCATGTTCACGAAAGCCTGCAAGCCGAATCCCGTCACCAGCCCTGCCGCCGCTAGTATCACAAACTCGTCGCTTTCCTGCACCAGCCGGAGCAGCCCGCGCAGCACGATGAACGCAAACACGCCCAATATGGTCAGGCAGATCAGCAAGCCGAACTCCTCGCCGGCCACGGCGAACACGAAGTCCGCATGCGCGTCGGGCAGCAGATCCTTGACGCGACCCTCGCCGGGACCACGCCCCAGCAGCCCGCCATTGCCGAACGCCTGCAATGCGGTGTCCACCTGGTAATGGTCGCCACTCTCCGGATGCAGGAAACGCATGACCCTGCTGCGCACATGCGGGAACATCACGAATGCGCCCACCGCGGCGCCCGCCATGCTCAGGGCGCCGACACCGACAAGCGCCATGTTCATGCCGCCCACGAACAGCTGGGCGAAGAAGACCGCCGTGATCACCGTCAACATACCGATATCGGGCTGCGACTTCAGCAGCATCAGAATCGCGCCAAACACCCCGAACGCAAGTATCGTCCCCGGGAAGCCGCGTGTCCGCCGGCCTTCGGTAAGCAGCCAGGCGGTGACGACGGCGAAGCAGGGCTTGAGAAACTCGCTAGGCTGGATCGACATCCCCGGTATCGCGATCCAACGCCTGGCACCTTTTATCTCGACGCCGTGCACCAGAGTAAGTGCCGTAAGCAGGATCGCCGCCACGCATCCGACGAGCGCCACGCGCCTGATGTTGCGCGGCGAGAGCAGGGAGACACCGACGATGACGGCTCCCGCCAGTGCCAGGAACACCACCTGTTTGGCGATGAACACGTCACGCGACTGGTGTATCCGCTCGGCGACCGCAGGGCTTGCCGCCAGAACGAGCACGTAGCCGAAACCGATCAGCGCCGCGATACAGAAAAGCGTCCAGCGGTCGACAGTCCACCACCAACGCCCAAGCACCGACTGGTCGGCACGCGAAAACGTCGCCATCAGCGGCGCCCCTCCAATGCGCGCGCCAGTTCGGTAAACCGCGCGCCACGCGCCTCAAACCCGGAGAACTGATCGAAACTCGCGCAGGCCGGCGACAGCAGAACAGTGTCCGCGCCCACTGCTTTCGCGGCCGACAGCGCAGCCGGCACCGCCTGCTCCAACGTGCCCAGAATCTGGTGGCGGACACCACGCGCATCCAAGGTCTTGGCGAACGTTTCAGCATCGCGGCCAATCAACAGAGCCTCTCCCACCCGATCGAGCAGTCCGTCCAACGCGTCTATGCCACCGGCCTTCGCAATCCCGCCGGCTATCCACACGACGCGGCTGTAACATGCCAGCGCACGGCTTGCGGCATCGGCATTCGTGGCCTTGCTGTCGTTGACAAACCGGATCGCGTCCACGGTTGCCACAAGTTCCTGCCGATGCGCCAAGCCTGGAAACGACGTGATCGCTTCGGCAATGTCCTTCCTTGCCACACCCAAGGCCAAAGCCAAGGCCGCAGCCGCGGCCGCGTTTTGCGCGTTGTGCTCGCCGGGAAGCGCATGCGCGCCGGCGAGATCGACGATAACGCCAGACCTGTCGCGCAACAGACCGGCATCGCACCAGACATCGGCCGCAGAACGGCCGCTCACACGCACCGCGTGCGGCATGCCGTCGGCCACCGCGACACCGTAGGTATCATCCACACCGACAACGGCCACATCGCCATCCTGCTGGCGCGCGAACACCTGCTTCTTGGCATCCAGATAGCCGGCCATGTCACCGTGACGGTCCAGGTGATCGGCGCTAAGGTTCAGCAGGCAGGCTGCATCGAAGCGTAACGTCGCCAAGCGCTCCAGCATGTAGGAAGACATTTCCAGAACATACACGCCATCGTCAGGCAAGAGCGGCAGGCTGAGCGCCGCCGGTCCCAGGTTTGCGCCAGCTGCGCAGGTGATCCCAGCGCCGATCAGGATGTGCGCCAGCAAAGCCGTCGTGGTGGATTTTCCGTTAGTACTGGTCACGCCCACGAACCGCGCCGCCGATCCGCTGCCGCGCACCGCCTGATACAGCAGCTCGGCATCTGTCAAAATCGGGCGCCGCGCTTCCCGCGCTGCCGCGGCGATGCGGTGCGGTACCGGCAATAAATGCGCGATGCCAGGCGAGAGGACCAACGCGTCGAAATCGCCGATGTCGGCTGCGGGATCCTGCACCACGAAGCCTTCGCGCGCTGCGGCCTCGCGCGCGAACGGCGCGTCATCCCAGGCCACGATTGTGGCGCCCATGCCGGTCAGCGCGCGCAAGGTTGCAAGTCCCGCACGACCGAGACCGACGACGGCAAACCGCTTTCCGGCAAACACCTTGCTGGAAAAACTGTTCATCGTATCTTCAACGTCGCAAGGCTCACCAGGGCCAGGATCATCGACACGATCCAGAACCGGATGACGATCGTAGGCTCCGCCCAGCCTTTCTTCTCGAAATGGTGGTGCAGCGGCGCCATCAGGAACACCCGCCGTCCCGTCCGCTTGAACCAGAAAACCTGCACGATCACGGATACTGTCTCGACGACGAACAGCCCGCCCGCGATCATCAGCACGATCTCATGCTTGGTAGCCACGGCGACGCCGGCCAGTGCGCCGCCGAGTGCGAGGCTTCCCGTGTCACCCATGAACACCGCGGCTGGCGGCGCATTGAACCACAGGAACCCCATCCCCGCGCCGACAATGGCCGCGCAGAACACGGCCAGTTCGCCCACGCCGGGGATGTGGTTCAACTGCAGGTAATCGGCAAAGACCCTGTTACCGACGAGATATGCGATGAGCGCGAACACGGTGGCCACGATGATCGTGGGCACTGTCGCCAGCCCGTCCAGCCCGTCCGTCAGGTTCACGGCGTTGCTGCTGCCCACAAGCACGAACATGCCGAACAGCGGAAACAGGAATCCCAGTTGCACCAGAACGCCCTTGAACACCGGGATCGCCACGCTCGTCCCGAGCGGTCCACCGGTGAGATGCGCGATCCACGCGGCGGTCAGCAACCCGATCGACAACTGCACGACCAGCTTGCCGCGCGCCGAGACGCCCTTGGTGTTACGCCGTGACAGTTTCAGAAAGTCGTCGGCGAACCCGATCGCGCCGTAGCCCAGGGTGCAGAACAGTACGGCCCAGACATAGCCGCTGCGCAGGTCGGCCCAGAGCAGCGTGCTCGTCGTCATCGCCGCCAGGATCAGCACGCCGCCCATCGTCGGCGTGCCTTTCTTCTCGATCAGATGCCGCTCGGGCCCGTCGTCACGTATCGGCTGGCCGCCGCGCTGCACGGATTTCAGCCAGCGTATCACCCGCGGTCCCAGCCAGAAGCAGATGGTCAACGACGTGAGGCAGGCTGCGCCGGATCGGAACGTCTGATAGCGGAACAGGTTGAATCCGGAAAAGTCGACCGCGTAGAGGTGGAGCAGATACAGCATCAGCTCCCCCCGATCGCATCGACGACCAGGCGCATCCTGCTGCCAAGGCTGCCTTTGACAAGCACTGCGTCGCCGGCGCGCAGATCCTTGCTCACGATGCCCGCCAGTGCCGCGCTGTCTGCGGCGTGCGCGCCGCGGCGGCTCTCTTCTGTCGCATCGTAGAGAAACTTCATCCAGGGGCCGCAAGTGTAGAGCGCGTCCACCGATCCGGCCACTGCGCCGGCCAGATTTTCATGTTCCTCGCGCGCGAAATCGCCGAGTTCCAGCATGTCGCCCAGCACCGCCACGCGACGCTGCGCTGGTGTCAGCTTCAGCACCGCCAAGGCTGCGCGTACCGAGGCGCCAGACGCGTTGTAACTCTCGTCGAGCAAAATCGCCCGCCCGCCGATGATCTCGCGTCTGGCGCCCCTGCCACCGACGGGCCGGAACGCTTCGAGCGCCGCCGCGCCGAGCTTGACATCCGCACCGATCTCTCGCGCTGCAGTCAGGGCCGCGCAGGCGTTCATCACCATGTGTCGTCCCGCCGCACCGACACGCACGCGCACGCCATCGAAAAGAAACGCGCTTGCCGCGTCGTCTTCCGCCAGCATCGTGACGTCGGCCGCACCGAACCACACGACCCGCCGACCGGAGATGTGCGACGCCAGACGGTGTGCCCAGGGCGAGTCGCCCGGCAGCACGACGCAGCCGCCTTGCAGAACGCCCTGCGCTACGCTGGCTTTTTCATCGGCGATGGCTTCGAGACTGCCCATATGCCCGATATGCGCCGCCTCAACCGAGGTCACGACAGCCACGTCGGGTCCGGCAAGAAGCGACAAAGGTGCAATCTCGCCAGGGTGGTTCATGCCGATTTCGATCACAGCGTAATCATCGTCCGCCGGCAGCCGCGCCAAAGTCAGCGGCACACCCCAATGGTTGTTGTAGCTCGCCACGCTCGCCTGCGTGCGCCCTGACGCGGCGAGCACCAGCCTAAGCATCTCCTTCGTCGTGGTCTTGCCCACGCTTCCGGTGACCGCGACCACCGATCCGGTGAAGCGCTCACGGCCGAACGCGCCAAGCGTCGTCAATCCCGCCAGGGTGTCGCCGACAACAAGCAGTTTCGCATCTTCCGGCAGATCGTGCGGCCGGTGCACCATAGCGCCCGCGGCACCGCGCGCGAGCGCGTCGGCCACATGCGCGTGCCCATCGCCATGGTCGGTCTGCAGCGCTACGAACAGGTCACCCGGCTGCAGGGTCCGTGTGTCGATCGAGACGCCATCGGCATGGAACGGCACGGTCATCGTCCCGGCCGAAGCATGCATCAGGTCATCAGCAGAAAACAGGCTCATGCCGGACACCGGCAGACAGGTCCCCGGCAGAGAGCAAAACTCTTCTGGTTCTTTCCATCAAAAAAGAACGGCTTGCTTCGCTCCTTCACGCCGCCGCCGCCAGACGACGTATAACACCGGCATCATCGAACGGCAGCGTGGTAGCGCCCACCACCTGTCCCTGCTCGTGTCCCTTGCCGGCCACAACAAGCACGTCGCCCGCACGCAGTTCGGCGAGCCCGGCCGCGATCGCCGCCTCCCGGTCGCCGATCTCGATCGCGCCTGGACAACCCGTCAGGATGGAAGCCCGGATAGCCGCCGGATCTTCCCGGCGAGGATTGTCGTCGGTGACGATAGGCACGTCGGCCAGACGGCAAACCTCCTGTCCCATCAACGCGCGTTTGCCGGGGTCGCGATCCCCGCCGGCGCCGAACACGCAGACTAGCCGCCGCCCATGCGGCCGCAGAGACTCCAGCACGCGATGCAGCGCGTCCGGCGTGTGCGCGTAATCCACATAGGCCGCAGCCTGGTTCGGCAGCGTTGCCGCCAGCTCCATGCGCCCGCGCACGCCGACAAGCTGCCCGACGGCGCCAAGCGCGTCGGCAAATCCGCTGGCCTGGGCAAGCGCCGCCGCCATCAACACGTTGTCGGCCTGGAAACGCCCGGGCAGCGCCACGTCCACGTCAAAACGCGCCCCGTCCGCCGCAATCACCAAAGCCTGCCCATGCGGCAAAGGTGCAGCCGAGATCAACCGGATATCCGCCCCGCGCTCGCCCACGCTGCGCAGCACCAGCCTGCGCGAGACCACCGCGCCGTGCACGGCATCGAGCGTCTCGCCATCCATGTCCGCGTTCACCACGGCCACGCCGCGCACCGGCAGAAGCTCGGCGAACAGACGCAGCTTGGCCGCGCGGTACGCCGCAAGCGAGCCGTGATAATCCAGGTGATCCCGCGTGAGATTGCTGAACCCGGCCGCGGTCAGCCTTACACCATCCAGCCGGTATTGATGCAGGCCGTGGCTTGAAGCTTCCAGAGCCACGTGCTGCACGCCGTCCTGCGCCAGACTCGCGAGCAGGTCCGCCAGTTCCACCGGACCCGGCGTCGTCAGGCCGCCGCCGCCCGCCGCATTGGGCGCCACCAGCCCAAGCGTGCCCAGGCTGGCCGCCCGCAATCCCGCAATCTGCCACAACTGCCGCACGAAATCGACCGTGCTGGTCTTGCCGTTCGTGCCGGTCACCGCCACGATCTTCTCAGGCGCGGCGCCTGCGTGCGACGCCGCCATCGCTGCCAGGGCACGCCGTGGTTCAGGGCATTGCAGGAACGGCCGTTCCAGCACGCCGTCCGGCCACTCCACATCGTCGCGCGCCAGCACGGCGGCCGCCCCGCGCGCCACCGCGTCCGCAATGTAGCCGGCGCCGTCAGCCGCGTTGCCGGACACCGCCACGAACAGGCTGCCGGGACGCACATTCCTGCTATCCGCCGTCACGCCGGTGATCGCCAGTCCGCGAAACCACGGATCGACCCCGCGCAGGCGTGCGGCGGCCGCCAGGTCAGCGAGTGACCGCACCGTCACTGCCCTCCGCCGGCACACGCACGCGCAAGGCCGCCTCATGGCGTAGCGCCACCATGTCCCGGCGCGGCGGCGTCACCGCCGGCAGGGAGACCACCGCAGGCGGCGCCGGCGGCTCGAGCGGAGAACCGGTGCCTGTCGGCTCGCCGCTGCCGCGCGCCGGCTGCATCGGGATCGCCAGGCCCGCCTGTATCTCAGCCATGTTCGCAATGTCGGGGAACAGCCCGAGCATTGGCGCGATACGCGCGATCACCCGCCCCGCGCCAGGCGCGCTCACCGCACCAGCCGTCGCATAGCCGCCGGTCTCCTTGTTGCCCACCGGCTCGTCGAGCATGAAATACACCGCGTAGCGCGGCGCGTTCATCGGAAAAACGCTCATGAACGCGCTGACGTTGGCGTGTTTCTTATAGCCGTGCGCGCCAACCTTCTCCGCCGTGCCGGTCTTGCCGCCGACGAAATAGCCGGGGATGTCGGCAGGCTTGCCGTAGCCGTCGGTCACCACCAGGCGCATCATCTTGCGTATCGTGTTGCTGGTGGACAGGTTCATGATGCGCCGGCCCTCGGGCGCCGCATCGCCCGGGTCATGCGCCAGGATGGTCGGTTGCAGAACCACGCCGCCATTGGCCAGCGCCGCCGTGCCGCGCACCACGTGCAAAGGCGAGACCGCGATGCCGTGGCCGAACCCCACCGTCATCGTCGTGGCCTCTTTCCAGTTCGCGCGTGGCGGCACGATAGGAAAACCGGCCTCGGGAAGCTCGATGCCCACCTTGCGCATCATGCCCATCGCCTGCAGCCAGATCTGCTGCTTCTGCGCACCCACGCCCAGCGCCACGTGCGCGGCACCCAGGTTGGAAGAGTATGCGAGCACTTCAGGCAAGTACAGGAAACGGTGCTTGCCCTTGTAGTCCACGATGGTGAAGCGGCCGATATGTATGTTATGCGCCGCGTCGAACTGGTCCCAGATATGCGCGGTGCCGAAATCCATCGCCATCGCCGCCGTCTGCAGCTTGAACGTGCTGCCCGGCTCGAACATGCCGGTCACCGCGCGGTTGAAGCGGTCGTCGGGTGGCGTCTCGCCGAACTGGTTCGCGTCGTAATCGGGCAGGCTCACCATGGCGATCACCTCGCCGGTGCGCACGTCCATCACGATCCCGCAGGCGCCGATCGCGTGGAACTCCTCCTTGGACTTCTCCAGCTCCTCGCGCATCACGCCCTGCACGCGCACATCGACCGACAGCCGCAGCGGCTCGGCCACGCTCTCCAGCCGGTGGTCGAAGGAACGCTCCACGCCGGCGACACCATGGCTGTCCACGTCCACGCCGCCCAGAACCTGCGCCGCCACACGCCCCAGCGGGTAGCGCCGCTTCTCGCCTGGCTGGAAGTACACGCCAGGAATGCCCAGCGCGTTGATCGCCAGCTCCTCGTTCGGCGTGATCTGCCGCTCGAGATAGACGAACTGTTTCGCCGAAGCCAGGCGCGCAGCCGCCTGCTTCTCGTCCAGCCGCGGCAGCACGCTCTTCAGCTTGTGCGCCGCCTCGGCGGTGTCGATCATCTCTTTCGGATTCGCAAACAACCCTGCCGTAGGCAGGGAGATCGCCAAGATCTCCCCGTTGCGGTCCAGTATCGTGGCCCGCGTGTGCGGCGCACCGGCAGCGAGCGGCACCGTATCGGGCGTGTCCGGTCCTGGATCGTTCGGCACCAGCGGCCGCATCTCCGCCTTGCTCGGCGCCATCGGGAACATCACCGTGGCACTGGTCAGCTTGCCGGCCACCGCGCCGAACAGCAGGAAGAACCCGCCAGCGGTGAACACCAGCCGGTTGCGCGTGCGGTCCAGCGCCGCGCGCCGCGCCAGGTCGGGCGCGGTTATGCGCACCGTCTCCATGCGCGGCATAGCCGCCCCGGCGCCAGGCGCGCCACGCATGCGCGCAGCTTCCGTCCCGCGGCGGCGGGCAGGCGGCGGCGCGTCAGCGGGCGGCGGCTTGGTCATCTTCCGTACGGCACCGGCGGCGGCAGGCTGCCCTGGCCACCCAACGCGGATACCGGCGCAGAACCCATGGCCGGCGCGTAACTGGCCGACGCGTTCACCACCACGGCGCGCGCGGCCGGCGCGCGCATCGGCCGCGCCATCGCATTATAAACACTGGCGCCGAGCGGCCGGGGTGCGGCAAGCGGCAGCGGCGTGCCATGCGCCAGCAAACCGTCATGCCCGACCGGATCCTGCCTGTCGGCCAGCTCCACATGATGCGGCACGTGCCGGGGATCCGCATGGGCCAGCAGCTTGGCCGGCGCATGCGCGTCCGGCTTGCCGGGCGGCAGCATCGGGTGATGCGCCGGCAGCCCGGTGCCTGCGCTGGCCACCGCAACCGGCGCCGCCTCGGCGGGGACCGGCACCGCCGCAGGCGCGTCGTCATCATCCGCCGCCGCATCGGCCGGCGCCGCCACCACGCCGGGCAGGTGCCCGGACAGCTCCGACACCTGCACAAACTGCGTCGGCGCCATCGGATGCAGAGTGAGGTAACGCCCCGCCATGTCCGCCAACCGGCCAGGCTCGTTCAGCAGCGCCCATTCGGCCCTGAGCAGGCCGGTACGCGCACGCGCCGCCTCCGCTTTATGGATCACCTGGCCGATATCCCTGTCCAGCAGCGCCGTCCGGTGCTTCTCCGAATACAGATACAGCCCGGAACCGCAGGCCGCGAGCAAACAAAGGCAGGTGAACGGTTTTATCATGATCAGCCCTCGTGTTCCGGGGTCAGGCGCGCCAGGGCGCGCAGCCGTGCACTGCGCGCGCGCGAGTTGTCGGCAATCTCCTGCACGCCAGGCCGCACGGCCCGCGGCGTGAGCAGACGGAAATCAGGCGCCATGGCATCGACCAGCCCACCAGGATCATGCCGTGATGGTGCCGGATCGCGGCCCGCAGCGTGCGTAAAGAAGCGTTTCACCAGCCGGTCCTCCAGCGAGTGGAAGGAGACGACAACCAGCCGCCCGCCCGGCCGCAGCAGCCCCGCCGCCGCCGCCAGCGCGCGCTCGATCTCGCCCAGTTCGTCGTTCACCCGTATGCGCAGCGCCTGGAAGCTGCGCGTCGCCGGATGTATCCCGTCACGCGCCGGCGGCATCACGCCGCGTATGATGGACGCCAACTGCCCCGTGGTCTCGATCGGCGCCTCCGCGCGGGCCGTCACGATCGCGCGCGCGATCCGGCGTGACATACGCTCCTCGCCGAACCGGTACAGCGTGTCCGCCAGCTCGGCCTCGGAAAGCTCCGCCACCAGGTCTGCCGCCGACGGACCCTGCCGGCTCATGCGCATGTCCAGCGGCCCGTCCAGCCGGAAGCTGAAGCCCCGCGCGGCGTCGTCGATCTGGAAGCTGCTGACGCCGAGATCGAGCATCACACCGTCCAGCGCTTCGACGCCCGCTTCCGCCAGCAGCGCCACCATGTCGCCGAAACTGCCCTCAACCAGATGCAGGCGCCCGGGATAGGAAGCGGCGATCGCCGCCCCGCGCGCCACCGCATCCGGATCGCGGTCGATCGCCCAAACGGTGCACGCAGCCGCGTCCAGCACTGCGCGCGCGTAGCCGCCGCCGCCGAACGTCGCGTCCAGATAGACCGCGCCGTCTTGCGGTGCCAACGCCGCGACAACCTCGCCCAGCATCACCGGCACATGGCTCATGACGCCACCGCGCCGGGTAGCGTCAGCCGGCGCGCCCGCGCCCGCTCGCGCGCCTCGATGCGCCGCTGTTCGGCGGCGGCCGGCTCCCAGATCTGGAATGTCCGTCCCAAGCCCATGAATACGACTGTATCCGAAAGCCCCGCATGCTGCACCAGCGGATCGGGCAGCACGATGCGCCCTTCCTTGTCCGATTCGACAGGGTAGGCATCAGAATAAAGCACCTGCGCGAGATCTTCATGATCCTCGCCGAACACATCGAGCCGCTCCAGCGGCGTCGCCAGCGCCTCGAAGGTGCGCGCCGGCCAGCCCTCCACGCAGGGATGCGCGTGGCTCTGGCGCAGGATCAGCGGCGCCGCACCTTCCTCGCTCAGCGCACGCAGCGCCGCGCGGAACGGTGCAGGTATGCTCACCCGCCCTTTCGCATCGATCCTGTTCAGGTGCGTCCCCAAAAACTGGCCCATCCGTGCCGATCAACCACCCCGTCCCAAACCGCGCCGCCCGACCGCTGACTGTGAACAACTGCGCCGTCTTGGGATGACATGGGATACCATGGGCAGGCATGGGCGTCAAAGGGAATACATCTTCCGCAGTAGATTTTCTTTCTACGCTTTAGTTAAATATCAATGAGTTAGCCCGCCCGTGTCAGCAACAACGTGCAACGTCTTGGGCGAACTCAGTATTCGCCTTTCGTTCCTGTGTATAACATTGTGAATAACATCCGGCACCAAGCGCGGGCGCTCCGATCGGGGCCGGAAACAGGCCAGGCGCAAACGCCAGCCATGAGACACCAGGCGGGCGGGCCGGCATCGGCGAGACAAGCGCGAAAGCCGTCAGCAGGCTTACGGCCGGCCGGCTGCCCAAGCCCGCGGGTGCCCGCGCTCCGCCGCCGAACAGGCGGCGCCTGCCGCGTCAGGGCTGGGGCTTGGGGGTGACCAGGTCGTGGTAGGGGTGCGTGGCGGTTTGCACCGTGCCGGGCGGCGGAACAGCGTGCACAACCGGCGGCAGGGATTTCAGGTAGGCGGCGATGGCCAGCGCGTCATCCTGCGTCAGATGGGCATATGCCCGCCAGGGCATGATCGGCGCGAGCTGCCGGCCGTCCGGACGGAAACCGGTGTGCAGGGAAGTGACGATGTCCTGCTCGCTCCATCTGCCGAGGCCGGTCTCCGGGTCAGGCGTAAGGTTGGGCGGGTAGAAGATACCGAGGTTGCCCACGCGATAGCCGATCTCCGCGCCGGTCAGCTTGCCGCCTTTGTCCTGCGCATGGCAGCTCGCGCAGTTTGCAATCGCGACAAGATAGGCGCCGCGCTCGATCCGCGCGGGGTCCGCGAAAGCTGCTTGCGTGATGGTCGCGCTGAGCGTTGCCGCTAGGAGCGATGCGCGCATTACGCGGTGTTCCGGTCGGCAAAGGTCGCGGCTACTGTTTGCGAAGTAAGCAAGCAAGGCCTTCTTTTTTGAAAAAAAGAAGCAAAAAACTTTTACTCCCCCGCATTTGCACCAGCCGGCTTTATCCGGATTTGCCGAGGGTCGGCAGCATTGGGAGAACAAGCGTTTCTGCTTCACTTGCGCAGGCATGACCCAAGCGATGCCCCCGCCTCCGCCCCCGTCTTCGCGGCATGCCAGTTCGCCGACAGCTTGCACTGCGCCGCGCGCTCGGGCGTCGGGTGCAACGCGAGGGACACGTCCACGCACTGGCGCCAATCCGCCATGGCAGGGTCCGGCTGCAGAACAAGCTCGCACGCCTGAACCAGTGTTTTGGCGACCGGCGAGGAGCCGGCCGACATCAGGCGCTTGATGGCTTTCGCGGCCCCCACCTCCGCGGTGATGCAGGCGCCCCGGCTGGCTTTGTGGTCCGCGCAGGCGGTGTTGTAGGCGTCCCACGCCACCGAAAGGTCGTGCTTGTCCAGCCCGGCGAAAGCCGGCGCGATGGAAGGGTCCTTGCGCACTTCCGCCGCGCACTCGGCAATGCCCTGGGCCACGGCGCGTGTGGCCAGGTGCTCCGGCGTGTCGGTATCCAGCGCGGGGTCATGGTCCCGCTGGAGCTGGGTTTGCACGATGGTGAGCATGATGGATTGGGAATAGGCGGGATTGCTGGCGCAGATGGTCTCCGCCTCGCCGGCGAGCGCCGGGGTAGCGAGGAGGGCCAGGGCGAGTGCTGCGCGAATCATGGAGCGGAAGAAAGCAGGTTTAAGGCAAGGCAAGCAGTCTTTTTTGAAAAAAAGGACCAAAAAACTTTTGCCACGGGGGCGGGTGTTTCAGCAC
>CAXTVW010000078.1:0-16320 GCA_964247675.1 uncultured Acetobacteraceae bacterium
GATATGGCTGCGGCACGTGTCCGGCCTGCGAGCTGCGGGCGGCGGGGTTCGCGAAATTTGAAGGATTGCGTTGAGGGTTGTTGCTTGAGCAAGCAAGCAAGGCCTTCTTTTTTGCAAAAAAGAAGCAAAAAACTTTTGTTACCCCGCATTTTCAGCGCGCGTGTTCTTTTGGGAGGAGCCGTGCGCTACGTGGTTAGCGAAGTGCCGCTATGAAGCAATCGTGCGCGGTCAGAAGGAAACCGCAGCCGGCGCAGCGAGGCAGCAAAAGTTTTTTGCTTCTTTTTTCCAAAAAAGAAGGTCTTGCTTACTTACCCCCGTGCCGGATCGATCCACCCAATATTCCCATCCGCCCGCCGATACACCACGTTCAACTCTCCCGTAGAGGAATTGCGGAACATCAGCACCGGCTGGTCCGCCAGGTCCATGCGCATCACCGCGTCACCAACCGTCAAACGGTCGATTTCGGTCACCGTCTCCGCGATCACCGTCGCGAAGGTGGAGGCCGTGATCTCGGCCTGTTCGGCGGCCGCCGGCGGCTCGTCGGGCTCGGCGCGCAGCACGTAGGCGCGGGCGGCCTGCGGCTTGTCGCGGCTGGCGGGCGCGCGGTGGTGTTCGTTCACCCGGCGCCGGTAGCGGCGCAGGCGGGTGGCGATGTGCTCGGCCGCGTCGTCGAAGGCGGCGTTGGCGTCGCCGGCCTCGCCCTCGCCGCGCAGGGTCAGGCCGCGGCCGGCGTGAACGTTGATGTCGCAGGTGAAGAAGCTGCGGGCGCGGCCGAACGTCACGTTGGCCTCCATCGCCTGGTCGAAATACTTGCTGGTGATGCCGTCCAGGCTGAGGGCGACGCGGGTACGCAGGGAGTCAGACAGGTCAACCTGTTTGCCCGAGACGTTGATCTGCATGCAGCCACCTCCGTGCCAGTCCTGGGAGAGCGGGCGCCTACGCCATTGCGGCTGGTGCTGCCTGCGACGCGCGGTCCCGCTTGCGCTGCACCGAACTGGGAATGCGCAGCGCGTCGCGGTATTTGGCCACCGTTCGGCGCGCGATGTCTATGCCCTCGCGTTTCAGTGTCGCCACGATCGCGTCGTCCGAAAGGATGTCGGCTGCCGTCTCGGCGGCCACCATGGCGCGTATGCGGTGGCGCACGGCCTCGGCACTGTGGCTTTCCCCGCCGGCGCCGGCGATGGCGGTGGTGAAGAAATATTTCAGCTCGAAGATGCCGCGCGGCGTGGCGATGAACTTGTTCGCCGTCACCCGGCTGACGGTGCTCTCGTGCAGCGTCACCTCCTCGGCGATGTCTCGCAGGATCAGTGGGCGGAGGTGGCTGACGCCGTGCCGGAAGAAGCCGTCCTGCCGGCGGACGATCTCGCTGGCCACCTTCAGGATGGTCTGCGCGCGCTGCTGGAGGGATTTGACCAGCCAGTTGGCTGTGGCCAGGCGCTCGCTGGCAAAGGCGCGGGTGTCTCGCGCCGGGTCGCGGCTTATGCGGGCGTAGAACGCCTCATTGACCAGGATGCGCGGCATTGTGTCCGGGTTCAGCTCCAGAAGCCAGTCCCCGCCTGGGGCGGCGCGCATCAGCACGTCCGGGATCACCGCGGGCAAGGGCGTGCTGTCCCAGTTGGCGCCGGGTTTTGGCTCCAGCTCGCGGATTTCGGTTATCATGTCCTGCAGGTCGTCCCAGTCGACGCCGCAGACGTCCATCAGCGTGCGCATGTCGCGCCGGCCGAGATGCTCCAGGTGCTCCAGCAGAGCGACCATGCAGGGGTCCAGGCGGTTACGCTCGCGGAGCTGGGCGGCCAGGCATTCGGCCAGGCTGCGGGCGAACATGCCGGCGGGGTCGAACGCCATCATGCGCTGGCGCATGGCTTCCACGTGGTCCGGATCGGCGCCCAGCACGCGGGCGATGTCCGCGGTGTCTGCCGATAGCCGGCCGGAGGGTTCCAGCAGGGCGATCAGGTGCGCGCCGATCAGGCGGTCCGCGCGATCCGGGAAGCCGAGGCGCAGCTGTTCACCGAGGTGGTCGCGCAGGCTGGGCCTGGTCTCCAGTGTGTCTTCAAGGCCGCGGTCGTCTGACTCGAAATTTTGCGAGCCGCCGGAAGAGGAAAGGGTCGAGGGCATGGCCAGCCCGTCTGCTGGCCCGAGCGCCTCGTAGCCGTCGGCCTCGTGGTCCAGCGGGCCTTCGCCGGCTTCCGGCATGGTGGCGGACGCAACGAATTCGGCGGTGTCCGCGCCCTCGGCCGGGCGGTCCGGCAGGTCGGCGGCCGGCCGCTCGCCCACGATCTCGGGGCGTTCGTCGCGTTCCAGCAGGGGGTTGCGCTCGAGCTCCTCCTCGATGAAGGCGGCGACCTCCAGATTGGAGAACTGCAGCAGCTTGATCGCCTGACGCAGCTGCGGCGTCATGACCAGGGACTGGGATTGGCGGAACTCGAGACGGGGGCCGAGGGACATCGTGGCGCGAGTCTTAGCGCGGATTGGGTTTCAGGAAAGACAAAGCTTGTGGTTGCGGGGCGGTTGGCGGAGCAAGGAAGGCCTTCTTTTTTGAAAAAAAGAAGCAAAAAACTTTTGCTCCTCCGCTTGCACGACCGCCCGCCCTGGTCCTGCAAGTGCGCGCTTTGGCAGGACCGGAGCGCGCCCTTGGGGCAGGCGGGGGAGCAAAAGTTTTTTGCTTCTTTTTTTCAAAAAAGAAGGCCTTGCTCGCTTCCTGTCGGCGCAGTCGATCCCAGACGCGCGCCCCGCGTTTCCGCAGCGATCGGACACGGGAGCGATACCATGGACAACTTAGAGGCGCTGGCGCGCGAGCACGGCTTCAGCGTGGAGGCGGTGCGCGTGCTGCAGGACGCATTGGCGAGCGGCGGCGGCCGGATGGCGCAGTTCAGCCATCCGGAACTGGGCGGCATGGGCCAGTGGTCGGCCGGCGGCATGACGCAGATCGGCGCGATGAACGACAGCGGCCTGCGCGACCGGGTGGGACGTCTTTGCGCGGCCCTGGCGGCCGAGCCGGCGCCGGCTCCCACGCCGCCTGTGGAACCGTCGTTTGGCCGGTCAGCCGATTGGTGGCCGGGCGATCTGGGGCGGCCTTCCGCGGCGGGCACGCAGAACGGCATGCGCTACGCGTGCTTCCCGGAGGCCAAGCGCGTTGCGGTGGAGCAGGCGGGGCGGGTGACTGTGTATGACAGCGGCCAGCATCGGATCAGCGGCGTATCGCAGTCCCAGGGGGGTGGGCAGGAGCTGGTGTTCAGCAGCCAGCTCGGGGAGATACGGGCTCAGGATCTGCCTGTGGCTTAGGAAGGAAGGCCTTCTTTTTTGAAAAAAAGAAGCAAAAAACTTTTATTCCTCCGACGCTACGAGTGCGATTGCGTCCGGACAAAAGCGTCCGATGCAGATGCGGGGAGATAAAAGTTTTTTGTTTCTTTTTTCAAAAAAGAAGGCCTTGCCTTGCCTACATCGAAAACTTCTCGCCCAGGTAAACCCGCCGAACGTCCGCATGCGCCACAACCTCCTGCGGCGCGCCCTCCATCAGCACCTGGCCGTCATGCATGATGTAGGCGCGGTCGATGATCTCCAGCGTTTCGCGCACGTTGTGGTCGGTGATCAGCACGCCCAGGCCGCGATGCTTCAGGTGCCGCACGAGGTCGCGTATTTCGCCGACCGCTATGGGATCGATGCCGGCCAGCGGTTCGTCGAGCAGGATGTAGCTCGGCTGGGTGGCCAAGGCGCGGGCGATCTCCACGCGGCGGCGCTCGCCGCCGGACAGGGCCAGCGCCGGCGTGCGACGGAGGTGGCCGATGCCGAACTCGGCCAGCAGCGCGTCGCAGGCCTGGTCGCGCGCGTCGGGATCCGACTCCACCACCTCTAGGGCGGCCATGATGTTCTGTTCCACGTTCAGGCCGCGGAACACGCTGGCTTCCTGCGGCAGGTAGCCGATGCCCATGCGGGCGCGGCGGTACATCGGCAGCATGGTGATGTCCGCGCCGTCCAGCTTGATGGAGCCGGTATCCGGCCGGACTAGGCCCACGATCATGTAGAACGTGGTGGTCTTGCCGGCGCCGTTCGGTCCGAGCAGGCCCACCGCCTCACCGCGGCGCACCTGGACGGAGACGTTACGCACCACGGGGCGCTTCTTGTAGGTCTTGCCGACGCCGGTGGCGATCAGACCGCCCGTGCCGGGCAGCACGCGCAGGCCGTCCCGCTCGGCTGCTTCGCCGTCCTTGCTCTTGCGGACAATGGTCGTGCGGGCTTTGACGGGACGCGTGTCGATCGTCATGACGAGCCTTTTCCACTGTGCGCGGGCGGCGCGGGTTTGGCGGGTTTCGCGGCCGGCGCGGGTGACCCGCCCGAGCCGTTCGGCACCACGAGGCCTTGCACGCGGCCGCCCGGTGCCTGGGTCAGCGTCGCCAGTCCGGTCTTCATGTTTACCACCGCGGCCGCACCGTTCAACTGGTTCTCGCCCTTGGTGATGTGGACATTGCCGATGACGTGGGCGAGGCCGGTATCGGGCAGGTACACGCCACGGTCGCCGGTGACGATCTCCGTGGGCGTGCGCACCTGGACGTGGCCGTAGGCCTCCACGCGCTGCAGCTTGCCGCCGGCGATCGGGTCACCGTTGGCAGGCGCGCCAGGCTTGGAAGCTGGTGGCTTGGGTGGCGGCGCGCCTGGCTTGGCCGGTGCGTTGGCATCGGCGGTGTAGCCCACCAGCGTATCGCCGGTGATGCGCCGCCCGTCATTGCTGGTGGCGACCGCGTCGCCGCGGGCCACGGCCATGTGCTTGGCCGACCAGTACTCCATCGAGTCACGCGACGTCAGCAGATCGTTCGGCGTGGTCAGGCGCAGACCCGTGCCGGTCAGGACGAGCACCGCCTGGTCGATGTCGTACACAGCGCGGTCTCCCCAGGCCTGGTCGGTCTGGGTGAAGATGTGCACGTGGCCTTCGGCGTTGAGGCGGTAGATCTCGTTGTTGCCGGTGTCCCCGGGGGCGGCCGGGTTCGTGCCGGGTGCGGGCGGCGGCGGCGGTGGCGCACCGGGAGCGGCGGCCTTCTTGCGGTAATGGGCAACAAGCTGGTCGGCGGTGACGGTCGCATTGCCGCGGGTGGCGCGGGCGTCCTCATGCGCGGTGACCGTCTGGGCGCCCTGGTCCCAGTCTATGCCGCCCAAAGCGGTGACGTTCACCGGGCCGCCGTGGGAGAGGTCTATAGGTTGGGCCTGGGCGGGACAGGACAGGAGCAGGGAAGCAAGCAAGGCGTTCTTTTTTGAAAAGAAGAAGCAAAAAACTTTTGATCCGGCTGTCGCGCGACCGTTGCACCGAAGCGGCTGCTTACGACGCAGGACGGGAGGGTGATGCGGCGTTGGGAGCGATGGTTTTTTGGTCCTTCTCTTCGCCAAAGGACCGCTTGCCTTACTTGGACGCATTCAGCACCAGATGCGCCGGGCCGTGGAACTGCACCACGGCGCCACGATCGACCAGGGTGAACCCCTGCGCGTCCAGGATACCGAACGGGCCTTCGGCGTGGGTGTAGTCGTTGCTGGTCGCGGCGCCCTGCTTGAGGTTCATCGTGGCGGTGGCGGAATTCATCGTGGTGCCGTCCTGGCGGTAGAGCGTCACCGCTTTCTGCAGGTCCAACTCGTTGGCGTGCTGCATGAACACGCCGGCTTTGGCCCGCAGCAGCATCCAGGAGCCGTTTTCCAGCGTGACGTCGCCCACCGGATTTTCCAGGTTCAGCCGAAGCGGCCCGTCGCGGTCCGCGTGGTCGGCCGAGACAGTGTAGGGCCGGCCTTTCTCGTCCATGCCGTGATAGCGGGGGCGCATCATCCGGCCGGCATCTAGGCTGAAGGCGGTGAGGCGGCGGAACGTGACCCGGCCGCGGGCCAGGGTCTTGGACAGTTCCGGCCACAGAGCGATGCTGGAGAGCAGGGCTAACGCCACCACCGGAAGCACGTATTTGGCCACCCGTACGACCCGCCGGCGCCGGTAGCGCACGACGCTCTGACCAGGCCATGCGGCCTCGGACGGAAGGCTTGCGGGTTGCGGCAGCGCGTTTGTCCTCGACATCCCGCTCACCAGTATGGGGGCGGTAACCGACCGGTCAATCAAACGGTTGTCACCGATTGCTACTGAGGACGCGCCGGCCGGCAAAGCAAGAAGACAGTATTCTGTTTGTTGGCCAGGAAAGAATACGTCCGTACGTCACGCCCTGTGGGCAAATATATCCGGGTCTTCATAGCCCAGCATGTCCAGGCGGGTGCGCGCCGGCAGGAAATCGTAGCACGCCTGCGCCAACTCCAGCCGGCCCTCGCGTACCAGCAGCGCTTCCAGCCTGGCCCAGAGCGCGTGCAGATGCAGCACGTCCGACGCCGCATAGGCGATCTGTTCCGGCGACAGGTCGGCGGCACCCCAGTCAGACGTCTGCTGTTGCTTGGATATCTCCACGCCCAGGAGCTCGCGGCAGAGATCGCGCAGGCCGTGCCTGTCGGTGAACGTGCGTATCAGCTTGGCAGCGATCTTGGTGCATTTCACCGGCGCCACGGTGATACCCAGGTTGTGCTGCAGCACCGCCACGTCGAAACGCGCGAAATGCATCAGCTTGGTGATGGCGGGGTCGGCCATCATGCGCTTTAGATTCGGACATTCGTAGCCGCGTCCGCCCAGGCGCTCGGGTATTATCTGCACCAGATGCGCGCTGCCGTCGCCTGACGAGAGCTGCACCAGGCAGAGGCGGTCGCGATGCGGGTTGAGACCCATCGTCTCGGTGTCCACGGCGACGACCGGGCCGAGATCCAGGTGCTCGGGCAGGTCGTCGCGATAGAGATGCAGAGGCCCGGACGAATTGAACTGAACCGTCATTCACTCGCCCAAAAAAGGCCGTTGCTGGTGCCCCGGAGAAGACTCGAACTTCCACGACCTTGCGGTCACAGATACCTGAAACCTGCGCGTCTACCAATTCCGCCACCGGGGCCGGTGTAGCAACGGAGGCGGGGTGGTAGCGGGGGTGGCACAGGAAGGCAAGGCCTTCTTTTTTGAAAAAAGCAGCAGAAAACTTTTGCTCCCTGTCGGCGGGTGGCCGGACAGGTGCGCTGGGTTGACCCGCAGGGCGGGTCACTTACACCCTGACACCATGCGCCTGTTCGTTGCCCTGGACCTGCCTTGGAGCCTGCGCGAGCAGCTCTCCGGCCTGGCACTGGGATTGTCCGGCGTGCGCTGGGTGCCGCCGGAGAACTACCACATCACCCTGCGCTTCATTGGCGAAGTGCCGCGCCATACCGCCGAGGAGATCGACCTGGCGCTGGCCGCCTTGCGCGGGCGCGGCTTCGAGCTGGCGCTGTCCGGCGTCGGCACACAGGAGAAAGGCGGCCGCGTGACCGCGTTATGGGTGGGGGTGGAGCGTAATGCGGCGCTGGACCACCTGCGCGGCAAGGTGGAGACGGCGTTGCAACGCGCAGGGCTCGAGCCGGAGCGCCGCCGCTTCGCACCGCATGTGACCCTGGCCCGGCTGGGCGACGTGGCTGGCGAGCCTAAGCTCGCGCACTGGGTGCAGAGCCACAACCTGTTCCGCTCCGGTGCGATGAAAGTAGCCCACTTCACGCTGTTCAGCTCGCAGCTTGGCGGCGACGCCGCGGTCTACACGCCGGAAGTGGAGTACGGGCTGGCGTGAGCGGCAAAATCGACGCGCTGCTGGCGGAGGTGCGCGCCTGCACCGCCTGCGCCGCGCACCTGCCGCTTGGGCCGCGGCCGGTGCTCCACGTCTCCGCCACCGCGCGGCTGCTGATCGCCAGCCAGGCGCCGGGCACCAAGGTGCACCATGCCGGCATCAGCTTCTGGGACAACAGCGGCAACCGGCTGCGCGACTGGCTCGGCATGGATCGCACGCTGTTCTACGACGAGAGCCAGGTGGCCATCCTGCCGATGGGATTCTGCTACCCCGGCCGCCTGCCGAACGGCGGCGACGCGCCTCCCCGCCGGGAATGCGCGCCGCTCTGGCGCAAGCGGGTGCTGGCGGCGATGCCGGCTTTGCGGCTGACGCTGCTGGTGGGCAGCTACGCCCAGGCGGCGGTGGCGGCCGAGGAAGGCTGGGCGCACGCGCGGATGGGAGACCGGGTGCGGGATTACCGGCGCTACCTGCCGCGGTATTTCCCGTTGCCGCATCCGTCCTGGCGTACTGGGGCGTGGGAGCGGGCGAATCCCTGGTTTACGGCGGAGGTGCTGCCGGCTTTGCGGGCGGCGGTGGCGGGGGCGTTAGAGTAGGCAAGCAAGGCCTTCTTTTTTGAAAAAAAGAAGCAAAAAACTTTTACTCCGCTGTCGCGCCGTGTGGGGCGGGCCGCTTTGGTCGGATGCGAGGGAATAAAAGTTTTTTGCTTCTTTTTTTCAAAAAAGAAGTGCTTTCTTCCTTTCCCCCTATGAACGAACCCGGCCTGAAGCGTGAAATGACCGCCTGGGGCATGGGCGCCGCGATCCTCAACGGCGTGGTTGGCGCCGGCATCTTCAGCCTGCCCGCCGCCATGGCGCAGGCCGCCGGCGCGCAGGCGCCCATCGCATACATCGTGTGCGCGGCGGTGATGGCGCTGGTGGTGTTGTGCTTTGCCGAGGCGGGCAGCCGCATGCCGTCCACGGGCGGCGTGTACAGCACCGTGGCGGCGACGCTGGGCCCGCTGACGGGGTTCGTCTGCGGGATACTCACCTGGATGGCGAGCGTGCTGGCGTGCGGCGGCATCGCCGGGGCGTTCGCTTCCACGCTTGGCACGGTGGTGCCGCAGGTGGCGGCCGGGCCTGGGCGCGCGGTGGTGATCCTGCTGGCGATCGGGGGGATCGCGGCGATCAACCTGCGCGGGGTGCGCGAGGCGTCCTGGGTGATATCGGTGGTGACCGCGGTGAAGATGGTGCCGCTGCTGCTGTTCGTGGGTGTGGGCGCGGCGGTCCTGCTGACCGGCGCGGTGGCGCCGGCGCCGGCGCTGGCGGCGAAGTCCACGCATGGCCTGGCGGAAGCGGTGATACTCGGCGTGTTCGCGTTCAGCGGCATGGAGACGCCGCTTTCGGCGAGCGGCGAGGTGGTGGACGGAAATCGGAACGTGCCGCGGGCGCTGTTCGGCTCGATGGGGCTGGTGGCCGTGCTGTATGTGGCCATACAGGTTGTGGCGCAGGGGCTGCTGGGGGCGGGGCTGTCCGGCCAGGCGGCGCCGTTGGCCGCGGCGGCCGCGCGTGTCGGGCCGGTCGCGCGCGCGATCCTGGTGGGCGGCGCGGGCCTGTCCATGCTGGCGTGGCTGGGCAGCGACATATTGGGGGCGCCGCGCATCCTGTTCGCTTTCGCGCGCGACGGGTTGCTGCCCGGGGCGCTGGGGCGGGCCAGCCCGCGTACGGCGGCGCCCGATGTGGCGATCATCGCGCATAGCGCGCTGGCCGCGGGGCTGGCGTTGTCCGGCAGCTTTACCGCGCTGATCGTGGCCTCGGCGCTGAACACGGCGGGGCTGTATTTCCTCGGCTGCTGGGCGGCGTGGGTGTTGCACCGGCGCGGCGTGGCGGAGCTAGGGCCGCCGGTGAGTTTTGCATTGCTGCCGGCCGTGGCGGTGGGCGGCATGGCGGCGATGGTGGTGCTGGTGTGCCTGGCACCCTGGAGGGAGATACTGGGCCTGGTTGCCGTGGTGGTTGCGAGCCTGGCGATCTATGCCGTGGCGCGCGCGCTGGGCCGGCGTACGGTGCCTGCGGGGTGACGCGGCCTGGGACGCCGGTTAGGGTCGGCGCCGCATAGACCAGGAACAACTCCGCCGATGACCGCACGCGCGCTGACCAGCTCTCTATTTGCCCCCGCTTTGGTGATGGGAGGGCTCGGCACTGCGCTCGCGGACGCGCCTTTCAACCCGCTGCTGGCGCCGAGCACGCTGCCCTACCAGGCGCCGCCTTTCGACAAGATACACGACGCCGATTACGCGCCGGCGATCGACGCCGCGATGCGCGCGCATGATGCCGAGATCGCGGCCATCGCCGGCAGCCGCGCGGCGCCGGATTTCGACAACACGATCGTGGCGATGGAGCGGTCCGGCGCGCTGCTGACCCGCGTGTCCCAGATCTTCGGCAACATCACGCAATCCAACACGGATGATGCGCTGGACAAGGCCAAGAGCGAGATCGATCCGAAGCTGCAGGCGCATCAGGACGGCATCTACCTCAACCCGCAGCTTTTTGCGCGCGTGCGCGCCGTTCATGAAAGGCGCGCTTCGCTCGGCTTGGATGCGAAATCGCTCTATCTGCTCGAGCAGACTTATAAGGAGTTCGTGCATGCCGGTGCGGCGCTGGCGCCGGCGGACCAGGCGCGGCTGCGCACGCTGAACCAGCAGATCACCGTGCTGCAGACGTCGTTTCAGCAAAAGCTGCTGGCGGCGACGGCGGGCGGCGCTGTTGTCGTCGATGACGTATCCGAACTGGCGGGCCTCGATCCGGCAGCGGTCGGTTCGGCGGCGGAAGCCGGCAAGACGCGCGGACATCCCGGCAAATACGTGCTGCCGCTGCGCAACACCACGCAGCAGCCGCCGCTTGCCAAGTTGACGGACCGCGCGCTGCGCGCGCGCATCATGGCGGCGTCGGAGACTCGTGGCGACGGACCTGGGCCGAATGACGTGCGCGACCTGGTGGCGCAACTGGCCAGGCTGCGCGCGGACAAGGCCAAGCTGATGGGTTTCGACAGCTTCTCGGCCTACGCGCTGGATGACCAGATGGCGAAGAACCCTGCCGCCGCGATGAAGCTCCTGGACAGCCTGGTGCCTGGCGCGACCGCCAAGGCGCGCGGCGAGGCGGCCGACATGCAGGCGATCATCGATGCGCAGCATGGCGGCTTCAAGCTCGCATCGTATGACTGGAACCTGTATTCCGAGCAGGTTCGCAAACAGAAATACGACCTCGACGAGGCGCAGGTGCGCCCGTATTTCGAGCTGGATCGCGTGCTGCATGACGGCGTGTTCTTCGCCGCGAACAAGCTGTATGGCGTGACGTTCAAGGAACGCCACGACATTCCGCTGTACCAGCCGGATGTGCGGACGTTCGAAGTGTTCGACGCGGACGGCACGCCGATTGCCCTGTTCTATGGCGACTATTTCGCGCGGCCGAACAAGCAGGGCGGCGCCTGGTGCGACGAGTTCGTGCCGCCCTCCGGACTGCTCGGCCTGAAACCGGTCGTGGTGAACGTGATGAGCTTCAGCAAGCCTGCTTCC
Organism: uncultured Acetobacteraceae bacterium; assembly: GCA_964247675.1. Classification (GTDB taxonomy): domain Bacteria; phylum Pseudomonadota; class Alphaproteobacteria; order Acetobacterales; family Acetobacteraceae; genus BOG-908. The sequence continues at coordinate 11,188 of CAXTVW010000078.1, forward strand.
GGGCAGCCGGCGCTGATCAGCTTCGATGACGTGACGACGATGTTCCACGAATTCGGACACGCGCTGCACGCGATCTTCAGCAACCAGCATTTCCCCAGCCAGAACGGCTTCGCGGTGCCGCGCGACGTGGTGGAGTTCCCCTCGCAGTTCAACGAGCATTGGGCGCTGGATGCCACCGTGTTCGCCAACTACGCGCACCACTACCAGACGGGTGCGCCGATGCCGGCCGAGATGGTGGACAAGATCAAGCGGGCGAAGACGTTCAACCAGGGCTACATGCTGACCGAGTATCTGGCCGCGGCGCTGTTGGATCTGGAGTGGCACAGCCTGCCCGCCGGTGCGCCGTTGCAGACGCCCGACAGTTTCGAGGCGGCGGCGCTGAAGAAACACGACATCGACCTGGCGACCGTGCCGCCGCGCTACCGCACCACCTATTTTTCCCACATCTGGGCGGGCGGTTATGCGTCCGGCTACTACGCGTATCTGTGGGGCGAGGTGCTGGACGACGACGCGTATGCCTGGTTCACTGAGCATGGCGGCCTGACGCGCGCGAACGGCCAGCGCTTTCGCGACATGATGCTGGCCCCTGGGCACACGGCGGATCCGATGGCGCTGTATCGCGCGTTCCGCGGGCATGATCCGGATACCGCGCCTTTGCTGAAGCAGCGGGGGTTGGACAGCAAGAGTTAAGGCAAGGCCTACTTCTTCAAAAGAAGGAGCAAAGCTGTCGCGGATTTCCAGACAAGTCCGCGACAGCCGGATCAAAAGTTTTTTGCTTCTTTTTTTCAAAAAAGAAGGCCTTGCTTTTCTTCAATTACGTCGGATCGTGCGCGCCTCACCTGTTTCCGGCCAAAGCCAGGCGGCGCCGCGGACTCCCGAACTGTCTCCGTGGAGGCTGCGCAACACGGGCGTGGACATGCCGTGTGCGTTGACATGGCGGGGCAGCAGCGCAGGCATTTGCGTGTAGAGATGCTCCATGTTCGACAGGCCGCCGCCGATGACGATGGCGTCCGGGTCCAGGATGTTGACGATTATCGCAAGCGCGCGGGCGGTGCGGTCCGCGTGCCGCGCCAGCGCCGCGGCGGCGCGCGCCTCGCCGGCGGCGGCGCGGGCGGGCAGGCCGCTCGCATCGGCGTGGCCGGGCCCATCGCAATCGGCGGCGAGTGATGGCCCGGCGATGTAGCGTTCGATGCAGCCGGTGTTGCGGCAGAAGCAGACGGGGTAGGGCAGGTCCTCCGGCGCGGGCCAGGGTAGGGGCGTGTGGCCCCATTCGCCGCAGATGCGGTTGCGGCCCGGCAGCACGGCGCCATCCACCACGAGCCCGCCACCGCAGCCTGTACCCAGGATCACGCCGAACACCACGCGGTAGCCGGATGCCGCGCCATCCGCCGCTTCGGACAGAGCGAAGCAGTTGGCGTCGTTTTCCAGCCGCACCGCGCGGCCGAGTGCCGCCGACAGGTCACGATCGAAAGGGTGGTCGTTCATCCAGACCGAGTTTGCGTTCAGCACCAGGCCGGTGGCGGGGCTGATGGCGCCGGGGATGCCGACGCCTACCGTGCCTGTCATGCCCAGCTCGGTCTCGGCGTTGTGCACCAGTGCTTGCACGCAGGCGATGGCGGCTTCGTAGGTTCGCGGGTTGGGCACGCGGCGGCGCAGGAGTTCGCGGTTGCCTTTTCCCAAGGCGACTATTTCGATCTTTGTGCCACCGAAGTCGATGCCTATGCGCAAAGGAAGGAAGGCCTTCTTTTCTGTAGATAAAGAAGCAAAAGACTTTTGCTCCCTGTCGGCGGTTGTTGAAACATGCGCCGACAGAGAGCAAAAGTTTTTTGCTTCTTTTTTTCAAAAAAGAACTGCTTACTTTCTTTTCATGTCTGCATACCAGCGTCTCACGGCCCGCTTCGCGCGCATCGCCACCCTGTCCGAAGCCGGCGAGATGCTTGGCTGGGATGCCAACACCATGATGCCGGCGGGCGGTGCGGCCAGCCGGGGCGACCAGCTCGCCGTGCTGGCCGGTGTGGCGCACGAGATGCTGACGGAGCCGCGTGTGGCGGACGACCTGGCGGAGGCGCGCTCGCCCGCGGACGGATGGGAGGCGGCCAACCTCTCGCTGATGCGCCAGGCGCATCTTCGCGCGACCGCCTTGCCGGCTGATTTGGTGGAGGCAGAGACACGCGCCAGCCTGGCTTGCGAGACGGTTTGGCGCGGCGCCAGGGCGGAGGCGGATTTCGCCAGCGTGGCGCCGCTCCTGGAGGAAGTCGTGCGGCTGGCGCAGGCGCGTGCGTCCGCGCTTTCCGGCCCGCTTGGCCTGGCGCCGTATGACGCGCTGATGGACGGCTACCAGCGCGGCATCACCACGGCCGAGCTGGACCCGGTGTTTGCCCGGCTCGAGACTTTTCTGTCGGATGCGCTGCCGCGGGCAGAAGAGCTGCAAGCCAGCCGTCCGGCCGCGATGCGGCTGGAGGGCGCGTTTCCGGCGGCCGCGCAGGAGGCGCTTTGCCGCAACCTGGCGGCGCGCGCCGGGCTGGATTTTGCCCATGCCAGGCTGGACCGCTCGCTGCACCCGTTCTGCGGCGGCACGCCGGCGGACGTGCGTATCACCACGCGCTACGACGAGACTGATCCGGCGCAGGCGATCATGGGCGTGCTGCACGAGACGGGGCATGGGCTGTACGAGCGCGGGCTGCCTGCCGCCTGGGCGCGCCAGCCGGTGGGTGCTGCAGCCGGCATGGCGGCGCATGAAAGCCAGTCGCTGATCATCGAGATGCAGGCGGCGCGCTCCGACGCCTATCTGGGCTGGCTGTCCGGCGAGCTGGTCTCCGCGTTCGGTGGCGCCGGGGCGGCCACCACGCCGGCCAATCTGGCGCGGCTGTGGCGGCGCGTGTCGCGCGGGTTCATACGCGTGGATGCGGACGAGCTGACCTACCCGGCGCATGTGATCATGCGCTACCGGCTGGAGCGCGCGCTGATCGCCGGGGATCTGGCGGTGCGCGACCTGCCGGGTGCCTGGAGCGATTCGTTGCAGGCGTTGCTGGGCATTCGCCCGCCCGATGACCGGCTTGGCTGCCTGCAGGACATCCACTGGTACGACGGCCTGTTCGGGTATTTTCCGTCCTATACGCTGGGTGCGATGGCCGCGGCGCAGCTGATGGCAGCCGCCCGCGACGCGTTGCCGGAGCTGGACCGGGCGCTGGCCCAGGGAAATCTGTCGCCGCTGGTTGGCTGGCTCGGCCGGCATGTGCACGCGCAGGGGAGCCGGCTGGGGTTTTCGGACTTGCTTGCCGCTGCGACCGGGCGGAAGCTGGATGCAGGGGCATTCGAGCGGCATCTGACGGCGCGCTACCTGGCCGCGGGCTGACGCGGCGGTTTCGGGGCGGCGGGCATGGCCTCCCGGGAAAGGCGCGTGCAGGTGATGGCGGGCTTGCTTGCCGGGCTGGCGGGATACGTGGATGCGTCCGGGTTCGGGGCGACAGGCGGGTTCTTCGTCTCCTTCATGAGCGGTAACTCGACGCGGCTGGGCGTGGGGCTGGTGCAGGGCGAGCGAAGCGCTGCCCTGGCTGGTGGGCTGATCGCCTGCTTCGTGGGGGGTGTGATTGGCGGGGGTGTGATCGGCGGGGGGAACGACAGGCGCCGGCCGGCCGTCAACCTGGGCATCGTGGCGGGCTTGCTTGCCGTCAGCGCGGCATCTGGGGGTGCGGGCCGGCCGGTCTTGGCAGCCTGCCTGATGGCGGTCGGGATGGGGGCGATGAACAACGTATTCGAGCGGGACGGGAAGGTCAGCATCCCGCTCACCTACATGACGGGCACGCTGGTGACGTTTGGCCAGGCGGTGGCCGGCTCGCTTCTCGGTGGCGAGCGGTTTGGCTGGGTGGCGCCGCTGACGCGATGGATGGGGTTTGTGGCGGGCGTGCTGTTTGGAGCTTGGATGTATGCGCGGTTCGGGTTGATCGATCTTTGGCCGGCGGCGGTGGCGGCTGGGGTGGTGGCGGGAGTTTGGGTTCGGCGAAAGTAAGGAAGGCCTTCTTTTTTGAAAAAAAGAAGCAAAAAACTTTTGCTCCCTGCGCTGGCGTTGCGGCTTTGAGCGTTCTTGCGAGATTGCGCATTGGCAGAAGCAGACGCGGCTTTCATGCAGGCGGGGGCGCAAAAGTTTTTTGGTCCTTTTTTTCAAAAAAGGACTGCTTGCTAACTTTGCGCACATTCACCGGCCATCAGGTCTGTGAAGCGGGCGACATTGCGCAGCAGCGTTTCCTCTTGCAGTTGCAGAGGATCGCGGGTTGGACAGGTTTTTTTCACGATCGTGCGCCAGAGGATGCGGTCGAGGCGCGAGAGGCTGTGCAGGCGGGCGCAGGCTTGGGGGGTGAGGTGTTCGTGCAGTGTGCCGCGCAGATGCGCCTGCAACGGCACTGTGCGGTTTTCGGTTGGAATGGTCAGCGGGCGATTTAGGAAGTGCGCGAGGTTTTGCGCTAGGTTGGCGTCTTCCACGACGCCGGTGAAAGCCAGGCGGTCCAGGTGGCGCAGGGCTTGCGCCAATAGGGGGCGGTCGGCGGACGGGGCGATGAAGCCGTCGTTCGGGATCAGTTTGTGTGGCCAGAGGAGCATGCGGACGGCCAGGTTGTCGTGCTGGCAGGCGAGAGCGGGGGCGGCGAGGAAGTCCGACAGAGGCAGGCGGGCGAGCTTCACCATCTCGGCCCAGGCGCCCCAGGGTTGCAGGCGCTCGTCCGTGTGGCCGCGCCAGAACAGCCAGTGGGAGAGCAGGCGGGATATGGGTTCGCGCAGGACGGTGATGAGCTGGGCGGCGGGGGCGGCTTGGCGGAGCGTGGCGTAGGCCATGTGGCCGGCGAGCAGGGGGGCTTGCGGGAGGCGGGCGTCTGGCTGGTGGATCTGGGCGGCTAGGGTGGGGTCCAGGCTGGGGAAGTTGGTGAAGGCGCCGAACAGGACGGTGTCGAAGCCGGAGACGACGGTGGCGGGGCGGAGTGCCTTGACCAGGGCGGCGATCAGGCTGGAGCCGGCGGTTTTGGGGACGTGCATGAAGGCGAGGGGGCGGGTGGGGTCGTAGGCGGCGGCGCGGGGCGGGAAGAGGTGGCGGAGGGGTGCTACCATACGCGGCCCTCGGCGCGGCCGTGGACGACGTAGTGG
>CAXTVW010000079.1:0-16234 GCA_964247675.1 uncultured Acetobacteraceae bacterium
GTTCTTTTTTGAAAAAAAGAACCAAAAAACTTTTGCTACCCCGCATTTGCGGCAGTCGCGTTTATCCGGAGGAAACGAGGCGGTGGACCAGCGTGGGAGATAAAAGTTTTTTGCTTCTTTTTTTCAAAAAAGAAGGCCTTGCTTACTTCCTTACCGTTCGCGCCTCGCCGTTTTCGAAAATGTGCGAGCACCCAAGCCGCACCGCATCGCAGTTTTGGTCCAGAGCCGCAACGGTGGCGAAGCCTTGGGCGCGCAGGGCGCGGGCGGCGGCCTGGTCCGTATCGAGCGGGAGGAAGACGGTTGGGCGGGGCGCGGTCGCCGGGGCGGCGCGCAGGACGGCGCCGGCGAAGAGAGTGACGCCCGTGGCGGGCTCGCTTTCGCCAGAGAGGTAGCGGCCGCCGCGGCCCAGTTCCTCGTGGCGGCCAGGTGCGAAGACGGTGACGGCGATGCCGGTGTGGTAGCGGAAGCCGCGGAACTCCAGCGGGTCGATCGTGACGCGTATGTGGGGGGCTTGGGTGGTCAGCAGGTGGACGACTTCGGCGAGGCGCTCGGCCAGCGCGCGCTGGGGCGGGGGGAGTTGGACGGCGGTGAGAGCGGCGAGGGCGGGCTGGGCGGGGCCGGCGGCGAGCAGGAGCGTGTTGAGCATGGGGGCCAGCGGGCCGGCGTGTTCGGTGATGGCGGCGGCGTCCTTGCGGTCCAGCGCGCGGGCCAGGGTTTTGGCGCGTGGGCCTTCGACGTTTGCGGCGGCCAGGAGGGCGGGGGCGAGGGTGGGAAGGGTCAGGTCCAGGCTGATTCGGGTAAGGCCCAGGGCGGCGAGGGCTTCGGCGGCGACGAGCATGGCTTCGGCGTCGGCTTGCGGGGTGTCGGCGCCTAGGAGCTCGATGCCGGCTTGGGGGACCTGGCGGTCGGTGTCGAAGGTGGCGCGGGCGCGTATGCATTCGGCGGCGTAGGAGAGGCGGAGCGGGCGGGGGGCGCCGGCGAGGCGGGTGGCGGCGATGCGGGCGACTTGCGGGGTGATGTCGGCGCGGAGCGCCATCATGCGGTGGCTGTCGGGGTCCAGGACGCGGAACACCTGGTCGGAGAGGGCGGCGCCGGCGCCGGCGAGCAGGCTGTCCTCAAATTCGAGCAGCGGGGGTTTTACGCGGGTGTAGCCGTGGCTGGCGAAGACGGCCATGAGGGTTTCGACGGCGGCGGCCTCGGTCTGGGCGTCCGGCGGCAGGAGGTCTCGCAGGCCGGCGGGGAGCAGGGCCGGGTGTGGGGGGGTGAGGTCGTCCATGTGTGGCGGGCTATAGCCGGGTGGGACTTGGTGCGGAAGCCAGCCGATTGCCGATCAGCCTTTCGGTATGTATTGCACCGCAGCAATCAACGCGGGGCTCCTATGAAATCGATTCTCGTTCCAGCGGTACTGGCTTTTTGTTCTGCCGCTGCCGCGGCGATGGCCACAACGCCGTATCAGGCCAACGTGGCGGATACGGTGTGCAACGGCGACACCGCCTGTAAACTTGGGTTTCCCATCGTGGCCGCCGGCGAGACGCTGACAATCCAGCACATTTCCTGCAGCATCACCACGTCCGGCGAGCAGGGCGGTATCTATACGATGCTGCTCACCTCGGCAAAGGCCCCCGTCTCGATCGACTTCATTCCCGCGACCCCCCTGTTGGCGGGCTCCAACGTTCGCGCCATCGCCAACCTGGCCACGCTGTTCACGGTGAAGGCCGGCGACCGGCCGGAGGTCAGCGTGGCCGGCAGCAGCAACGTGGTGAGCGGGGCCAGCGACGGCTGCTTCATCTCGGGGTACGAGACGCCGTAGCGCCGGTCACGCGCAGGCGGTTTGTGCTGCGGCGCGGCAAACCGTAGGGTTCTGCCATGCCCGACCACAGCCCTGCCGTCACCATCCACACGCCGTTTCCCGAACCGCCCGAGCCGGGGCGCGTGCGGGAGGTGGCGCGTGGAGTGCTGTGGGTGCGGTTTGCGCTGCCGTTCCTGCTGAACCACGTGAACGTGTACCTGATCGAGGACGAGGGCGGCTGGGCGGCGTTCGATACCGGGCTGGGCGACGATGTGACCCGGGCGGCGTGGGAGAGCGTGTTTGCCGGCGCGCTGCACGGCCAGCGACTGACCCGCATCGTGTGCTCGCATTTCCATCCGGACCACGTGGGGCTGGTTGGATGGCTGACGCAGCGTTTCGATGCGCCGCTATCGATGCCGCGGTCCGAGTTCCTGATGACGCGGGTTCTGGAGGACCGGGTGATGGCCCCGGACCCGGGCTTCTACACCGAACGTGGGTTGGAGGTGGACGCCGGCGGTCGCGTGGCGGGCGATGGGCATGGCTACCTGAAGCTGGTGACGGGGTTGCCCACGCGGTTCCATCGCCTGGTGGCGGGCGAGACGCTGCGCATCGGTGGGCGGGAGTTCGGCGTGCACACGGGCGGCGGGCATGCGCCGGAGCAGGGGATGCTGCATTGCGCGGCGGACGGGCTGTTCTTACCGGCCGACCAGGTGCTGCTGCGGATTTCGCCCAACATCTCCGTGGGCGCGATGGAGCCGGACGCCAACCCGCTTGGGGAGTACCTGGCGTCTTTGGCTGATCTGGAGCGGGCTGTTCCGGGCGATGTGCTGGTGCTGCCCGGGCACGGGGTGCCGTTCACCGGTCTGCACACGCGGCTGGGCGAATTGGCGCAGCATCATGCCGCGCGGTGCACGCTGATTGCGGAGGCGACACGCATGGCGCCGCGCACGGCCGCCGATCTGCTGCCGGTGCTGTTCAAGCGGCAGATGGACGCGCACCAGACAGGGTTCGCGTTCGGCGAGGTGTTGGCGCACGTGAACTACATGCGGCAGCGCGGCGAGCTGACGCAGGTGCGTGAGGCGGACGGTGTGCTGCGGGTGCACGCAAACTGAGCCGGATGCGCAAGAAGGCGGACCTGCCGGTGAAGGTTTGCGTGGTGTGCAAGCGGCCGTTTGTTTGGCGCAAGAAGTGGGCGAAGGTTTGGGACGAGGTTAAATATTGCAGCGATGCTTGCCGGTCGGGGCGGGTGTCGGGGGAAGGCAAGTAAGAAAGGCCTTCTTTTCTGAAGAAAAGAAGCAAAAGACTTTTGTCCCGTTCGCCGGTTCAGCGCTTCGGCGTGTCCTGAAGAATCCGTCTGCTGCAGATGCGGAGAGACAAAAGTTTTTTGGTCCTTTTTTTCAAAAAAGGACTGCTTGCTTGCTTTCATTTCGCTTGAATTTCAAACCACTTCTGCATATCGTTTCGTGACGTTAATGTGTGGGAGCGCGGGATGCGCGGGGTTTTCCTAGGGGTTCTGGCCGCAAGTGCCTTCGCCTTGTCCATGGCAGGCGCGCGGGCGGCTGATCCGTGCGCGCCGGTGCAGGCTTCAGGCTATGGTAATCCGTTGATCGGCCTGATCGGGCAGTTGACGCAGCAGCAGCGGGCGCAGGCCTGCGTGGCCGAGCGGCGGGCGCAATGGGCGGAATACAACGCCCGGCAGAAGGCGGCGGCCGACCACGCGGCGGCGGATGCCGCGCAGCAGAAACAGGTGGCCGACGCGAAGGATGCGGCGGCCCGGGCTGCCGCGGAGGCGCAGCACGTGCAGGCGGCGCATCAGGCCGTGGTGGCCGAGGCGCGCGTGCGGCACCGGCGCGAGCAGTCGCGCGCCGACGCGCAGAAGGAACAGCAGGAGGCCGAGGCGCGCCGGCGGGATGCCTATGTGCGGCTGGTGCGCGACGAGAACGCGCCGGACAATGTCTGTCACGATCCGAAAACGGCCAAGATGGTGATGGAGGGCTGGGACGGGCTGGACACGATGAAGGAGGCGTCGGTCCGGGTGATCGACATCGAGCACATGACGACGGTGTACGCCCATGCGGGCGACCAGAGCGTGTCCTGCCACGGCGTGTTCGTCACCAGCCGGGGCGGGCGCGTTGTGGGTACGGCGACGGTGCGGCGGAATATCGCGGGCGACCCAATGTTCGTCTGGGAGCGTGATGGGGACCAGGATGTCTCCCGGTTCGCGGCGCCTTCGGGGGTGGAGGTGAAGGTGATGAAGGCGATGTCCGTTTCCCGGGCTGGGGCGCCGCCTATTTAGGCAAGGAAGCAAGGCCTTCTTTTTTGAAAAAAAGAAGCAAAAAACTTTTGCTCCCTGTCGGCGACCTTGGCTGACTTCCGCGCTGTTTTCTCGAAACGAAGAGTGCCGGTTGATTCCGGCTTAGAACAAGCTGGCGACACAGCGTCGGGGTAAAAGTTTTTTGCTTCTTTTTTTCAAAAAAGAAGGCCTTGCTTACTTTCGCAACGATCATTTGCAGCGGCGCGCGCCAACCGGATAGAAGCCCGCCATGCGCCAACTGATCGCCGGGAACTGGAAGATGAACGGCCTGATGGCGGAGGCCGCCAGCCTGGCCGCCGAGCTGCGCGATCTGGTGGCCGGCATCGCCTGCGATCTTCTCGTCTGTCCGCCTTTCACCCAGATCGGCCTGGTGGCCGACTTCCTGGGCGAGACGTCCGTGGCCGTAGGCGGGCAGGACTGCGCGGCGGAGTCTCGTGGCGCCCATACCGGCGACATCTCGGCGGAGATGCTGGCGGATGCCGGATGCCTGGCCGTCATCCTCGGCCATTCGGAGCGGCGGCAGAACCATCACGAAACGAACTTACAGGTTCTCGCCAAGGCCGGCGCGGCCGCGCGGGCCGGGCTAATCCCTATCGTGTGCGTGGGCGAGACGGAGGCCGAGCGCGATGCAGGCCGGGAGATTGCCGTGGTCGGCCGCCAGATCGTCGAAAGCCTGCCGGACGGGTTCAACGGCATCGTCGCCTACGAGCCGATCTGGGCAATCGGCACCGGGCGCACGCCTACGCTGGACGAGGTGGCGAGCGTTCATAGCCACATACGCGAGGCGCTGGTGACGCGGCTTGGCGACGGCGGGCGGGCGTTGCGCATATTGTATGGCGGGTCGGTGAAGCCGGAGAACGCGAGGGAGCTGCTGGCGGTGCCGGAGGTGGGCGGGGCGCTGGTGGGCGGGGCTTCGCTGAACGCGGCGAGTTTTGCCGCCATTGCTCGGGCGGCCAGAGAGTAAGCTCGCCAGTTAAGCGAGAGCACGCTCGCGCGTGAGAGGGAGCGAAGTTTTTGGCCCTTTTTCATAAAAGGGCTGCTGGCTTTGCCTTACTTCCCAACGCCGTCACACCCCTGTAGAACGCCGCCTTCGCACCCAAGGCCACCATGACAGCCCTCGCCACCCTCACCCCTGTGCTTCGCGTCCTGCACCTGTTCATCACCCTGGCGATGATCGGCGTCGTGCTGATCCAGCGCAGCGAGGGTGGCGGGCTTGGTATTGGCTCCACCCAGGGCATGGGTGCGTTCATGAGCGGCCGCGGGACGGCGAACCTGCTCACCCGCACGACGGCCATACTCGCGGCGCTGTTCTTCACGATCTCGCTTAGCCTGGCGCTGCTGAACAAGGGCACCAACGGCGCAGGCCGCGACATATTGGCGCCGACTCCTTCCGCTTCGGCGCCCGCCTTGCACACGCCGGCCAAGCCGGCGCCTGCCCCGAGCCCCAAGGTTCCGCAGAAGTGACGGTGCTGGCTTCGGCCAGCACGCCCACGGACACCGACGTTGCGATAATCGGGGCAGGGGTTGCGGGCCTTGCCGCGGCGACCAGCCTGCGCGCGGCCGGGCTGCGCGTTGAGCTGCTGGAGGCGGCGGCGCATGTCGGCGGCCGCGCCTACACCACTTCGATCGCCGGCCATGCTTTCGACCACGGGGCGCAGTGGTTCCACGCGGCGCATCGCAACCCGCTTGTGACGCTGGCGCGGGCGGCCGGGCAGGACGTGCATCCGGACAAGCCCTGGGACGATCGCATGCATGTGGTCGATCCCGTGAGTCCGCGGGCCGACCTTGCGGCCTACGAAGCCGCCGAGCAGGCGTGGGAGAAGGCTGTTACTGGGCGGCTCGGGAGCGGCCCCGATTGCAGCCTTGCCGAAGCGGCGGCACCGATCGCTGGCGAGCCCTGGACGGCGACCATCGAGTCCTGGGAAGGCGCGATCATCGCGGCTGCCGACGCGACCGACCTTAGTCTGGCCGACTGGCACGCCAACGCGCTGGACGGGGAGAACTACGTCTCGCCGCTGGGGCTTGGCGGGTTGATCGCACGGCTGTTTCCCACGCCGGCCCGGCTGAACACGGTTGTCAGCGCCATCGCAGTCGCGCCGCGGTGCGTTCGGCTGCAGACCAGCGCGGGTGGCTTCACCGCTTCGGCGGCCATACTCACCGTGAGTACCGGCGTGCTGCGGGCTGGGCAGATCGCCTTTATGCCCGCGCTGCCGCCGGAGACGGTCGCGGCGCTCGACGGGCTGCCGATGGGTCTGCTGAGCAAGGTCGTTCTGCAGGCGGCGTCGCAGGACCGCCTGGGCCTGGCGCCGGATACCGGGGTGTTCCGGCGTCTGGCCGCGCGCGGGGCGCCGTTCCTCTCGACGTCCTTCTGGCCGGATGGGGCGCCGTTCGCCGTGGGCTATGTTGGTGGCGCGGCTGCCTGGTCCTTCGCGCACAGTGCCGCGGAGGCTGGCGCGTTCATGCGGGCGGATTTGGCGGAGACGCTGAACCGGCCGGTCGGGGATGCTTTCGCGGCGGCGGCGTTCATGACGGGCTGGGGCGCCGATCCGCTGCACCGCGGCGCCTATGCTTATGCGCGGCCTGGCCAGGCCGGGGCACGTGCGGCCCTGGGGCGGCCTTGGTGGGAGCGTCTGTATTATGCCGGGGAGGCGGTGGCACCGGACGGGCTTTGCGGGACGGTGGCGGGAGCTTACCGGGCGGGGGTGATTGCGGCTGAGCGGGTTAAGGAAGGCCTTCTTTTTTGAAAAAAAGAAGCAAAAAACTTTTGTCTCCCCGCCTGCATTGGCGCGCGCGCTGATTCTGCCGGTGCGCGCGGTTGCAGAACAGGCGCGTGCGTTGATGCAGGCGGGGAGATAAAAGTTTTTTGGTCCTTTTTTGCAAAAAAGGACTGCTTTCTTTCTTTCCCGCTTTCCCTCTAGAACACCCTCCCATGACGCGGTTCGTATTCATCACCGGCGGCGTGGTGTCCTCCCTCGGCAAAGGCATCGCGAGCGCGGCGCTGGCCGCTCTTCTGCAGGCCCGCGGCTACCGCGTGCGTCTGCGCAAGCTGGACCCTTATTTGAACGTGGATCCCGGGACGATGAGCCCGTACCAGCACGGCGAGGTGTTCGTGACCGACGATGGCGCCGAGACCGACCTCGACCTCGGCCATTACGAGCGGTTTACCGGCGTGTCCGCCACCAAAGCGGATAACGCGACGACGGGACGGATCTATTCCGAAGTGATCGCGCGCGAGCGGCGGGGCGATTATCTCGGCGCCACGGTGCAGGTGATTCCGCACATAACCGACGCGATCAAGGAGGCGATCACACGCGAGACCGGCGACCTCGATTTCTGCCTGATCGAGATCGGCGGCACGGTGGGCGACATCGAAAGCCTGCCGTTCCTTGAGGCAATCCGCCAGCTTGGCAACGAGCTGGGGCCCGACGAGACGATGTTCGTCCACCTCACGCTGGTGCCCTACATTCCGAGTGCCGGCGAGCTGAAGACGAAGCCCACGCAGCACAGCGTGAAGGAATTGCTCAACGTGGGCATCCAGCCGCAGATGCTGCTGTGCCGGTGCGATCGGCCGATACCGGAGAACGAACGGCGCAAGATCGCCAGCTTCTGCAACGTGCGTGTGTCCGCCGTGGTGCCTGCGCTGGACGCGGATACGATCTATGCCGTGCCGATCAGCTACCATGAGCAGGGGATGGATCGCGAAGTGCTTCGGCATTTTGCGCTGCCGTTCGAGGAATCGCCAAATATCGAGCGGTGGCAACGCATCGTAAACATCGTGCGCGCGCCGGAAGGCGAGGTGCGGATCGCGATCGTCGGCAAATACATAAACCTGCTCGATAGCTACAAGAGCCTGGCCGAGGCGCTTGCGCATGGCGGCATCGCGAATCGCGTGCGGGTGAAACTCGATTGGGTGGACAGCCAGATTTTCGAGACGCCGGACGCGGTGGCGCGGCTGGAGGACGTGCACGGTATATTGGTGCCTGGCGGATTCGGGGAACGCGGCACGGAAGGCAAGATCGCGGCCGTGCGGTTTGCCCGCGAGCGCCGCATTCCGTTTTTCGGCATCTGTTTCGGCATGCAGATGGCCGTGATCGAATGCGCGCGGAACCTGGCGGGCCTGCCGGACGCCAGCACCAGCGAGTTCGGGCCCTGCGACGATGCGGTGGTGGGCCTGCTGACCGAATGGGCGCGCGGCAACGAGATCGAGCGCCGCGCGGAAGGCGGCAATCTGGGCGGCACGATGCGGCTTGGGGCGTATCCCGCCACGCTGTCGGCCGGGTCCCTGGTGCGCGACATGTATGGCGGCGCGCCGAGCATCCATGAGCGGCACCGGCACCGATACGAAGTAAACGTGCATTACCGGGAGCGGCTGGAGCAGACGGGCATGCGGTTCTCCGGGATGTCGCCTGACGGCGTATTGCCGGAGATCGTGGAATATCCGGATCATCCCTGGTTCATCGGGGTGCAATACCATCCGGAGCTGAAGAGCAAGCCGTTTGCGCCGCATCCTTTGTTTGCGGGGTTCATCGCAGCAAGCGTGCTGCAGAGCCGGCTGGTGTAGCCACGCGGACGAGCCGGCTCGCTTCTGACCAGGGCCGCGCAGAGATCCATCTTCGCCGAGTGTATCGGGCGCAGGATCGCAACCTTCATCAGCCGTGACGCGGGCTTCTGGGCCGTACGGCAACCGGCAGGGTTGCCGTATGGCCCAACGAGATCGGTGTCCCTTCGCCGGCAGCCTCGCCTCAGACTGGCGCAGGAGAATTGTAACTCAACCAGAACGTTAAAGAATCATATTGAATGCATCTTGAAATGATGTTTGTATGCAGTAGTAGGAGCGCAAGACACGCTACCTCCGGGTGTGGTGCGCTCGCCACCGTATCGCGTGCGTAACTGTAGGCAGCTTCTCTGGAGAAGACATCATGTTCCTGAAACCCAAAAGGGTATCGCTATCCGCCTCGCTTCTTGCCGCAGTTGTGGCATTGCCTCTCGCTACCACTGCCGCGAAGGCCGCCGTCATACCGTTCACCAGCAACGCATCGGGTGAGAGCGTCTCGCTTACGCTCACCCCGACCATCGGCTCGGTCGTCTCCGTTACCAGCGGTCCGTTACCCTTCACCTCCGGCAATGGCGCCGCGACTTACAGCAACTCCAACACGGCGGTCAGCGCCTCCGTGACCGGCGTGCTCTCCACCGGCGCGCTCTCGGTCGATGCGGCCGGCGCGGTTTCCGGGGCGTCCGCGATGGCGTCCGCCGATGCGACGGTCAACGGCATCAACATCGCCATTCTGAATGGCCTGGCGAACGTGCTCGGCCTCACCGCCACCTCCGTGCAGTCAACCGCCAACGTCCAGGGACCGTTTGGCACGCTTGCCAACGCGGGTACCACGACCATCGCGGGCCTGACCCTGAACGGCCTCGCTCTCGGTGGGGCGTCGTTCGTGCCAGGCGTGAACGACATCATCCTCAACGCGCTGGGCGTGACGGTCACGCTGAACAAGGAAGTCCTCACGGGGACGGCCGCCTCCGGAGAGTCGCTTGCCGTCAATGCGATTGACGTCTCGTTCAACAACGTGTTGGCCACGCTCAGCGGGACCACGGGATTGCTGAACGGCACTATCGACATCGGCAACAGCTTCGCCTCGATCACGGCAAACGCTACCGCCGTGCCGGAACCTGCCAGCCTGGCGCTGCTTGCCGGCTCGCTCGGCCTGATGTTCTACATGAGGAGAGCACGGAACGGAGCCTGAGCACACGGACCGATCGTCCTGGACGCGCAGCGCGTCCAGGACTCGTTCAACAGTTTTGGCCTCCTGCACTTGATTCCGTGGGTAGTGGTGTAGAAGCCGGCTGTGGCCGTGTCCGGGACTGGCGCGCTTGTTACGAGAGAAGCTTTTTGCTCCCGCTTGTGCAGTCGCCCGGCGCTGCTTCAGAAGCGGACGCAGCTGAGCAGCGGGGAGCAGGAGTCCTTTGGACCTTTTCTGTAGAGAGGAAGCCGCTCTCAGAAAACTTCATCGAACAAGGAAATCATTTCCGCCCAGCTTCGCTCGTCTGCCTGCTTGTTGTAAGCGGCGAATTCCGGCTTTCCCAATTTGTCGGCTTCTTTGTTGGTGAAGCTGTGCACCGTGCCGCCGTACACGCTCATCTGCCAGTTCACGCGACCGGCGTTCATCTCTTCCTCGAAGGCGCGGCGCGCATCAGCATTGATGCTCGGGTCATCTGCACCGATGCAGACCAGCACCTTGCCTTTTATGCGGCGGGCATCCTGCGTGTCCGGCGTTCCCAGCCCGCTATGGAAGCCGACGACGCCTGCGATTTCGGCGCCGCCGCGTGCCAGCTCCAGCGACATCGTGCCGCCGAAACAATAGCCGATCGCGGCTATCTTGGCCGCGTCGACACCTTCCACGCCCAGGAAAGCTGCCAGCGCGCCCCCGGCGCGCGCGCGGATCTTGCTCACGTCGGCGCGCATCGGCGCAAGCAGGCCGAGCGCCTCTTCCAGCCCGGAGGTGACGTATTGGTTTCCGTGTAGGTCGCCTGCCAAAGCTGCGTATCCCAGGCCAGCCAGCCGCTCAGCCCGGCTTTTTGCGTGCGCGGCCAGGCCGAACGCCTCGGGAAACACAAGCACCGCGCCGCGCGGCTTGCCGTCAGGCAGGCAGAGATGGCCTTTCATGTGCAGCCCGTCTGCCTCGTAGGCCAGGTCCTGTGTACGCATCGCGGCATCCTCCAGCCAAAAACCGGCGCCTGTCTCCAACGGATGCACGCTCTGCGCAAGCCAGCGGCCCGTCACGCCTGCGCGTGTCTGGCACGCGGGCGGCGGCGTTTCCTTTTCTCCGACGTTCCGGGCGTGCCGCTAGAACCACGGCGCAAGAAGCGTGGTATCGCCCCTGATCCAGGCAAATAAAGGATGGCCCATGATGCAAGCGCGTGTTCCCGTTGGCGCCTTTCTGTTCGACGTTTTCGGCACCGTGGTGGATTGGCGCGGGGGCGTGGCGCGAGAGGCGGCGCCGTTCCTGGCGCGCCATGCACCGTCTGACGCCGACCCGACCGCGTTCACTGCAGCCTGGCGCAGCCGCTACGCGCCTTCCATGGAGGAGGTCCGCTCCGGCCGGCGGCCGTTCACCAGGCTGGACGTGCTGCATCGCGAGAACCTGTCCGCCATACTGCCGGAATTCGGCATCACCGAAAGCGGGGTTCCGGCCGCCGAACTCGAGGACCTCAACCATGCGTGGCACCGGCTGGATCCTTGGCCGGACTCGGTGCCGGGGCTGCTTCGGCTGAAGCCGCACGCGATCATCGCGCCGCTGTCCAACGGCAACATCCTGCTGATGCTGAACATGGCCAAGCGCGCCGGCCTGCCTTGGGACGCCATCCTCGGCGCCGAAGTAGTGCAGGCCTACAAGCCCATGCCAGAGGCGTATCTGCGCACGGCGGAGGTGCTGGCGCTGCGGCCAGAGGAGGTATGCCTGGTGGCGGCGCATGAGAGCGATCTGGCGGCCGCGCGCGCGTGTGGACTGCGTACGTGTTACGTGCCGCGCCCGCTGGAGAATGGGCCGCAGACGGGGGATTGGGATCTAACGGTGGCCAATTTCGAGGCGCTGGCTGAAAAAGTGGAGAAGGAGGGCCCTCTTTTCTAACGAAGGACTAGGAATTTGGTCCGTTTTTGAGAAAGGACTGCTTTCTTGCCTGACTTCCTGTTTATGATTGTTTTTCCTGAAAACCTGCTGCACTTTTTATTTACGCAGCGTAATTTCCAGCGGAGGCGGCAGGCGACATGGCAAGCAAGTACGACGCTTACGAACTCTCCTCCCTGTTGAATGACGTCAGCGACAAGGGCTTCCTGGTCATCCACCTCGCCAAGCTGTGGCGCCTGCTCGGCAAGGGCAGCCGCGCGGCGGGAACCTGGCGCGCGCTGCTGGACGGCTGGGAAGAGGCGCGTGACGGAAACGAGCGCGTGGGCCTGCATGTTTGCGAACTGCCTGGCGAGTATATCCTGCTCACGATCAAACCGACCGAGCCGGCGCGCATCTGGGCCGCCGAGCACTCGCCGCCGCCGCCAGCCGTGCCGGCTGCCAGCTAAAGCAAGACGAAAGTATGGCTCCCTGTCAGCGGCTGCGTCAGCACTCGCCGACAGGGAGCAAAAGTTTTTTGCTTCTTTTTTTCAAAAAAGAAGGCCTTGCTTACTTGAGATACTTATCAAACCAAGCCACCCCCCGCCGCTCGATGTCCGCAATATGCTTGGGATCCCGTATGCGATGACCTTCGCCCGGGTAGATGACAGAGGTGGTCGGCACGCCGAGATCGTGCAGCGCGTGCCAGAACTCTTCAGTCTGTGGCGCGGGACATTCGATGTCGTTCTCGCCCACAACCTCGAGCGTGGGCGTGTGCACCTGGGTGATGAACGTCATCGGCGAGGATTTCGCGTAGACGGCTGGGTTGGCATAGACCGAGGCGCCGAAATACGGGATCATCCAGGCGTCGATGCCGTTCTCGCCATAGTAGGACTGCCAGTCTGACAAACCGGCGCCGGCGACGGCGGCGCGGAAGCGCTGGGTTTGGGTTACCGCCCACATCGTCATGAAGCCGCCGTAGCTCCAGCCGGTGATGCCGAGGCGTTTGTCGTCGATTGGGGCTGCGTGTTCGGCGGCGGTGACGCCTGCGAGGATGTCACGCAGATCACCGTGGCCGAAATCGCGCACGTTGGCGCGGGTGAAGGCCTCGCCCTGGCCGTAGCTGCCGCGCGGGTTGGGCTGGAACAGGGCGTAGCCGGCATCGAGCAGGCGGCGGTGATAGCCCTGGCCCACGAAGCGTGGCTGGTTCGCCGCGGCCGGGCCGCCATGCACCGAGGTGATCATCGGCAGCTTGGCGCCGGCGGCGACGCCGGTCGGGAGCAGCAGCCAGCCTTGCGCGTGGAAATTGTCGCTGGTCCAGGTGATGGATTGTGCGGTGGCGGCCAGGGTCTGGCCGGCGTTGGCGTGCGTCAGGTCGTGCCAGTCGCCTAAGGGTCCCACCTCGATCTCCGGCGCGTGGGTGAAGGTCTGGTGCACGGTGGCGGTGGTTTTGGTGTGGCAGTCGCCGGTGAACTGGGCGTCGCCGCTGTCCAGGTATTCGGCGCGGCTGACCATCGGCACCGGCTGGGCGGCGGGGCTGGCGGGCTCGATCTGGGCGATCTGGGTCTGGTCGCCGGCGAGCAGGGAGGCGACCAGGTGCGCGCCGTCACAGCTCCAGGCCAGCGAGGTGACGGTGGCGTGCCAGTTCGGCGTCAGGTCGATCGGTTTGGCGTCGGGCTGGTCCAGCTTCAGCACGAAGGCGTCGCCGCCGACCGAGCCGAAATCGCTCATCAGGCCGCCGATGAAGGAGACGGTCTTGCCGTCCGGCGAGACGGCGGGCTGGTTCATCTGCTGCTGCGGGCTGGACGGGGCGTGCAGGATGCGCGCTGTGGCGGCAGCGGCGTCGAACGCGTAGAGCTTGGCCACCCACCAGTTGTTGTCGCCGTCGCCAGGGGCCGCGGTGCCCACGAAGCCGGCGCCGTCCGGCCGCCAGTCGAATTCATAGACGTAGAGGTCCGGCGGCGAAGCCCACCGGAGCGTGCCGTCCGGCTGCACGATGGCCAGGCGCTGCTCGTGCACGTCGCCGCCCAGCTCGCCGGTGAGGGCGGCGCCAGCTTCCACGGCGCCGGTTTCCTTTTCGGCGCCCTGCGTTGCCAGCACGGCGAGTTGGCCGCGCGGGCCGTAGCGCAGCGATCCCATCGTGCCGGCGAAGGCCATGGTCTTGGTCAGGCCGGTGCCGTCCGGCTTCACCGTATAGAGCGCGCGTGCGTGGCTGCCGGGGCCGCGCAGCACGAAGGCGAGCGTGGCGCCGTCCGGCGCCCAGGCGAGCGAGGAAGGCGTGCAGTCGTGCACCTTGCCGCAGGGCAGGGCCACCGCCGCCGTGGCCGAGCTGTCGGTCGAGCGGATGACGACGGTCTGGATGTCCGGCGTGCCGGATGCGTCCTCGTCGCCCTCAATCGAGGCGATCTGCTTGCCATCGGGGGCGACGGCGACGGAGAGGAAATCATGGACCGGCGCGGCGGCGCAGAGCAGGGCTGCCGCTAGGGGCAGGAGGGGGCGGGTTATTTGCATGCGGGTAAATAAGCAGGCGTGGCTTCGGCTGCCAAGGCAAGGCCTTGCTACGGGGTTTTGAACGATGCCGTTTCTTCTGCCAAACCGAAGGAAGGAAGGCCTTCTTTTTCGAGAAAAAGAAGCAAAAAGCTTTTATCTGCGCTGCCGCGGAACGTTGAGGCGTGCGGCTCCGGGACGCGCAGACGGCGGGAACAGAAGTTTTCGGTTTTTCTGCCTCCTGCTTCAATGCGCGCGGGCGGCTCGCATGCGGGCGCGCATTTCGCGGACGGCGGCGGCCAGGCCGGTCGAGATGGCGGCGCCTATGAGGAAGTGGCCGATGTTCAGCTCGGCCACTTCGGGCAAGGCGGCGATGGCGGCTACGTTCTCGTAAGTCAGGCCGTGGCCGGCGTGGCATTCCAGGCCGAGCTCCCGGGTCAGCGACGCGGCCTCGGTCAGGCGCTGCAGCTCGCCGGGGCGGGCCAGCGCGTAGGCGCCGGTGTGCAGCTCCACCACCGGGGCGCCCAGCTCGGCCGCGGCGCGGAGTTGCGCCGGATCGGGATCGATGAAGAGAGACACGCGTATGCCGGCCTCGCGGAGGGTGGCCACGATCGGCTGCAGCGTGGCGAATTGTCCGGCCGCGTCCAGGCCGCCCTCGGTCGTCACCTCGCGGCGGTGCTCGGGCACGATGCAGGCGGCGTGGGGTTTATACTTGGTGGCAATGCCGACCATCTCGGCCGTGGCGGCCATCTCCAGGTTTATCGGCGCGGTCAGGGTGGCGCAGAAACGGGCTAGGTCATGGTCGTGTATGTGGCGGCGGTCCTCGCGCAAATGGAGGGTGATGCCGTCAGCACCTGCGTCCAGCGCGATCTGCGCGGCTTCCAGGGGGTCGGGGAAGCTGCCGCCGCGGGCGTTTCTTAGGGTGGCTACGTGGTCTATGTTTACGCCTAGGCGGGGCATTTTTGCGGGCTCCGGGAGAAGGCAAGGAAGGCCTTCTTTTTTGGAAAAAAGAAGCAAAAAACTTTTGCTCCCTGTCGGCGGCTGCTGAAACACCCGCCTCCGAAAGTAAAAGTTTTTTGGTCCTTTTTTTCAAAAAGGGACTGCTTGCTTCCTTGCTATATCACTGGCCAAGCGAAGGGCAGCAATCAGGCTGGACGGATCGGCCACGCCCTTGCCGGCGATGTCGAACGCGGTGCCGTGGTCGGGGGACGTGCGGATGATCGGCAGGCCGAGCGTCACGTTCACGCCGCCGTTCATGTCGATGGTCTTCAGCGGGATGAGGGCCTGGTCGTGGTACATGCAGATCGCCGCGTCGTAGCGGGCGCGCGCGGGTTCGGTGAACATGGTGTCCGGCGGGTGCGGGCCTGTCACGATCATGTCGTCGGCGCGAAGCTGGTCGATGGCGGGCTGGATGATGGCGGATTCCTCGGCGCCCATGCGGCCTTGCTCGCCGGCGTGCGGGTTGAGGCCGGCGATGGCGAGGCGCGGCTGCGGGATGGCGAAATCGCGGCGGAGTGCTGCATGGGTTGTGCGTGCGGCATGCACGATGGCGGCCGTACTCAGGTTGTCCAGTGCCGCGCGCAGGGAGACGTGGATGGTGACGGGGACCACGCGCAGTTGCGGGCAGGCGAGCATCATGATCTCGCAGCCGGTGGCGCCGGTCAGGGCGGCGAGAAACTCCGTGTGTCCGGGATGCGGAAAGCCGGCTGCCATGAGCACGGATTTTGCGATCGGGTTGGTGACGACGGCGCTGGCTGCGCCGGTCTGGACGAGGCGGACGGCGCGCTCGATGCTGGCGATGGTGGCGGGCGCGTTTGCGCCGTTCGGGATGCCGGGGTGGGCGGGGCGGGCGAGGGGGATTGGCAGGACGGGTATGGCCTGCGCAAAGCGGGCTTCGGCTGGGGTGGTTATGGTTTGCGTGGGGGCGTGCGGGGAGAGCCAGGCGGGATCGGCCAGTATGATGAAGGCGGGGCCGGTTTCGCGTAGGTGGCGCCAGGCGGCGGCGGTGATTTCGGCGCTTATGCTGGCGGGGTCGCCCAT
>CAXTVW010000080.1:0-16168 GCA_964247675.1 uncultured Acetobacteraceae bacterium
TTGCCGGAGCTGGTGGATGGCGCCACGCGCTATCCGCTCGGGGCGGCCGAGATGGCGAGCTGGGTCGAGCGGTTCGTGGCCGAGGACGGGCTGAACCTTATCGGCGGGTGCTGCGGGACCGATGTGCCGCACATCCAGGCGCTGGACGCGATGTTGCGTCGTCGCGGGGCGGGATTCCGGCCCACGCCCGTTCAGCGGAAATCGTATTGGGTGCCGTCTGTGGCGAGCCTGTACAGTGCCACGCCTCTGCGGCAGGACAACAGCTTCTTCTCCATCGGCGAGCGCTGCAACGCCAACGGCAGCAAGAAGTGGCGCGAGCTGCAGGAAGCCGGCGACTGGGACGGCTGCGTGAGCGTGGGCCGCGACCAGGCGGCCGAGGGCAGCAACTCTCTCGACGTGTGCACGGCCTTTGTGGGACGCGACGAGAAATACGAGATGGACGAGGTGATACGCCGCTTCACCAACTCGGTGAACGTACCGCTGGTGATCGACAGCACCGAGACGCCGGTGATCGCGAGCGCGCTGAAGCTGCATGGCGGCAAGCCGATCATCAACTCGATCAACTTCGAGGATGGCGAGGGTGCCGCGACAGACCGCCTGAAGCTTGCGAAGAAGTTCGGCGCCGCAGTGATCGCGCTGACCATCGACGAAGTGGGCATGGCGAAGACGGCAGAGGACAAGCTGCGCATCGCCACGCGGCTGGTAGAGTTTGCCTGCGGCAAATACGGCCTGCCGCAGAGCGATCTGCTGATAGATCCGCTGACCTTCACCATCGCTACGGGAAACGAGGACGACCGCAAACTGGCGGAGTGGACGCTTGACGGCATCAGGATGATCCGCGAGCGATTCCCGGACATCCAGATCATCCTCGGCCTCTCCAACGTGAGTTTCGGCCTGAACCCGGCGGCGCGCGCCGTGCTGAACAGCGTGTTCCTCGATCACGCGGTGCGCGCCGGCATGACGGGCGCCATCGTCCACGTCAGCAAGATACGGCCGCTGCATCTGATTTCCGCCGAGGAGGTGGAGGTGGCCGAAGACCTGATTTTCGACCGCAGGCGCGAGGGCTACGATCCGTTGCAGCGCCTGCTTGCCATCTTCGCGGACCGCAAGGCGGCCGAAGCGACGAAGCGGGTGAAGAGTGCCACGGTAGAGGGCCGCCTCAAGGACCGCATCGTCGATGGCGACCGCAAGGGGCTGGAGGCAGAGCTGGACGACGCGTTGCAGACGCACAAGCCGCTTGCCATCATCAACGACATCCTGCTCGGCGGCATGAAGGTGGTGGGCGAGCTGTTCGGCGCCGGCAAGATGCAGTTGCCCTTCGTGCTGCAATCGGCCGAGACGATGAAGGCGGCGGTGGCCTATCTGGAGCCGATGATGGAGCGCATCGAGGGCCAGGAGAAAGGCACCATCGTGCTGGCCACCGTGAAGGGTGACGTGCACGACATCGGCAAGAACCTTGTCGACATCATCCTGACGAACAACGGCTATCGCGTGGTGAACCTCGGCATAAAGGTGAAGCTGGCGGACATGGTGGAGGCTGCGCGCGAGCACCGCGCCCACGCCATAGGCATGAGCGGCCTGCTGGTGAAATCCACCGTCATCATGCGCGAGAACCTCGAGGAGATGAGCCGGCAAGGGCTGGAGATCCCCGTATTGCTGGGCGGCGCCGCGCTGACACGCAATTACGTTGAGGACGATTGCGTCGCCGCCTATGCAAGCGGCCGCGTGGCCTACGCGCGCGATGCGTTCGACGGTCTGCATCTGATGGATCGCGTCACCGGCAACGGTTTCGACGATTACCTGTCCGCGCTGCAGGCCAAGCGCAGCGGCAAGGCGAAGAACACCAAGCGCAGCATCGGCAAGGCGGACGAACGCGCCTGGCGGCCGATCGACGTGGCACAGGTGCAGGCGCGAAGGCGCCGCCTGACCCAGGACGTGCCGGTGGTCGAACCGCCATTCTGGGGCGCGCGTGTTCTCAGCGCGCCGGCCAAGGCGGTGGTGCCGTTTCTCAATGAACGCAGCCTATACCAGTTCCAGTGGGGCTTCCGGAAACAGGGCAAGAACCTGGACGATTTCCTCGGCTGGGCGAAGCAGGAACTGCGGCCCATCATGAAGCGCATGCTCGCACTCTGCGAAGCCGACAACATACTCAAGCCGCAAGCGATCTACGGCTATTGGAAAGCCGCGGGCCAAGGCAACGACCTTATCCTGTTCGAGCAGGACGGCAGCACGGAAGTCGCGCGCTTCAGCCTGCCGCGCCAGCCGAAAGAAGACGGTGAGTGCATCGCCGATTTCTTCCGCGACGTGGACGAGGCCGAGCGCGACGTGATCGGCCTGCAGGTGGTCACCGTGGGCCAAGCGGCCAGCGACACCGCGCGCGTGTGGTTCGAGGATAACCGTTATCAGGACTACCTCTATCTGCACGGCCTGTCCGTGGAGATGGCCGAGGCGATGGCGGAATACGTCCACAAGCGGATGCGTGCGGAGCTGGGTTTCGCCGGCGAAGACGACCGCGATCTGGAAAAGATGCTGAGCCAGGGCTATCGCGGCTCACGCTACTCGTTCGGCTATCCGGCGTGCCCGCGCGTGGAGGACCAGGACAAGCTGCTGGCGCTGCTGGATGCGGAGCGTATCGGCGTGTCGCTATCCGATGAGTCGCAGTTGCATCCTGAGCAGAGCACGAGCGCTATCGTGGTGGTTAATCCGCACGCTAAGTATTTTTCGGTTTAGGAAGGCAAGGAAGGCCTTCTTTTTTGAAAAAAAGAAGCAAAAAACTTTTGCTCCTGACGGCTGCATTGAAACCCGCGCTCGTATTGCAAGCGTGAAAGCCTGCGGAACCTGAGCGGGCGCCTATGCAGGCGGGGAGATAAAAGTCTTTTGCTTCTTTTCTTCAGAAAAGAAGGCCTTCCTTACCTACCCCAAAACCCGCCCAGCCACCGCATCCAGCCGCGCCATCAACCCCACATCCCGCGCCGCCACCGGCGTGATCACCGCATGATCCAGCGCATGATCGCACCCCACCGCACAACTCGCCCCCGCATCCGCCAGCATAGGTATCGCGCGCCGTATCAGCGCCCGCGCACGCTCCGCATTCGCCGTCATCACGGCTACCACTGCATCAACCGTCACATGCGCATGCGTCTCGTGCCAGCAATCGTAGTCCGTCACCATCGCCACGGTCGCGTAGTGCATCTCCGCCTCGCGCGCGAGCTTGGCCTCCGGCATGTTCGTCATGCCGATCACCTGGCAGCCCCAGGACCGATACAGTTCACTCTCTGCCTTGGTGGAAAACTGCGGGCCTTCCATCACCAGGTACGTGCCGCCGCGCCGGACCGGCAGGCCGAGCGCGCCGGCCGCCTGCTCCAGCGTATCGCCCAGTTTCGGGCACACTGGATGCGCCATGCTCACATGCGCCACGCATCCCTCGCCGAAGAAGCTCTTCTCGCGCGCGAAGCTGCGGTCGATGAACTGGTCCACGATGACGAAATGCCCCGGCGGCAAATCCTCCTGCAGGCTGCCCACGGCGGATAGCGAGATCACATGCGTGCAGCCGGCGCGCTTCAGCGCATCGATGTTGGCGCGGTAGTTCAGGTGGCTCGGCGAAAGCCGGTGCCCGCGGCCGTGGCGCGGCAGGAACACGCACGCCACGCCGTCCAGCATACCGTGCAGAAGTTCGTCGGAAGGTTCGCCCCAGGGGGAGCGCGCGGCGCGCCATTCGCGGTCTGACAGGCCTTCGATGTCGTAAAGGCCGGAGCCGCCGATTACGCCGATTACGGGCACTGAGAGATCCTAAAGGAAGAAAGCAGTTCTTTTTTGAAAAAAAGAACCAAAAAACTTTTGTTCCTGACGCTTTTGCCAGCGCATGCGCTAGCAAAACTAAGCGATGCCTTGATGCAGGCGGGGAGCAAAAGTTTTTTGCTTCTTTTTTTCAAAAAAGAAGGCCTTCCTTCCTACCGTTCTTCGTCGTTAGTCGCCTTATGCACGTCCGACCACACGTGCTTCTTGACCGCATAGGTCAGCCCGGCCATCAGCGCGAAGAACCCGACCATGCGCACGCCGAGATGCTTGCGCTCCTCCATGTGCGGGTTGGATGCGAAATACAGGAACGTGGTCACGTCGTGCGATTCCTGCGCCAACGTCGCCTTGGTGCCGTCGGCATACGTGACGGAGTTGTCCTGCAACGGCGCCGGCATGTGTATCTGATGGCCGACAAACCACTTGTTGTAATACAGGCCGTCCGGCACCTTCACGCCGGGCGGCGGCTCCACGTAGCCCTGCAACAGCGAATAGATGTAATCCGCGCCGTCCACGCGTGCATTCACGATCAGGGAGTGGTCCGGCGGGTAGGCGCCGTTGTTCGCGGCGCGGGACGCTTTCTCATTTGGATACGGCGAGGCGAAATGGTCGCTCGGCAGCCCCGGGCGTGTTGTCGGCTCGCCCTGGTCATTCAGGTCGCCAGGCACCGTCTTGCTGGCGGCGATTGCGCGTATCTGGCCAGCCGTCAGGCCGATACCGGCCAGGTTGCGGTAGCTCATCAGCTTCATGGAGTGGCAGGAAGAACAGACCTCGTTCCACACCTGGAAGCCGCGCTGGGCGGAGGCACGGTCGTACGTGCCGAACGCGTCTGTCGCAAACGTCCCGCCGAAGCTCCAAACGGTTTTCAGGAACGGTGGCAGCTCCTCCTCACCGGCCGCGTAAGCCGCACCGGCGAGCAACACCGTCCCGAGAACGGCCGCGGCCGCGATCCGGCGCATTAGATCTTCTCCATCGGCTTGGCAGCCGCACCGGTGGGCAGCGGGCCGCCGCCCGGGAAATTACGCCGCAGCACAGGCTTGCTGATGCTCTCCGGCAGCGGCAGCGGCCGCTCGATAAAGCCGAACAGCGGCACCAGCACCAGGAAGTGCAGGAAGTAATAGATCGTCGCCAGGCGCCCGATCGAGACGTAAGGCTCGATGGGGTGATGCGCACCCACCACGCCCAGCGCCAGCATGGAGAGCACCATCAGCCGCAAGGACCAGCGATACAGCGGACGGAAGCGCGCGCTGCGCACCGGCGAGGTGTCCAGCCACGGCAGCACGAACCACACCAGGATGGAACCGAACATGCAGATGACGCCAAACAGCTTGTCCGGCACCGAGCGCAGGATGGCGTAGAACGGCAGGAAGTACCACTCCGGCACGATGGCGTTCGGCGTCTGCAGCGGATTGGCGGGGATGTAGTTGTCCGCCTCGCCAAACAGGTTCGGGATGAAGAACACGATGGTGGCGAACACCAGGAAGTAGACCGCCATGCCGACGCTGTCCTTGGCCGTATAATACGGGTGGAACGGCAGCGTGTCCTGCTCGCTCTTGGGATCGATGCCCAGCGGGTTGTTCGATCCGGTGATGTGCAGGGCTACCACGTGCAGGAACACAACGCCGGTGATCACGAACGGCAGCAAATAGTGCAGGCTGAAGAACCGGTTCAGCGTTGGATTATCCACCGAGAACCCGCCCCACAGCAGCGTCACGATCCAGTTGCCCACCCCCGGGATGGCGGAAAACAGGTTGGTGATGACGGTAGCGCCCCAGTAGCTCATCTGGCCCCAGGGCAGCACGTAGCCCATGAAAGCGGTGGCCATCAGCAGCAGGAACAGGGTCACGCCCGTCATCCACAGCAACTCGCGCGGCGCCTTGTAACTGCCGTAATACATGCCGCGGAAGATGTGGATGTAGATGATGATGAAGAACATGCTCGCGCCATTCATGTGAATGTAGCGGAGCAGCCAGCCGTAGTTCACGTCGCGCATGATGCGCTCCACGCTGTCGAACGCGCCGGCCGTGCTGGCATTGTAGTTCATGGACAGGAAGATGCCGGACGCGATCATCACCATCAGGTTGACCACGGCCAGCGCGCCGAAATTCCAGAAATAGTTGAAGTTCTTCGGCGTTGGGAAGCTGCCGTATTCCTTCGTCATCAGCGTCAGGATCGGCAGGCGGGTGTCCACCCAGTTGAGCACCGGGTTCTGGAAGTCGCTCTTATGCAGACCGGCCATGGTGTTTGGTCCTTAGCGGGGGGCGCCGGCTAGCCTGCCGGGGTGAAGTTGCACTCCTAATAAGGGTGTGATCGCCGGGCTGCAATCGGGCAGGAAGGAAGGCCTTCTTTTTTGGAAAAAAGAAGCAAAAAACTTTTGCTCCTGTCGTCTGCACGAAAGCCGGGCCATCTTTGCCAAAGCGCACGCTGGCAGGATCAGGCCGCGCCGCCGTGCAGGCGTAGGGGAGCAAAAGTTTTTTGGTCCTTTTTTTCAAAAAAGGACTGCTTTCTTTCTTCCTTTCTGCCCCCGCCGGTCACGGCTAAGCTCCAAGCCATGGACACCAACCAGCCCACCCCCCTCCCCCACGAGCGCCTGAAGCCCGCTGCCCAAGCCTGGTTCGAGGCTCTGCGCGACCGCATCTGCGCCGCCCTGCAGGCGATCGAGGACGCCCAGACGGAAGGCCCGCTCTCAGACCGCCCGGCCGGAAGCTTCGAGCGCCGCCCCTGGAGCCGCCCCACCGCAGACGGCAGCCACGGCGGCGGCGGCGTGATCAGCCTGATGCACGGCCGGGTGTTCGAGAAGGTGGGCGTCAACGTCTCCACCGTGTCAGGCGAGTTCTCGCCCGAGTTCCGCGCCCAGATCCCCGGCGCCGCGGAGGACCCGCGCTTCTTCGCCACCGGCATCAGCCTGGTGGCTCACCCGCAGAACCCGCACGTGCCGGCGGTGCACATGAACACCCGCATGCTGGTCACCACGCGCGGCTGGTTCGGCGGCGGCGGGGACCTGACGCCGATGTTCCTGGATACGCCGGAGACCGCGGAGGACCGCGTGACCTTCCACGCCGCCTACCAGGCCGCGTGCGACGCGCACGACCCCGCCTATTACCCGAAGTTCAAGGAGTGGTGTGACCGCTACTTCTTCCTGCCGCATCGCAACGAGCCGCGCGGCGTCGGCGGCATCTTCTACGACCACGTGGACACCGGCGATGCCGACGCCGACTTCGCCTTCACCCGCGACGTGGGCGAGGCGTTCCTGGCCGCCTATCCAACGATCGTGCGGCGCCGCGCCGGGCACGCCTGGACCGAAGCGGACCGCCAGCACCAGCTGGTCCGGCGCGGGCGTTACGTCGAGTTCAACCTGCTGCACGACCGCGGGACCACGTTCGGCCTGAAGACCGGCGGGAACGTGGAGGCGATCCTGATGAGCCTGCCGCCCGAGGTGCGGTGGCCGTAGGCAGGCCAAGCGGCCTGCGATTGTGGACAAACCCGCGCGCCGAAGCAGCGGGCGGCCGGGTCTTTCGCTTTTCCTCGCGAAAAAAGGTGCGCCTTCTTACCTGACCGACCGCCGCCGGAACGCGAAAGCGCAGCCCGCCCCGACCGTGATCGCGGTCAGGAACATCCAGGACGTCGAAGGCTCGGGCACGGAGACAGCAGCGGTCCTGGCATCCACGCCAAACGCCGCGGAAGCTTCGTTCAGCCCGGCGCGCACTATCGTGACGGATGCCTGACGCGCAGCGCCGACCGTGTCGGAAATCTTTGCCAGGTCATCCGCGGCAGAGACCGCGGGAACTTCGAAGGCCGTTGACGTAGCGGCAGCGATGCTGCTGCCCGAGCCGAGGTGGCCATGGATGACGCCCGCGCGCGCCAACTGTGCCGACAGCACCAGCGTCGCAGCGCAGAAAGTGAGTTGCAGCGGTAGATGGCGGTTCATGGCGGACACCCTCACAAATCACGTGAAGTCTCACAAACTGCCAGTCAATCCTCAAGCACTTATTGCGTTAACTCACGACATCGTTTGATAGCGATACGAATGTGTCCGAAGCCTATTTGGGCCGTGCGGAGTCCAAGGGCTGCATCACCTGTCCGCTGATCGCGTCCTGGTCCGTCTCCGCCTGCCCACCCAACGTCTTGTAGGCGGTGCCATCGTAGGACGGCGAAACAGGCGCGTCAGCCGTGACAGGCACACCCAGTATCCGCGTGGACGGGACGGGCGCCGCGGTGCTGATACCCGGCGGTGGCGCCGCGGGCGGGGTGGTGCGCAGCGAGGGCACGGTCACCCCCTGGGCACCCAGCGATTGCGTGGTGCCTGGCGACTGGTCGCCCGGTGTCTGAGCCCCGGCCGCCGGCGCCTCGGCCAGCAGCGCCAGTCCCAGCAGGGCCGCCATCACCAAGTTACGCATGCCAGCCTCCGTTCGTAGCGATCCACCAGCCAGGCCAACGCGCCATCACATGGGCGGCTTCACGCCGTCCTTGCCAACCGCCACGAATTTGGCCGTCACCTTCCCGCCATCTACCCCGGCCACGATGAAGGCCTGCGCGCCCACCTTCAGCAAGGAGGCGTCGGCCAGCTGGAACGCCACCACGGGCGCGGATGCCGGCACCACGATGCTCTTGTGGCCGCCCTTGTAGTCCACGTCGATGTGCAACGCGCCGTCCGCCTGGCCCGCTGACGCTATGGTGCCGTTCGTCATCGTGGTGCCCACGGCCGGGGCGTGGCCTGCTGCCACCGTGCCGTTGGTCATGCTGCTGGCTACCGCGCCGCCGGCGGCCGGGCCGCTGGTGTCGGGCAGCTTGTCCCACGCGTAATGGCCCTCGCCCTGGCCGCGCAGCTCGGGCGGAAACACCACCACCTCGAGCGCCGTCATGTGGGAACCGCTGCCCTTTGTGGCAGTGCCGATGAAGCTGCCAGGCGCGATGGCACTCGCCTTGGATGGCACCACGCTGGCGAAATGCGCCCCCGTCAGGCCCACCGTCACGTCCTCGCCGTCTGCGGTATGCACGGTCATGCTGCTGGTATTGGCAGCGCCGATCGTGCCGCGTATGCGCTCCACCGTAGGTTCCGCGTGGGCGGCCAGCGTGCAGGCGGACCATGCGGCGGCGGTGAGAAGCAGCTTTCTCATGAGGTATCCTCTCGCAGGAAGGAAGCAAGCAGTCCTTTTTTGGAAAAAAAAAGACCAAAAAACTTTTGCTCCCCCGCATTTGCAGCAGTCTGGAGCGTCTGGACAATGCAACGCACTTGCAGCGTCGCGGGGTCAAAAGTTTTTTGCTTCTTTTTTCAAAAAAGACGGCCTTGCTTCCTAACGATAAAACCAGTCGTCCAACTCGGAAAACACCGCCGTCACACGCCGGCGCTCGGCTTCACTAAAGCCAACCAGATATCCAAACGGCTCCCCCGCCGAGATCGCGCCATGCCGTGTGTTCTCGTAGCGCACGCCCTGCAGAACCATGTAGGCGGGATCGAACGCGTAGCCGGCGTGGGCGTACATCCGCTCGCAGCATCGCCGTGCATCCAGGCTCAGATCTTCCAGACGCACCAGGCAGACGCGCGGGTCAGCCGGTTCGGCCACGCCGCGATATTGCGCATACAAGTGGCGCAGGTAGCCGAGCTTGGCCGGCGCGTAAGCCTCGAACCAGGCGTCGAACGGGGGCCGGCCTGCCTTGCGCCAGTCTGAATGCACGATGGCGCGCGGATCCTTGAAGACGACGAAGAACGGCACCGCCAGCTTGGCCATGCAGGACCCGAGCGTCGCCAGATAGCGGGGCGTCTTGTCGAAAACCGTGTGCGTCCCGGCACGCAAAACGGTCGAAGCGGCCTCCAGCCGTTCGTAGAAGACCGCGAAATCATCGGTGTCGCAGCAGCGCGCCAGCGCCGCTTCATCGACCCCCCAACCCCAGCGCGTGATCTCGGCGTGCACGGCCAGTTCGGGAAAGCTGCGCGGGGAGGCCGCCAGCAACACGCCCACCTCGAAACCCGCGTCCACGCCCGGGACCTGGCGGAACAGGTCGGACACCAAGGTGGTGCCGCTATGCTCTGGGCCGCAGATGACGAAACGGATCACCGGAACAAGCGGTCCTTCTTTGCAAAATAGCCGGTCGGGAGCGACTGTGGCGAAGGCTAGCAAGGCCTTCTTTTGTGAGAAAAAGAAGCAAAAAACTTCTGCTTCGCCGCATTTGCAACCGGCGTGTCTGTCCGGGAATACCCGACTGCCGCATTTCAGGGAGGTAGTAGTTTTCTCGTCTCGAGGCCATCGCCATATGGCTGGGCAAAGCAGGAGACCGATCCATGTGATGGGCCGCCGTGTCCGGTTGCCTGGAGATTTGTTGTGCTGCTGCTGCTTTCCGCGTTCCTGCTGCTGATCGGCGCGCCCGCGGCCTTGCTTGTGTTGGGCCGCGCTATCGGTCGGGCGACCGATTTCGAACGGCGGCGGCGTGTAGTGGCAATGCCTGCGCTGGAGACGGGAGAGGCGTGGTATTTCCGCAAGATGCGGCCTGCGTTCAGGTGGGTGGAGGATGACGGGGAGCAGATGAGCGGGTCTGAGGCGGATTAGGCAAGCAAGGCCTTCTTTTTCGAGAAAAAGAAGCAAAAAGCTTTTATCTGCGCTGTCGCCGATCGTTGAAGCGCCCGTCCCCACAAGGCGCGCTCGACAGGGACAAAAGTTTTTTGGTTCTTTTCAAAAAAGAACCGCTTGCTTGCTTTTGACGGCAGGCCTCAGTGTAGAACATCCCCGCCCCGTACCCATCCGGACCCGGTCACGCTACGCACCAGCAGCCAATTCTGCAGCCCCACCCGCATCTGCTGCTCCACCACCACCCGCATGCCGCGGTTCAGGAACGCCCGGACGCCGGCGTCCTCGTTCGGGCTGAGCCGGATCGCAAGGTCCTGCACCAGCACGGTGCCGTAGCTCTCCCCGGGCGCCAGGCGCAGGCTGGAATCGTCGGCCGGCAGCGTGCCCGGCTGCAACATACGCCGGTCCGCGGCGGCCACAGCCTCGCCCTGTGCGATGCCTTGCAGGTGCAGATGTTCGGCCACCGCGAGCGATCCCACGATCGCCACCATCATCCAGCCCACTACGGCCACCAGCCGCACCCGCGCCTGCCCGGAGACCGCGTGGCCCACGTCGAACGCCGCCTGCTGCAGCGCCTGGCGCAAGTCGGCCACCTGCATCATCGCGCGCTGGGTGTCGGATTCGGCCTCCTGGCGGGAGATGCGGGCGATGCTGAGTTGCCGCTCCAGGCTCATCTCCCGCGCGCCCTGGGTGAACGAGGCGGTGCGCGCGCCGGCCGGCAGGCGCAGCGCCACATCGGTCAAAGAGAGGCGATGGTGGCCCAGATGTTCCAGCAGCTTGCGGCGGGCGGCATCGGCTTCGCCCGGCTGTTCGGAGGCGAGCATGGGCAGCAGCTTCTGCAGCCGCGTGACGAACGCGGTGTCGGCAAAGGGGTCTGTGTCAGCCACACGCGCAGACATACCAAGCACCGGCGCCTATGTCAGCCAGGGCCGCAAGCCGGCTTGCCCCGCCTAGCCGGCGGCGGGCACAGGTAGCAGGCCGGTCAGCGCGGCCACGAGGTCACCCGGCAGGAACGGCTTGGAGCAGGCGATCCAGTGGGCGTGCTCCGGCGGCACGCCGTCCCGCCCGTAGCCGGACATCAGCAGGAACGGTATGCCGCGCGCCTCCAGCAGTTGCGCCACCGGATAGACACGCTTGCCGCGCAGATTCACGTCCAGCACCGCCACATCCGCCACCACGCCGCGCGCCGCGGCCAGCGCCGTCTCCAGCGTGCTGAACGGGCCCACGATCTCGCAGCCATGTTCCACCAGCGCTTCCTCGAGAAGCATGGCCACCAGCAATTCGTCTTCGACGATCATGACGCGGCGGCCGGCCAAGGCGCTCTGCACCGGCTTTGGCTTGGTGTCCGGCAAGGCTGGGCTTTCACTCATCATGCGCTAACGCCGGGTTGCGGGCTCGAGACGCGTTCCAGCAACGCACATAAACGCGCGCGCAGGCCCTCGGGGCGGAAATCCAGCGTGGCCGCGCCGCCCAGCTCGTGCGACAGCCCGCGCTGGAGCAGCAGCGTGCCGAATCCGCTGCGCGTAGGAATCGCCACTTCGGGTCCCTCGGTCTCGATCCAGTCCAGCACGAGCCATTTCATCGGCGCGTCGGCTACCGCGTCGTCCCCCGCGCTCCGCTTCCAGGCCACGTTCACCCGGCCTTCCGGCTGGGACAGCGCCCCGTATTTCACCGCGTTGGTCGCCAATTCGTGAATGGCCATGCCGAGCGCCAGGGCTGCCGACGGCGTCAGCTGCACCTCCTCGCCTTCGAGCGAAAGCCGTTCCATGTCGCGGCCGCTGAACGGACGCATCTCCTCGTCCACCACGTCGCGCAGCGAGACGCTCACCCAGTTCTCCCGGCTGAGCAGCGCGTAGGAGCCCGACAGGGCGTGCACCCGGCCCAGGAACGCCTCGCCGAAAGTGTCGAGATCCTCGGCGCGGCGCAGCGTCTGCGAGGCCAGCGACACCACGACGGTGAGCATGTTCTTCACCCGGTGGTTCAGCTCGTCCACCAGCAGGCGCTGGTGCTGCTCGGCACGCACCACGCTGGTCACGTCCAGGAAGGTGACCAGCGTGCCGCTGACCACGCTGTTGCTGTCGCGATAAGGCAGGATGCGCATGATGTAGTGGGCGCCGCTGTCCAGGCTCGTCACCTGCCGCTCCAGCGGTGCCACGGTCTGCAGAACGGTCGCGGTGTCCTGGGCCAGCGCATCGTAGCGCAGGCGGCTGACGATGTCGGTCAGCGGCCGGCCGATGTCGCTGGGGATCAGGCTGTAGATGGTGGCGATGGCGGGCGTGAAGCTGCGCACCACCATCAGGCGGTCCAGGAACACGGTGGCGATCTGCGTGCTGTCGAACAGGTTCTTCAGGTCGTTGTTGACGCGGTCGAGCTCTTCCACCTTGTCCTGGAGCTGCGCATTGACGGTGTGCAGCTCCTCGTTGACCGACTGGATCTCCTCCTTGCTGGTCTCCAGCTCCTCGTTGGTCGATTGCAGCTCCTCGTTGACGGAGTGCAGCTCCTCGTTGGAGGAGCGCAGCTCCTCGACCGCGGTCTCGTGCTCCTCGGTGACCGACTGCAGTTCCTCGCGGGTGGTGCTCAGCGCGTTGGAAATGGCGTCGACGCCGCCCTCTGCCCTGTGGCCCGGCGGCAGCACGCGACGCAGCAGCCGCGCCAGGCCCGACTCCGCCTGCCCGGCGGCATGCCGAAGATAGGACGCGGACTGGTCGGCCAGCGCCCTGGCGCCTGACCGCTCCCCGGACTTCGCGTGCTCGGTGATGGCGTGGGCGGCAGGCTGGGCGTTCCGCTCCGGGTGCTCCACGCGCCGCATCTCCCGCTTGGCCAGGTGGATATGAGGGCTGCGGACGTTGCGCCGTTGGAAGATACGCGCCGGCTTGTCCAAAGGCGTGAACAAATCCTCGTGGCGCGACGTGCTCTCCGAGATGCCCAGGATCAGGATGCCGTCGGGCGCCAGCGAATAATGGAAGCTGGGCACCACCTTGGCCTGCAGGTCCGCATCCAGATAGATGAGCAGGTTGCGGCAGGAGACGAGGTCCATGCGCGAGAACGGCGGGTCGCGCACCAGGCTGTGCGCCGAGAAGGTGCAGATGTCGCGGATTTCCTTGGCCACCACGTAGCCGGTATCGGACTGCCGGAAGAATCGCTCGCGACGGTCCGGAGTCAGGCCGTCCAGCAACACGCTCGGATAGCGGCCAAGCCGCGCGGTGCCGATCGC
Source organism: uncultured Acetobacteraceae bacterium (assembly GCA_964247675.1). Taxonomy (GTDB): domain Bacteria; phylum Pseudomonadota; class Alphaproteobacteria; order Acetobacterales; family Acetobacteraceae; genus BOG-908. Next base: position 13,573 of record CAXTVW010000080.1, read on the forward strand.
CGGCTCGTCGATGTCGGTGGCGAAGATCTGCACGCGCGGCGGACCGCGCAGCGTGTCCATGTGCTCGCGCAGCAGGATGGCCAGCGAGTAGGCTTCCTCGCCTGTGCTGCAGCCCGGCACCCACACGCGTACGGTGTGGTCGGCATGGCGGTCGGCGAACAGGCGGGGCACCACCACGCGCTCGATAACGTCGAAGGCTTCGCTGTCGCGGAAAAAGCTGGTGACCCGTATCAGCAGGTCACGGAACAGCATCAGCGCTTCGGACGTGTCCTCGTCCAGCAGGTCCGCGTATCGCGCGAGCGTGGCGACGTCGCGCACCTGCATGCGGCGATGCACGCGGCGCAGGAACGTCTTTTCCTTGTAGTTGGCGAAATCGTGGCCGATGCGCTGGCGCAGCAGGTTGCAGATGCGCAGGCGCAGCTCTTCGGTGCCGGCCACGCTGCCGTCCGCGTGCGCCGGCGCTTCCAGCTTTGTGCCCAGCAGCCGGATCAGGTGGCCTGGCATGTCCTGCACGGCGCTGACGAGATCGACCGCGCCCGTGGCGATGGCGCCCGCCGGCATGCCCTCGTAGTGCTGCACGTGGTCGGACTGGTCGTCCCCGAAGCTCTGCGCGATGGTCAGCCCGCTGCAGGCGCGTATGGCCTTCAGGCCAAGCGCGCCGTCGCTGCCGGTGCCGGACAGAACGATGCCCACCGCATCCTCGCCCAGGCCCGCGGCCAGCGTGTCGAAAAAGGCGTCGATCGGCCGGAACTCCCGCGGACCATCATCCGGCGGCTTCGTGACGTTCAGGCAGCCGTCCCGGTAGGTTGTGACGGCGTGCGGCGGTGGAACGTACACGGTGTTCGGCCTGATCCTGTCGCCGTCCTCCACCTCGCGCACCGGCATGGTGGTCCAGCGCTGGAGTATCTCGGCCAGCAGGCTGCGGCGGTTCGCCGGCAGGTGCAGGACCACGACGAACGCCAGCCCGGTATCGGCCGGCATGGACGTAAAGAAGGAGCGGAACGCTTCCAGGCCGCCGGCGGAGGCGCCGATCCCTACAACCTTCAACGACACAACGATCGGCGCTCAACTACCATAGATCCACCCTGGGTTGCAGTTTCGCCGAATCTGCCACGCATGGCTGCACTACCCGTCTTGGTCTAGCACCGTCTCACGTCAGAAACACAAGCAACCCGTAGCCTGCGGGACATGCTTTGGCCATGATCGCGTAAGCGCGCGGCGATAACCGCTGCGTGAGGCAGTAAGACCTTTGTATCGTTCCCCCGCCTCGAAGCCAAAGGCGGCACCCGAGCGATGCACAGGCGCGAAGTAAGAATTTTTGGTCCTTCTTTTTAAAAAGGATTGCTTTCTTCCTTGCCCTGTTCGCCCCGCCAGGCCCGCCGTCACATTGTGTCGCGCGAGAAGCCTTGACCGGACCGCGAGTGCACCCTCTCTACTCCGGGGTGCCCGGCCCGGACGGAACCATGACGACGATCACCCAAGAAGCGGCACCCGTACCGGTCCTGCAGGCACCCGCCCTGCCGGGGCTCATCAGGACCAACCGGGACCTGCGGATCGACTTCTTCCGCGGCCTGTCGCTCTGGTGGATCTTCACCGACCACGTGCCGGCCGACGTGCTGGGCGTGTTCTCCATTCGCAATTTCGCGCTGGCCGACGCCACCGAGGTGTTCGTTCTGCTGGCCGGCTACGCCGGCGGCATCGCCTATGGCAGCACGCTGCGCAGCCAGGGCTGGATGTCGGCCGGCGCGGACGTGGTGCGCCGCGCCTGGACGCTCTACATCGCCCACATCTTCCTGTTCGTCATCTTCGCGGCCCAGGTCGGCATGTCGGCCACCAAGCTGGACCGGGCGGACTTCCTCGACGAGATCCACCTCAACGTTCTGGGCGAGGCGCCCTACCGCGCCTTGTTCGAGGCGCTGACGCTGCACTTCCAGCCGGCCTACCTCAACATCCTGCCGCTATACGTGGTGCTGCTCCTGCTGTTCGCGCTGGCGCTGCCGCTGCTCTACCGGCCAGGCCTGCTCGCGGGGCTATCGCTGGCGCTCTATGTCGGCGCGCGGCTGTTCTCGCTTAACCTGCCGAGCTGGACCGGCGGCGGCTGGTTCTTCAACCCGTTCTGCTGGCAGCTCCTGTTCATGATGGGCGCCATCCTGTCCTTCGCGCCGGGCGAGGTGCCAAGGCGCTTCATCCCGCTGTTCGACTGGTGCGCGGTGCTGTTCACCGTCTTCGGCCTGGTCATGCAGTGGCTGGTCTGGCCGCAGGCCGTCAGCGTCGCCTGGCTGCCCAACGTGATCCAGCACGCGCTGTTCAACGTGGACAAGGCCGGCCTGCACCCGTTCCGCCTGATCTCCATCCTGACGCTCACCTGGCTCGTGACGAGGCTGATTTCGAAGGACGCACGCTGGCTGACCTCCTGGGCGGCGAACCCCTTCGTGCTGGCGGGGCAGCACTCGCTGCCGGTGTTCTGCGCCGGCATCTTCCTAGCGTTTCTCGGCCGGCTGGCCAGCGAGGCCAACACCGGCTGGGGCATGCAGGTGGCGGTGAACGTGTCAGGCGCAGCGCTGCTCTGGGCGGTGGGGGCGGTGGCGGCATGGTA
>CAXTVW010000081.1:0-16136 GCA_964247675.1 uncultured Acetobacteraceae bacterium
AGGTAGCGAAGCGGCGGCAACCGCCGGAGCTTGCGGTGGAACTGGCTTGCCGGGTTCAGGTATCCGACAAGGCCGATGTGGTATTTCTGCATGCTGGAGATGAAACGTGGCTCGTCGAGAACAGGATGGATGAAATCCTCGCGTGCCAATCCTGGCGCGTCGGCTTCCAGGAACGGCGGCCAATGATCATAGGCCCGCGTGGTGCCAAGCGCGTCCAGCTCGCGCAGCTTGAAACCGGTCCTTGCCAGTTCGCTCGGGATGAAGCCTTCGCAGAACGGCCAGTCGGTAAGCCTGCCTTCCTGCCAATCCGCCGATTGCGCCAGCCGCGTCTGCCAGAGATGGCGCAGGGCCGGGCCTGAGAACACGCACAGGCAGATCAGCTGATTGAGTGTTTCAGCCTTCGGATACGCACCCGCCATGGTGCCGCGCCAGAACCACTGCTCGCCCGTCTCGCCCTTCGTCAGGCCGACGAAATCCACCTGATCGGCGTGCAGCCGGGCCACCAGTTCGGCGATCGGCTGGTTGATCACCACGTCGTATTCGAGCTGGACGTAATAGTCGTAATCGGGATGCAGCTCCTGGAAGCGGTACAACGGGTAGTCGCCGTTGAACCACAGCAGGTTGCCTTCGCCGGCGCGGGCGAAGCCCATGGCGAGCAACCCGTCCGCGGTCACGCGCACCACATGGGGATGTTCGATGCCGGACACCTTGCCGTTCGTCTCGTCCACCAACACGAACACGTCGGTGCCTTCGGCCACCGGGAGAAGCCGGTCGAACTGCCGTTGCGCGAAACCGTCCCAGAAATGGGTGCGGAAGATGACTGCGGTCCTCGGGCCCTTCGCCATCATGCGAGCTCCCGCTCACGGCTACGCAGGGCGGGCGCCGAAGCGCCGGTCGCAGAAGCCTGGGCCGCGCGATAGATCGCCAGAGTCCGGCCCGCGATGTCGTCCCAGCCAGGCAGCGACTGCACCAGAGCGCGCGCGGCCGCGGCGTAGGATGCTGCCAGCGCGCGGTCCTCGATCACGTCCTGCATCGCCCTGGTGAGCGCCGGCACGTCGCCAGGCGTCAGCAGCCGGCCTTGCACGCCGTCGCCAAGTGTCTCGGCAAAGCTGCCGAGCCGGGAGGCGAAGACCGGGCGGCCGTTCGCCAGCGCAAGCGACAGCACGCCGCTCGCCTCGATCTCGCGGTATGGGAACACGGCAACGGTGCCAGGCGCGAAGATCGCCGGGATCTCCGCGTCGTCCACGAAACGCGCCTCCAGGCTCAGCCTGTCCAGAACGCCGCGTGCCTCAGCCTGACGCAGCAAACCGCCGGTCTCCATGTAGGCCTGGCCCACGATACGCAGGCGCGCCTGCTCGCGCAGCGCCGCCGGCAACGCGGCAAACGCGTCGATCAGCAGATCTGCGCCCTTGTAGGGCTTGATCTTGCCGAACAGCACGAAACCCAGTTCGCCCTGCATCGGATCGGCCGTGCTGGCTACTTGTTGCGCGGCCAGCGGGCCGTGCGGCAGTTGGGTGATCACGGCAGGCGGCAGCCCCAGTGCCGCGAGGCGTGCGGCGCCCTGCGCGGTGTGGACGATCAGGCGGTCGCAGGCACGCAGGGACTGGACGAAGCCCAAACGCTGCAGGCGCGCCGTCGGGCTGCCGTTGAACGGGTCGGTGTCGTGCACGGTCAGCACCACCGGTGCCACGCGGCGGAAGGCGGGCAGCAGCCGCGCATCCAAAGCGGGCAGCGGCAGCCACTGGAAGTGTATCACGTCGGGGCGCGTGCGGCGCAGCGCGCGCAGCAGCCGGCGCATGCTGGCGAGGTGGTCCACGCCTTTTACGGCGAGCCTGGCAGCGCGCGGCAGGCGCTGTGCCAGTTGCCCGCCAGCCGCCCGGTAGAACGTCGGCTCGATGCGCACGGATGAGGCGCCATCCTGCGGCGCCAGCGCACGGCCATGCAGTTCCACCGCCGCGCCGGCGCGCTGCAGCCCCTGCATCAGCTCGGCATCGTAAGGCAGGGTGAACAGCGACGGATCGATCAACGCCACGCGCATCAGGCCTGTGCCTCCACGGCCTGCAGGCGCGATGCCGGCCCGCGGGCGGACGCAGGCGGGTTCCAGGTCTGGAACTTCTCGCCTTGCAGGGAGCGCAGCACGCCGGCACCCGTTGCCACGAAAGCGGCCAGCATCTCACGCAACTGGCCCAGCCGGCCGACCGGCGCCGCGAAAAGCAGGGCGCCGCATGCGGCCAACACGAGCACGGCGCCGCCGAATGCCGCCCAGCCGCCGCCCACCAGCACAGCCAGCAGGGCGAACATCGCCGAACCGGCGAGCAGGTAGATGGTCAGCCAGCGCAGCAGCTTGTGAGAGACGTATTTGTAGCGGTCCAGCGCCGGCAGCCGCATCAGAGCGGGCCATAGCGCACGGTTCACATTGAACGCCTGGCAGGAAATGCGCACCTTGCGGCGGTATTCCTCGGCGGGGCGCGACACGCTGGCTTCGGTGGCCACCGCATCGGCCACGTGCACGATGCGCTTGCCGGCGCACAGCACGGAAAGCGAGACGAACATGTCGTCGATCAGCCAGGGCGGCGGCGGCCGGTGCAGGGCACGGCGTATGGCGAAGATCGAGCCGTCCGCGCCCATCACCGAACCGGTGGCGCTCTCCAGCGACTTGATGTGCTCCTCCAGCCGCCAGTACAACGAACCGGTCGCTGCCGTGCTGCTGGCCGTGCCCGAGTCAGGATCGACATAGACCAGGTGGCCGCAGGCGCAGCCCACGTCCGGGTCGGCAAAGGCCGCCACCAGCCGGGTCAGGGCCGTCTCGGCGAACGTCACGTTGGCGTCGGTGAACACCACGATGTCCGCGTCCGTCATGCCGACCAGCGTGTTCATCCCGGCCGTCTTGCCCAGGCGATCCGGCGAGACCACCAGCCGGATGCGGTCCGCATAGGCCTGCAGCACGCGCGCGGTGCCGTCGCTGGCCGCATCCACATAGACGAGTATGTCCAGGTCCGGCTGCGTCGCGCGCAAGGCGAGCAGGTTGTCCACCCGTGCGGCGATCACCCGCTCCTCGTTATAGGCGCAAACGCAGACCGCCACCTTGCCCGGCGGCACACCGGCGCGCACCGGCCGCGTGTGCCGGCGCGCGATCACGCCCAGGCTGAGCGGGTACGTGACGAACGGATGCGCCGCCAGCAGCAGCAGCAGCGCGGACGCGAGCAGGAGAGGCGCCATCAGCCGCGTGAGATCACGATCGCGGCGAGCGGGCTGCGCGACTGGCTGCGCAGGCGGGCGCAGGATTCGGACGCGGCCTGCTCACGCAGCAGGGCCTCCTCGAGAACCACCACGGTAACGTCGCTGCTGCGCACCACTCGCGTGGCGTCGGCATGCGATGCCAAAGGCGCGCCCATGACGATCAGGTCGTATTCGCCGCGGGCGTCGGCCAGCAGGTTCTCCAGCCCGACGCTGCTGCGTTGCGTGTCCGGCCCCGGACGTGGCGCGCCGACCAGCGTCTCCAGGCCGGCCACCCTGTCCTGCGCTAGCGCGTCCCGCCAGCCGGCTTCGCCGGTCAGCACCTCCGCCAGGCGGCCGCCCGGCTCGCCCAGCATACGCGGCATAGTGTTGGTTTCGGCATCCTGGTCGATCAGCAGCACGTGCTGGCCGTCACGCGCGGCGGCGCGCGCGTAGGCGCAGGCTGCCGACGTGCCGGCCGTGCCAGGCTGGGCGCCGACGAAACCCACCACGCGCGGCGGCGTGCGGGAGAGCTGTCCCGTACGCGTGCGCGCCAGGCGCATCGCATCGGCCTCGGGGCCTGTCCCGCTTGCCAGCAGCTTCTCCGCCAGACTGCGGCCGGCGTAACGCCCCCGCAGCGTAGCCACAACGTGCAGTCCCGTGGCGCGCGCGAAGGCCGCAGCATCCGCCGCCCCGCCGCTGCGCCGGGTGAAGGCCAGCGCGGCCATGCAGGCCAGCAGCCCGCCGCCAAGCCCGCCAAAGCCGGCCGCCATTTTCGTATTCGGCGCGCTCGGCAGGCCCGGAACGCTGGCATGGCTAAGCACACGAACATCCGGCGTGCGGTCGCCCACCGGGGTGGTCGCTGTCTGCTGCTCGCGCTCCAGAAGGGTGCGGTAGAGGTCCCTACGGGTCGCCACGTCCTGCGCCAGCTGGTCCAGCTGCGCCTGCGTGTTCTGCGCCGTCACCCCGGACTGCCGCGCCGCGGAGAGCTGCGCCAGCACGTCCGACTCATGGGCGCGCGCCACCTTCAGCTGGGTTGCCAGCGAGGCCACTATGCGGTGCGTCTCGCCGCCGATCTCGCGCCGCGTGGACGACAGATCGGCTTCCGCGCTCTTCAGCGCCGGGTAGTTCGACCCGTAGCGCTGCTGCAGGTCCGCCACCTTCTCGGCCGCCTGGGATTCCTGCTCGCGCAGGCGGGAGATCGTCTCCGAACCGAGCACGTTTGCCAGCGCGTCCGACGAGCCGCCGGCGGCCAGCGCCTGCGCGCGGTCGTAATTCGCCTCGATCTGGCTACGGTCCAGCGTGGCGCGGGAGGCGGCCGTTGCCAGGTCCTCCACCTGCTGCTGGCCCACGCTGCCGGCGCGCAGCGCCACCAGGCCGGACTTGTCCCGCAGGTCGCGCATCTGCTTTTCGATGCGCTCGATGTCGGCACGCACCTGGTCGATGCGCTGGGACACCACGGTGTTCGCACCCAGATCGGCGGAGGTGCGGCGCTGCTGCCGATTGTCGATGTAGTCGGTGATCAGCGTGTTGATGAAGCTGGCGGCAAGCGCCGGATCATGCGCGGAGAAGCCGATGCCGATCACCAGGCTGCGGTTGTCTTGGCTGATGACCAAATTGTGCTGCACGGCGCCGATCAGTGAATCCTGCGCCGCCTGCGCGCCATTGGGCGCCTTGGCGTCCGTGGCCGAACCGGGCAGCAGGTTCTTCAGGCCATCGCGCAGGCTGCCGAAGAACGTTGGCGGCCGCAGCGCGGCATTGAACTCGGGGTCGCGGTCGAGATGCAATTGCGTGGTCACCTGCTCGACGAGCTGGCGGGCAGAAAGCGCCTGAACCTCCGTATGCACCATCGGCATAGGATCTGGTGCGCTGTCGGCCCGCAGCGCCCCCTGCAATTCCGGGATGGCGATCTGGTCACCCTCGACCGCCACCTGCGCGTTCGCCGTGTAGGATTTCTCCAGCGTGCGCGCGTAGAGGTAGGCGCCGCCTGCGCCGATTACAGCGCAGGCTAGAATGGGCAGCGCCGCGCGCCTGAGCTGGACGGCCACAGGGGTGGCCAGGCGGGCGGCTTCTGGTGCAGCGGGCGGCGGGGGCGTAGCGCGGTCGACCAGGCTATCCATGGCAATGTGTCCTTGGGTCCCTGGCGGCCAGCAGGAAAGCAGCCCTTTTCTGGAAGAAAGGACCAAACGTTTGCTCGCGCTGTCGCGGGACTGTTTCGACAGACGTGTCACCCCAGAACGCCGCGAAGAGCTGAAACAGCGAACGAAGCAGAAGTTTTTTGATCCTTTTTTTCAAAAAAGGACTGCTTGCCTGCTTGCTCACCTCGCCATGTCCAGCTGATCGATCTCCGCAGGCCCCGCCATGCGCGTCCTCAGCGCCTTTCGCGCCGCCAGCAGGAGTACGTAATAGATCAAAGGACGGTCGCGGAACTGCGCCGGGCCGGCCTCACCCTCCGGCTGTACCACCACGCCGGCTTCCAGCAGCCGCTGCCAGCTTGGCAAAGCCAGCCGAACGCCGCCGACCAGGACGCCATCGGCGACCTTGTTGACCGTCATACGGCCCCATTGGTCCTGCTCGGCACCGGCCAGGCGCAGCAGCATCATGCCGAGCCGCGGCTCGGACGCCAGGGCGGCGTAGGTTGTCAGCACCAGGGAAGACGTCTCGTCGAGCAGGCGCTGGACGGCGCCCAGCACGTCGCCATCGCTCACCTGGGCATCGTCGTCTTCGGCATGGCGCAAGGCGGATTGCGCGATGCGCAGGCCGAGGAGCTGCGCCATGTAGGGCATGCCACGTGCCACACCCTGCACCACCCCGGTCGCCTGCGGGTTGAAGGTGATGCCGGCCTGGCGCCCGCCTTTGGTCAGCATGTCAGCGATCTCGTCGTCGCGCAGCAGCGGCAGGTGCACGCCCACGATGTTGCGCTGGATCGAGGGATGCTGGCCGATGATCTGCTCCAGCGTGTCCGAGACGCCGACGACCATGAAATACAGCCGCAGGCCGCGGTCCGACAGCAGCTTGATCGTATCGGCCAGGCGCGTGCGGGTCTCCAGGTCGGTCACCCGGTCGAACTCGTCGACCACGAAAACGGCCATGTCGCAGCTTAGCGCCGCGGGGATCGCCGCCACGTCAGCCGGGCGTATGGCGCGCGGGGGCAGAACCGCCTCGCAGCCCTGGTCTTCGCTGTCCGGATCGCCTTGCGCCAGCAGGGACCGCGGCAGGTCGCGCGCCAGCGCGCGTATCATGGTGTCGAACGTGGTCTCCGCCTCGCAGGCGCAGCGGGCGACGATGGCGCCGCGGCGCCGGAGTTGCTCGATCGTGAGGTTGGACAGCGACGTCTTGCCGCGTCCGCGCTCGGAGTACAAGACCACATGGGCCGTGTCATCCAGTATGCCGTCCAGGATGCGCTGCAGCTCGACCTCGCGGCCGACCAGGGTGCGGCGGCCGGCGCGCGGGCGGGTGGGGGTGAACACCTCGTTCGGTGAGGCCGCCGGCGGCCGTGCGGATGTGAGCACAGGCGCGGTACGCTCCGCCGGCGTGGCGGAAGACCTGGCCGACGCACCGCCGCGCCCGCGGAACCACCCGAAAACGGCCGAGAACAGGTTCATGGCGGGCCGCTACCCGGCGCCGCGGCCGGAGACCACCGCGGGGATGGTCCGGGCGATGATCGAGAAATCCTGCCAGATGCTCCAGTTCTTCACATAGAAGCTGTCGAGCCGGACGCGCTGCGCGTAGGTCGTGTCGCTGCGGCCGCTTACCTGCCACAAGCCGGTGATGCCGGGACGTGTCTCATAATAATAGGCGATGTCCTCGGCGTATTTCGGGATTTCCAGGCTGACGATAGGCCTCGGCCCGACCAGGCTCATCTCCAGGCGCAGCACGTTCAGCAGTTGCGGCAGCTCGTCCAGGCTGGTCTTGCGCAGGACGCGGCCGATCCAGGTGACGCGCGGGTCCCGCCGCAGCTTCTGGGTGCGCGCCCACTCCTCCTGCGCCTCCGGATCGCGGGCGAACAGCGACTGCAAGGTAGCCTCGCTGTCGGTAACCATGGAGCGGAACTTCAGGCAGCGGAACACCCGGCCATGCGCGCCGATGCGCGTGTGGGCGTAGAACACCGGCCCGCCATCCAGCCCGACCACCGCGGCGATCACCAGCATGATAGGCGCCAGAACCAGCAACGCGGCGCTGGCCGCGACGACGTCGAACGCCAGCTTGGCCGCGCGGGCGATCGGCTTGCGTAGATTGTTGCGGTAGCTGAGCATGACGGTCTCCTGACCGAGATAGGTATGCCTGGCGCCGACCATCGGCAGGCCGTCCAGCTTCGGCAGCAGGGCGTAGGGCACACGCTCGCGCACCAGGTTGGCGATCAGGGAGGCCGGAAGCCGGCCCTCCGTGTCATGCGCCAGGACGAGCAGTTGCGCGCCGTGATGGGCCAGCAGCTGCCCCCACACGCCATCCACCGCAGCGCCGCCGGCGCCGCTGCGCAGGGCGGACGCACTGGCGTGGGCGACCACGTCGTAGCCCAGCCGGCGCTCCGCCCGCAGGGCCGCCTCAACCTGCGCGCTCCACGCGCCTTCGCCGACTACAACGACGTTCATGCGCCACAGGCCGGCGGCCGAGAGCGCCGAACGGGCAAGTTGGCGAAGCACCAGCAGCGAGACGGGGAACACGAGGGCAGCCGCCATTACCGGAACCCGGGGTATCCCCAGCGCCAGCAGGAAGGCCGCCGTGGCCGTCAGCATGACGGCGAAGCCTGTGCCGCACACCACGTCCCGGCACTCGGCCCAGAACGGCACCCGATGCTCGTAATGCTCGTGCGAGCTGAAATACCCGATGATGCCCGCCAGCGCCGCAGCGCCGAGTGCCAGGTCCTGCGGCGCAGTGCCGCTGCCGCCGCGCACGCCGGGGATGGTGCAGGCCAGGTAGGCTGCCGCTACCGACAGCGCGAACGCCACCAGGTCTGCGCCGAGAAGGGCTGCGCCACAGATCGCCTGCCGCCTGCTCGCCCAGGTCGCCGACTGTCGCTGCTCGATGCCTCCGCTGGCACCGAACGCCTGGTCGAAGTGAAATGGGTAAAGGCGCTGTATGCGCTGGACGACTGCCATCGGCCGACTCCGGTAATCGCTACTAACACTGCTAAGCCGGGATCTTGCCCGCCGACGATCCACCCGATACGGGTTCAATACCCCATAGCGGGCGGTCTCCCAATAAGTTTCCAACCCGTTTGTGCAGTGCAGCAATCACATTTTATTCAACAACAAGCAAGCATCTTTCCATTCGCTTGCTTGACTTTAAGCGCTCTCACGCCGGCGCGACCAAACCCGGTTGAAACGCAGGCATTTCTAAGCGTATCGCACTCAGGCCTGCAACCAGCGGATGTAGAGACGCGCTTCCCGACATTGCGGAATGCTCATCGGCGCAAAGTCTATGCTAATAAAAGTCATCATTTGTTACACGAAACTGTCTGGGCCCGAGACTGATTGAAAACGACTGCGTGACGCCGCTGGAAAACGCGCCGGGGTTGCCGAAACAGTGAACCGTCATCCTCAATGTGGCAGCCGATTGTGACCCTATTGTGTTTTTCGACGACAATATCGTCGGCGGGTCGTGATACCCCGAAGCGGTGGCGTGATGCATTCGCCACAGACATGGCCAATTTCGCGTTGACCGGCTTGCCGATCGCCGACGACGCGGAAGGGACGGGCCTGCCGTGTTGCAAGGCATGGTCCTGCTCGCCGCGACAGCGCGCCGCCGACCGCGCCTTTCGCGTCACTTCGCGCCCAATTTCTCCAGCATCTCCCTGGCGTTCTGGTTACCAGGGTTGATCGACAAGGACTTACGATAATCCGCGATCGCATCTGCGCGGTCGCCCGAGTCCATGTAGGCCTCGCCCAGACTGTCCCAGGTGTTGCCGGATTTCGGATAGGCCTCGGTATTCAGTGAGAACACGCGGATCGCGCCCTTGAAGTCTTTCTTTTGGAGCAACCCGTAGCCGAGCGTATTCAGCTCGTCCTCATCGAAATTATATACCGGTTTGCCTGCCGTTTTCAGCGCGTGATATTGCGCCACTGCAGCATCCAGGCCCCGTCTCTTGATCGTCTCCGCGAGTGCCGTGGAAATGGAAGGCCTGCCGTCAAATGCCGTGCGTATCGCCGGCACGAACAGCCCTATGCTGGCTGCAGCCACGCCAGCACCCGTGGTCAGCCCGATCGCCACCAGCCCCGCAGCCATCGCCAGCCGCGCCGCCCGTCCGCCACGCCGTTGCGTCCAGAAGTAAAGCTCCAGCATGGCGAGCGGGACGATATACTGGGCAAACGTTATGGACGTCAGAAACGAGCCTTTCAGGACCGTCAGGTCGAATGCGCCCGTGCCGGCGGCGACCATCACCGCAAGGGAGATGGCGGAGCGGATGAACAATGCCGAGCTCACCAGCAGATACAGCCGCCACGCCCACCGCCGGTGCGCCCCGAAGTCGCGCCTGCGCGCAGAGCCCAGCGCCATCGCTGCGGACAGCAACACGAGCACGCCCAGGATGCCGGTGCCGAACTCCTGCAGCGGACTGGTGCCCGTGCCGCGCGCAATGAGCATGTATAGGCCGGCGACGGCGATGCTGACCGCGGCGACGATGTAGACCCGCCCGTTCCATCGGTGGAACACCGGGGCGCGCCGTCGGATCGCCGGGACGAACTGGATGGCGCCGCTGAAAACGATCAACACGGCAGCCGCGATGTGAAGGATCAGGGCCGCATTGCCGATGGGCTGGCCGGCGACATAGCCGTGCGACAGGTGCTTGTTCCACACCACCACGTCACCGCGCAGCGCCGTCATGCTGTAGAAAAGCGCGGTACTGGACGCGAAGATCACCTGGCCCGCGAACGCCGTGGTGAACCAGAAGCCGGCTGCGGCCTTGAGCACGCCCGCAGCGCTCGGGTTCATGCGGAACGCTGGAACGAAAAGCGTGCTGCTCATCCTGGTTCTCCTGCAGCGTCGCAGGCGGCGCCTGCGCGTGCGGCAGATACAGCAAGCTACATGCCACCCTAGACCATTCGGTAATGGGCTGGCGCAAAGGCTTGCCGATGGTAGAGAAGGTAGTCAGAACAAGGGTTTACCGGATCAAGCCGCCAGCAGCAGCCTGCCGTTCAGGTGAGAGCTGGGCCATAACATGGCGTAAGTCGCAATGTTGCGTCGAAACCCGCTGTCATGACGAAGTCCTGGCGCCTGTTGGTTAAGCGCAGGCGTCCACGCGTTGAACGTGGGTGAAAGAGACGGGCGGCGTCCGGCAAGTCGTTAGCGACTGCCGCCGCGGCGCATCCGGCAAGCCCGGCCGTCAGGACTGCAGTTGACGAAACTGTGGCTCATCTTTCCAGGCGGGAACTGCCGCCCGCCCAAGGTTGACCAAACCCCATCCATCCCCGACACACCGCCCCTTCCCCCAAACCCTCGGACACACCCAATGCGACGCAAGCGCGGCCGCCCGCTCGACGGATGGCTGATCATCGACAAGCCGCCGCAGATGACCAGCACGGACGTGGTGAACCGCGTCCGCCGCGGCTTCGACGCGCAGAAGGCCGGGCATGGCGGTACGCTGGACCCGCTTGCCACCGGCGTGCTGCCCATCGCGTTCGGCGCCGCCACCAAAACCGTGCCCTACGTCATGGACAGCACGAAGATCTACCGCTTCACGCTGCGCCTGGGCGAGACGCGCGACACCGATGACGCCGACGGCGCCGTCACCGCCGAGTCTGCGGCCCGGCCCACCGACGAACAGCTCCGCGCCGCCCTGCCTGCCTTCCTCGGCGACATCATGCAGGTCCCGCCGATCTACTCCGCCATCAAGATCGCCGGCGAGCGCGCCTACGACATGGCGCGCGAGGGCCGCGCCCCCGTGCTGGAGCCGCGCCCTGCCCGCGTGGACCGCTTCGAGTTGACGGAGCGCCCGGACGCCGACACCGCGGTGTTCGAGGTGCAGTCGGGCAAAGGCGTGTACATGCGCAGCTTGGCGCGCGACCTGGCCGCTGCCTGCGGCGCGCACGGCCACATCGCCGTTTTGCGCCGCCTGCGTGTCGGCCCGTTCCTGGAACGCGAGTCGGTCACCCTGGAGGCGGCCATGCCGGCCGAGGAGGGCGGACGTTCGTCCGCCACGCTTCTGTTGCCCGTGCTGACCGCACTGGCGGATATCCCGGCGCTGGCGATGGATGACGAGGAGACCGCGCAACTGACGCAGGGCCAGCCGATCAGCCTGGTGACGCTGATGGGCCGCATCCCGCAGGACGCGAACCCCGCCGGCGGTCTGGTGCGCGCAATGGCTGCGGGGCGTGTGGTGGGACTGTGCCGGCTGGAGGACGGGTGGCTGCGGCCGGAGCGGATACTGTAGCGAACCCTGCATACACCGCGCGCGATGCCAACGGGGCTGCACGCGCCTTTCACAAAGACGAACCTTCCACTTCCCGATCCAAACCGATTTCACTGGACAAACTGAGCACGCCGGACGATACCGCGCGATCCTCTCCGGACCCCCCTTACCCGTCCTGACCGTGCTGGCCGACATCCCGGCACTGGCCAAGGCAGACCAAGGGAGGCCGTGCAGCCAAACGGGCCAGGCTACCAGCCTGCCCAACGGCCAAATTCCTGGCGCAAAGCCAAGGCGGAGGGACGCGTGATCGGGCACCAGCCCGGGCGCCTCCTGCCAACCCCTTTTTCGGAGTAAGATCGATGTCGATCACAGCAGAGCGTCGCACGACGCTCATCGGCGAATATCAAGCCCAGGCCGCCGATACCGGCAGCCCGGAAGTCCAGGTGGCGCTGCTCAGCGAGCGCATCACTAACCTGACGGAACACCTCAAGATCCACGCGAAGGATTTCCACTCGCGCCGCGGGCTGCTGATGCTCGTGGGTCGGCGCCGCAGGCTACTGGATTATCTTAAGCGTAAGGACCAGTCGCGCTACGAGATGCTGATCGGGCGTCTGAAACTACGTAGGTAAGGCCAAGGGCTCTGCCCCTGGACCCCGCTGGGGCCAGTCGGCCCCAGACCCCGGGCTTCGCCCTAAGTCAAGGGTTCCAAGGACCGACTGGCCTTTGGCGGGGTCTGGGGCAGAGCCCCAGCCTTCCTTTCTTCCTCCGGGTGCCCCCGAGCGCTTCCGGCCACATGGATCACCCGTCATCCATGCAGTCCGAGGCGCTTCCCGCACCCTTCTCCCAACCACAGAAGGACCAAGCGTCATGTTCAACTATTTCCGCAAAGAACTCGACTGGGGCGGCCGCAAGCTCACCCTGGAAACCGGCAAGATGGCCCGCCAGGCAGACGGCGCCGTGCTCGTCAGCTACGGCGACACCATCATCCTGTGCACCGCCGTCGGTGCCAAATCCGTCAAGCCCGGGCAGGATTTCTTCCCGCTCACCGTGAACTACCAGGAAAAGGCCTACGCCGCCGGCCGCATCCCCGGCGGCTTCTTCAAGCGCGAAGGCCGGCCCAGCGAGAACGAAACCCTCGTCAGCCGCCTGATCGACCGCCCGCTGCGCCCGCTTTTCCCGGACAATTTCCGCCACGAGGTACAGGTCGTCGCGACCGTGCTCAGCCACGACATGGAGAATGACCCCGACATCGCCGCCCTGGTCGGCTGCTCGGCCGCGCTGACCCTGTCCGGCATCCCGTTCTTCGGCCCCGTGGCCGCCGCCCGCATCGGCTATGAGAACGGCGAATACATCCTCAACCCGACCATCGCGCAGATGGAGAACGCGACGCTGGACCTGGTGCTCGCCGGCACCGCCGAGGGCGTGCTGATGGTGGAGTCCGAGGCGAAGGAACTGCCCGAGGACATCATGCTCGGCGCCGTGGAGTTCGGCCACAAGGCGTTCCAGCCGGTGATCCAGGCGATCATCGAACTGGCCGAACACGCCGCAAAGGAGCCCTGGACGCTGGCCGAGCCGAGCGAGGCCGAGGTCAAGCTGAAGACCCGCATCGACGAGCTGGGCCGCGCTTCGCTGGCCGAAGCCTACCAGGAGCGGGTCAAGCAGCAGCGCTACGAGAAGGTTGGCGCCGCCAAGAAGGCGGTGACCGCCAAGCTGGAGGAAGAAGGCCTCAAGGCCGACGCCGCCAAGCATCTGCTGAAAGACCTCGAAGCCGACATCGTCCGCAACGCCATCCTCGACACCGGCCTGCGCATCGACGGCCGCGACACCAAGACGGTCCGCCAGATCGTCGCCGAAGTGGGCGTGCTGCCCCGTGCCCATGGTTCCGCCCTGTTCACCCGCGGCGAGACGCAGGCGCTCTGCGTCGTCACGCTCGGCACCGGGCAGGACGAGCAGTTCATGGATTCCTTGGAAGGCGAGTACAAGGAAAACTTCATGCTGCACTACAACTTCCCCCCCTTCAGCGTGGGTGAAGCCGGCCGCATGGGCAGCCCCGGCCGTCGCGAGATCGGCCACGGCAAGCTGGCCTGGCGCGCGATCCACCCGCTGCTGCCGGCCAAGGAGGACTTTCCCTACACGCTGCGCATCGTCAGCGAGATCCTGGAGAGCAACGGCAGCTCGTCGATGGCCACCGTCTGCGGCAGCTCGCTGGCCATGATGGATGGCGGCGTGCCGCTGAAGCGTCCGGTGGCGGGCATCGCCATGGGCCTGATCAAGGAAGACCGCGGCTTCGCCGTGCTGTCGGACATCCTGGGCGACGAGGACCACCTCGGCGACATGGACTTCAAGGTGGCCGGCACCGAGCACGGCATCACCAGCCTGCAGATGGACATCAAGATCACGTCCATCACGCAGGAGATCATGCGCATCGCGCTGGACCAGGCGAAAGACGGCCGCCTGCACATACTGGGCGAGATGGCAAAGGCGCTCACCGGCGCCCGCACCGGCGTCGCCTCCACCGCGCCGCGCATCACTGTGATCAACGTGCCGAAGGAAAAGATTCGCGAAGTCATCGGCACAGGCGGCAAGGTGATACGCGAGATCGTGGAGATGACCGGCGCCAAGATAGACATCGAGGACGACGGCACCATCAAGATCGCGGCAACCACCGAGGAAGCCAGCCAGAAAGCGATCGACTGGATACGCGGTATCGTCGCCGAACCCGAGCTGGGCGTGGTCTATAACGGCAAGGTGGTGAAGACCGCAGATTTCGGCGCGTTCGTGAACTTCCTGGGCAGCCGTGACGGCCTGGTGCACATCAGCGAGCTGACACAGGGCCGCGTGAACAAGACGACCGACATCGTCAACGTGGGCGATGCGGTGAAAGTGAAGTGTCTGGGCTTTGACGATCGTGGCAAGGTGAAACTCTCCATGCGCGTGGTTGATCAGGCGACGGGAGAGGACATCTCTGAGAAAGTTGGCCCGAAAGGTGGGCGGCGCGACGAGGCTGCCGAGTAAAAAAGAATGAGTTCTTTTTGATAGAGAGAACCAGAAAACTTTTACGCCGCTGTCGCGCATCTGCTGAGAGGTCCGCGACAGCCGGACAAAAGTTTTTTGCTTCTTTTTTTCAAAAAAGAAGGCCTTTCTTCCTTACGAGGGCAGACCAAAGATGAAGGCGCTGAACGCGATACGTATGGGCGGTATGGACGTCCTCCCCCTGGTAGAGGGTGGCAAGGGCGTCGCCGTCTCCAACGGCCTGACCTGCGGCGCCTGGGCCTCCTCCGGTGGCGCCGGCACGTTCAGCGCGGTGAATCCAGACAGTTTCGATGCGGAGGGATACCCGATCCCGCCCGTCTATCAGGGCAAGACGCGGCGGGACCGCCACGAGGAATTGGTGGCGTTCGCCATAGAGGGCGGCATCACCCAGGCACGCCAGGCGCACGAAGTGTCCGGTGGCCGCGGCCGCATACACGCCAACCTGCTATGGGAGATGGGCGGCGCCGAGCGTGTGATCACCGGCGTGCTGGAAGGGGCTCGCGGCCTGATCAACGGCATTACCTGCGGCGCCGGCATGCCCTACCGCCTGTCGGACATCGCAGCCCGCTTCGGCGTGCATTACTATCCGATCGTCTCATCCGCCCGGGCCTTCAACGCGCTGTGGAAGCGCGCCTATTCGAAGGCGGCCTCGCTGCTGGGCGGCGTGGTCTATGAGGACCCGTGGCTCGCCGGCGGCCATAATGGCCTGTCCAACGGCGAGCAGCCGGACAAGCCCGAGGATCCGTTCCCCCGCGTGCTGGCACTGCGCAAGCTGATGCGCACCTTCGGATTGGACCAGACGCCGATCATCATGGCCGGCGGCGTGTGGTGGCTGGAAGAGTGGCAGGACTGGATCGACAATCCCGAGCTCGGCCCGATCGCGTTCCAGTTCGGCACCCGCCCGCTGCTGACGCAGGAATCCCCCATCAGCCCTGGCTGGAAGCAGCGGCTGCTCACGCTGAAGCCGGGCGACGTGTTCCTCAACCGCTTCAGCCCCACCGGCTTCTACTCCAGCGCGGTGAACAACGGCTTCATCCAGGAACTGCGCGGCCGCAGCGAGCGCCAGGTGGCCTACACCACGGAACCGCTGGGCGAGCACGTGGAGACCTACGGCGTGGGCCCCCGTAAGCGGCCGGTATACCTCACCGCCGGTGATCTCGCCCATGTCCGCGCCTGGGAATACGAAGGCCACACCGAAGCCCTGCGTACACCGGATTCGACGCTGATCTTCGTGGACCCCGAGCGCGCGGCGGAGATCGTGGCGGACCAGGTGGCCTGCATGGGCTGCCTGTCCACCTGCCGCTTCTCCAACTGGAGCCAGGAAGAACCCGATTTCAGCAACGGCAAGAAAGCTGACCCGCGCAGCTTCTGCATCCAGAAGACGCTGCAGGACATCGCGCATAACCGCGACAACGATGTGGCCTTGGACAACAATCTAATGTTCGCGGGGCACAATGCGTTCCGGTTCGGGAGCGATCCGTTTTATTCGAACGGGTATGTGCCTAGCGTGCGGGAACTGGTGGAGCGGATCAGCTCCGGC
>CAXTVW010000082.1:0-16064 GCA_964247675.1 uncultured Acetobacteraceae bacterium
TTCAGTCGCCTCTGCCAGGCAGCCGCGTCTTCGGCCGCCGCCCAGGCCACCCGGTCACATGCGCCTCCAGCGCACCCGCCCGGCGCTCGTCTATCGTGCGCCCACGCACCGAAACACCTGCCTCGTGCACCGTCTCCACATCCCCGGACACCAGCGGGTGCCACCAGGCCAGCCCGCGCCCCTCGCGCACCCGGCGATACGCACAGGAGGGCGGCAGCCAGTCGATGTCGGCCAGCGCCTCGGGCGTGAGCTGCACGCAGTCCGGCACGCGCGCGCGGCGGCGCGGATAATCCCGGCACTGGCAGGTCGTGCCGTCCAGCAGCCGGCAAGCGACGTTCGTCCAGGCGATCTCGCCCGTGTCGTCGTCGCGCAGCTTGTGCAGGCAGCACCGCCCGCACCCGTCACACAACGATTCCCACTCGGCCTGGGTCATCTGCTCGAGTGTCTTGGTCTTCCAGAACGGCGTCATCGCGGTATTCCGCATCGCGGACAGGGAAAGGCAAGCGGTTCTTTTCTGAGAAAAGCCCCGAAAGACTTTCGTCTCCCGGCATTTGCAGCTTCCGGCGCTATCCGGGTACACGGGGACGCACCGCCCGCGAGGAACGCCCCTATGCCGCACATCACCTATGTCGCCCATGACGGCACCAGCACCACCGTGGGCGCCACCGTCGGCATGAGCGTCATGCGCGCCGCGGTGATGAACGCCGTGCCGGGCATAGACGCCGAATGCGGCGGTGCCTGCGCCTGCGCCACCTGCCACGTGATGATCGATCCGGACTGGGCCGCGCGCCTGCCACCGCCGTCGCAGATGGAAGCCGACACGCTCGAACTGGTAGGCGACCCTCAGGCCAATTCCCGCCTGTCCTGCCAGCTCACGATGACGGACGCCCTGGACGGCCTGGTAGTCCACACCCCCGCCACCCAGGGCTAGAAAGCCAGTCCACAACACCGCGCCGCTTCAGGCCAAAACCGGCAGCCGCAATGCGGGTCCGAAAGTGTTCTGGCCTTTCCTTTAAAAGAGAACCGCTTCTTTCCCTAAATCGTAGAAAAGGGATTCCGCCATGCGTGTCTTCGTCACAGGTGCCACCGGCTTCATCGGATCGGCCGTCGTCCGCGAGCTTCTGGAAGCCGGCCACACGGTCATCGGCTTGGCCCGCACGGATGCTGGCGCCAGATCCCTGGTAGCAGCCGGCGCAGAAGTGCAGCGCGGCAGCATCGAGGACCTGGACAGCCTGCGCCAGGGTGCCGCCAGCGCAGACGGCGTGGTGCACACCGCCTTCTTCCACCAGCTCTCGCAAATGGGTCTGCCCACTCGTCTGCGCGTCTTCCTGGGCGGCCTGCCCGGCGGTATCGTCATGCGCTACCTTGGCGCCGCCGTGCGGGCGGACCGTCTCGCCATCGAGACGCTCGGCCGCGCGCTTGGTGGCGCGGGCAAGCCGCTCGCCGCCGCCTTCGTCACCATGGCGATGAAGCCGGGCGTGCTCGCGACCGAAATCGACCCCACAGACCTCGCCGCTCCCGGCGGGCTGCGGGGCGAGAACGAGGGCGCGCTGGAGGCGCTGGCCGCCTTTGGCGTGCGCGCCATGGCAATCCGGCTACCGCCCGTGGTGCACGATCTGGGCAACCACGCCGGCTTCCCGCAACGCCTGCTGCAGCTCGCGCGCCAGAAAGGCGTCTCGGCCTATGTCGGTGACGGCGCCAACCATTGGCCCTCGGTACACCGCCTCGATGCCGCGCGCCTCTTCAGGCTCGCGCTGGAAGGCGGCCAGACAGGCGCGCGATACCACGGGGTGGCCGAGGAAGGCGTGCCGTTCCGCAAACTGGCCGAACTCATCGGCACGCGCGCAGGCGTGCCGGCCGTAAGCATGGCGCCCGACGCAGCGATGAAGCATTTCGGCTGGCTGGGCATCTTCACGGGCGCGGACAATCTGGTGTCCAGCCGGCTTTCCCAGGACCGTCTCGACTGGCGCCCTGGGGAGATCGGAATGCTCGCTGATTTGGCGCAGGACGCTTACTTCTCGGGTTGATATCTCAGAGAAAGCAAGGCCTTCTTTTTTGAAAAAAAGAAGCAAAAAACTTTTACTCCCTGTCGGCGACCGTTTCAGCACCCGCCGACAGGAAGACAAAGTTCTCCGTCCTTCTATTCAAGAAGACTGCCTGCTTATCCTATTTTCAAATCACTTACCGTAAGATGGTTCGCGTTGAGGAACGTGATTGTTCCGTGCCGTCAGGCAGCCCCAGCGTGTAGTCGTTCGGCGACTATTCGTGCACGTCTCCGGCAACCTGGGCCGTGCTGGTGAAACCGCCGCGGCCGCCGACGTCCCACGTCACGTACGCCGAAGATGCGGAGCAACAAAAGCCTTTCCTTTTAAAAAAAGGCCTCGCCTGATTCTACCCGTCAGTTCCGCATCCGCACGCCAAGCACGAACCCGAACAGCCCAAGCAGCACCGTCCCTGCCACCGTCTGCAGACTGGAGATAAGCACGCCCAACTGGTCGGCCGGCCGCAAGGCCACTTCGCCCGTGCCCACCGACGTCATGGAATCGAGACTGAACAGCAGGTAGTCGATAACGTTCAGGTGCCCGTGTCCGGCCTCGCGCGCCGCCAGGCTACCGGTCAGCCAATAGATCACGCAGCAGCCAAGCCACACGATCGCCAGCGCGCGCAGGATGCGTATCAGGCTCTCGCCATAATCGCACAGCCACTCGGCAGCCAGGTCGCTGATCCAGTGCAGCCCGGCGGATGCGGCATCCGCAGGCGTGCCGTCACGCAAGGCAGCGGCGGCTTCGGCAAAGTGCAGGTGCTTGCCCATGCGGCGGCGCCTGCGGAACGCCCAGCTCGCGTCCTGCGCGTTGCCGAGCGTGCGGAAATTCTGCTCCAGCACGATGTAGCCTTCGATCGCTGCGGTGTAGGCGCCGGCCGCTTCCTCGCCGGTGGCGCCGCCCAGCTGGTGCGCGCGGAATCGCGTGCGCTCCAGCCAGGCACCGGCAAAACTGGCATGGGTCATGTCGCAGCCGGTCAGCACCACATGCGGCAGCACCGCGCCGGTGAAATCCACGCCGGCGAGCACCGCCCCGTCCAGCACCGCATCGCGCAGGACCGCGCCGCGCAGCTTGGCGCCGGTCAGATCGGCCCGCTGCAGCCGTGCGCCCGTAAGATCGGCGCCGGACAGATCGGCGCCCGCCAGCTTCACTTCATCGAGCAGCACGGCGCGCAGGCAGGCGCGTTGCGCGACCACGTCTCCAAGCCGCGCGCCCCACAGATCGGCACCTGACAGATCCGCACCATCCATGACCGCGCCGGTGAAATCGGCGAAGCGCAGGCGGGCGCCTTTCATGCGCACATCCTCGAGCAGCGCGTCGGCGAAACAGGCCTGGCCGGCATCCGCGTCGCGCAGTGACGCGCCGGCAAGATCAGCGCCGCGAAACACCGCCTGCTCCAGCCGCGCGCCGTCCAGAACGATGCCGCTGCAACCGGCTCCGGACAGGTCCGCCTGCGACAGATCGGCGCCGGAAAGGTTGGCGTTACGCAGGCTGGCGCCGGCCATCGGCGCGCCGCGCAGCGCCAGTCCGGCCGCCTGGGCGCCGGGGCTGGACACGTCCGCCGCATCGAACGCGCCCGCAGCCGCGCCAGACTCGCCGCCCGGCTGGAACGTATCGGCAAAGGCGCGCAGCAATGCGGTGGTGTCGCCAGCCACGATGTCAGCCACTGGCGGGCACCAGCGCCTCGATCTGCGTCAGCAATGTCGGGAAGTCGATCGGCTTGGGATGGTAGTCGTCGCATCCCGCGGCCAGCGCCTTTTCACGGTCGCCGGACATCGCGTGCGCGGTCAGCGCGATGATCGGTATGCCGGACGTCGCCGGCTCCGCCTTCAGCAATCGCGCGACCGACCATCCGTCCAGCACGGGCAGGTTCATGTCCAGCAGCATCACGGCAGGCGAGAGCGCGCGCGCCTGATCCAGTCCCGCCTGGCCATCGGTGGCCACGCTCACATCGTAGCCGCGCCGTTTCAGGCGGCGGGTGAGGAAGTCCCAGATCTCTTCGTGGTCTTCTACGAGGAGGAGACGTTGAGAATTCATCAAGAAAGGCCTTCTTTTTTGAAAAAAAGAAGCAAAAAACTTTTGCTCCTAAGCCTGCCCGGCGGCCGCGGCCGTTCTGCAAGTGCGCGTTTTGGCAGAAACAAGACGGGTCTGAATGCAGGCGGGGTAGTAAAAGTTTTTTGGTCCTTTTTTTCAAAAAAGGACTGCTTGCTTCCTTCTCGGCCCCGATGCCCGGCCAACCTCAACCTTCGCCATGCGGTGTAAGCGCCCGCAACTCCCCCGCCAGCTGATGCAAGTTCGTCTCTCCCTTGCTCAGCACACGGTCGGCACCTTCAAGCCGCTTGCGCTCGCCGGCATCCAGGTTGCGTGCCGTGAGCACCACCACGGGGATGTCCGCGCAGCCCGGCCGCAGCCGCAGCTCGTGCAGGAAGGTGAACCCGTCCATCACCGGCATCGTCAGGTCCAGCAGGATCAGCTGAGGCATCGCGCGCGCCACCTGGGCCAGTGCCGCTTCGCCGTCGCCGGCCTCACACACCGTCCAACCGTCGCGCTCCAGCACCGTGCGCAGCCGCTGCCGCGCGTCCGGATCGTCATCGACGACGAGTATATCGCCGGCATCACCACGGAAGCGTTCCATCACCGTGCGCAGCCGGTCCCACTGCACCGGCTTCAGCACGGTATCCGCCGCACCCAGAGAGGCGCCAAGCGCCGGCTCGTTGACGAAGGTGACCATCACCACGGGTATCTTGGCCAGCTCCGGGTCGGCCTTCAGCGTGCTGAGCACGGACCAGCCGTCCATCGAGGGCATCATCACGTCCAGCAGGATGGCGCGCGGGTGGGCGCTGCGTGCCATCTCCAACCCCGTGCGGCCATCCGGCGCGGAACGCACGCCAAACCCCTCGCGCTCAAGGAAGCGGGTCAGCAGCTCGCGCTGGGCGTTGTCGTCGTCGATGACGAGCACGACGTGCTGGCGGCTGTCATCGTGCGCCTCGACTGGTTCGTCCTCCCCCGCCAGCTCGGGCAGGGTGGCGGGCAAGCGTATGGTGAAAGTGGAGCCCGCGCCCAGCGTGCTGGAAACGGTGATGTCGCCGCCGAGCAGTCGGCAGAACGCCCGGGTTATCGCCAGCCCCAGGCCGGTGCCGCCGAACTTGCGTGTGGTGGACGCGTCGGCCTGGGTGAACCGCTCGAACAGCCGGTCGAGCTGCTCCTGGCTCATGCCGATGCCGTCATCGGCCACGCTGAACACCATCACCTTGTCCTCGCGCTCGGCGCGCAGCGTGATCTGGCCGCTTTGGCTGAATTTGGCGGCGTTACTGACCAGGTTGAACAGGCATTGCCGCAACTTGACTTGATCGGTGTGCATCGCGCCCAGGTCACCGGCGGCGTCCAGCACCAGCGTGTTGTCCTTCTGGCGCACCAGCGCCTCCGCCGTGGAAGCCACATCGCGCAACAGCGCGGACACCTCGAACGTCTCCGCGAAGGTGGTCATCCGGTCGGCCTCGATCTTTGAGAGGTCGAGCACGTCGTTAATCAGGCTGAGCAGATGCCGGGCGTTGAACTTGATCTTGCCCACGTCGCCGAGCAGTGCCTGGTCGCCGCGCTCGCCCACATCCTCCTCGATCATCTCCGCGTAGCCGATCACCGCGGAAAGCGGCGTGCGCAGTTCGTGGCTCATGTTGGCGAGGAACTGGCTCTTCGCGCGGTTTGCCGCCTCTGCTGCCTCCTTGGCGGCGTTCAGTTCCTCTTCCGCCAGCCGCCGCTCGGTAATGTCCGTGTGCGTGCCAACCCACTCGCGCAACACGTCGTCGTCCATGATCGGCACGGCGCGCACGTCCATGATCCGCCACTCGGCGGCGGCGTTGCGCACCCGGTAATCGGTGGCGAAGATCGTGCCGGTCTCCACGGCCTGCTTCCAGGCGGCGACGGCCTCCTCGCGGTCGTCCGGATGTATCGCGTCCCGCCAGCCCAGCCCGGTGCTCTGCTCGTTTGTCTGCCCTGTGAACGCGTTCCAGCTTCGCTGCAACCCGGTGAACTCACCGACCGGCGTCGCCGTCCAGACCATCGCGGCACTCGTCTGGATCAGCATGCGGTAGCGCTCCTCACTGTCGCGCAGGCGCCGCTCGGCGCGCTTGCGCGTGGTAATGTCGCTGACCACCAGGCCCGCCCCTTCCTGGGCATCGGGCAAGGGGAAGAAGCCGAACTCATATTCGTGCCGCATGGCATCTGTCCGGCCCCGCGCGGAGACCTCCACACCGGTCACCGATCGGCCGGCCGGCAACGCGCGGGCCAGTCGCTTCTCCAGCGTCTCGCGCGCCTCAGGTACGATTTCCCACAGGCTGCGGCCGATCTCCGCCGCAAGCGCCCGTTCGCCCATCGCAGCCAGCGTCTGGTTCACCAGACGGAGGCGCATGTCCCTGTCCAGAAAGCCCAGTCCGACAGGCGCGTGGTCCATCACGCTGGTCAGCAGCGCCGCACTGGCGCGCGCCGCCCGGCGGCGCTGCCTGGCCAGCAGGCCGATCGTCACGAAGGATGCCAGTATGCAAGCGGCCGCCAATGCTTCCAGCAGCGGCCCACGCACCGCCTCGATGTTGTCCGCCAACGCCAGGCGCCCGCCCGCCGCTTGCTGGAGTTCCGCCACCCGCGCCCGCACCCGATCCATCGAGGCCTTGTCCTGCCCGGTCCGTACCAGCGCTACCGCTGCATCCGCCCCGCCGGCACGCCGCGCCGCGATCACCTGGTGCGCAAAATCGAGCTTTTCCGTCACCAGTCCCGCAAGTATGCCGCGGCCCTGCAGATCCGACTGCACGGCCGCCACGAGCGCCGGCACGTTCGCCAGACCGCTGTTGTAGGGCTCCAGGTAGTTGTCCTCGCCGGTCAGCGCGAAGCCCCGCTCGCCCGTCTCCACATCCTTCAATTGAGACAGCAGCTTCTCGGCGCTGACCAGCAGACGGTTCTCCCGCCCGATGACTGCCCTCGCATGGCGGTCAGAAACCAGGGCCGCACCGGCCGCCGCCAGCCCCACCACGAGCAGCACGCCGGCCACGATGTTGAGCGCGCCTGGCGTGCGCGTTGGACGTGTCATGAGCGGCACTCTCTGCTGCGGTGGTTACGCGCGGGGTAGGGCGGCGTTGCGTGTGGCGAGCCTACTCCTCCTCGCGCCGCAACAGCACCTCGTCGATCTGCTGCAGCAGGACCGGGAAGTCCACCGGCTTGGAGTGGTAGTCGTCGCACCCAGCTTCGAGCGCGCGCGCCCGGTCCCCGGCCATGGCATGCGCCGTCAGCGCGATGATCGCGGTATGCGCCTGCGTGGCGTCCGCGCGCATGCGGCGCGCCACCGTCCAGCCATCCAGAACCGGCAGGTCCATGTCCAGCAGCACCACATCGGGCGCCTCGGCGGAAGCCTGGTCCAGCGCCTGCTGCCCGTCATGCGCCAGCACCACGTCGAACCCATGCCGGCGCAGGCGGCGCGAGAGGAAGTCCCACAGCTCTTCGTGGTCCT
Source organism: uncultured Acetobacteraceae bacterium (assembly GCA_964247675.1). Taxonomy (GTDB): domain Bacteria; phylum Pseudomonadota; class Alphaproteobacteria; order Acetobacterales; family Acetobacteraceae; genus BOG-908. The sequence goes on from CAXTVW010000082.1 coordinate 7,540, forward strand.
CGACGAGCAGTATCTTGGTCATAGGGTCGTGTCGCCTTCTCTGTGGCTGCCAAGCGCATCAGCGCCGAGTAAGATTGCTGCCCCGGAATTTCGAAGAAAGAAAGCAAGCAGTTCTTTTTTGAAGAAAAGAACCAAAAAACTTTTGTTCCGGACGGTGGTGCAGGCGCATCGCGATCCCAGCCAGCGCGCGCGTGGGTGCAGCCGCGGGATCAAAAGTTTTTTGCTCCTTTTTTTCAAAAAAGAAGGCCTTGCTTCCCTTCGCAACGATCAATCCCACCGCGTGTTGAGACCCCACCAAGGGACCCGCACGCATGTCAGAATCCGAACCAGGGTCCGAACCAGCCACCCGCACCAGCGGCCTGGCCGCGCTGAACGCCGGCGTCATCGTGGTGGCCGCGTTGTATTTCGGGCGAGACCTGCTGGAGCCGATGGTCCTGGCCGTGCTGCTGGCCTTTGTTTTGGCGCCCCTGGTCGGCATCCTGCAACGCGCCCGGCTCGGCACCACGCTGCCAGTGTTCATCGCGGTGCTGCTCGCCTTTGCGGTGATCGGTAGCATCGGCATGGTGGTAGTGCGGCAGATGACCACGCTGGCGGAGGGCATTCCCGCCTACCAGGCCACCATTCAGCACAAGATCGCCACGCTGGATCTGGGCCCGCAGATGACGCGCGAAGTGCAGGACTCGCTGCACTCCCTCCTGGGCACCGCCAAGAACGCGAGCCCAACGCCGGCCTCCACGCTCGCCCGAGCGCCGGCTCCTGCCAAGGTCGCGGTGACCACCGCGCCCTCCAGCGCCTTCGAGGCACCGTCCACGCTGGTGATCGTGCGTACTGTCGCACCCTCACTACTCGGCGTGCTCGGCACGCTGGGCGTGGTGCTGATCTTCGTCATCTTCGTGCTGCTGTTCCGCGAGGATCTGCGTGACCGCCTCGTCCGCCTGGTCGGCCGGCAAGACCTGCACCGCACCATCCTGGCGATGAACGACGCCGCGAAACGCCTGTCCCGCTTCTTCCTGTTCCAGGTCGCCATCAACACCGGCTTCGGCGCCTTCATCGGCGTCGGGCTCGCCGTGAGCGGCCTGCCCAACCCGGTGCTCTGGGGCATCCTCGCCGCGCTGATGCGTTTCGTGCCGTTCCTCGGCACCTTCATCGCCGCCACGCCGCCAGTCCTGCTCGCGCTCGCCGTGGCGCCAGGCTGGTCGCTGGCGGTGATCGTGCTGATGCTGTTCGTGCTCAGCGAACTGGTCATGGGGCAGGTCGTCGAGCCGCTGATCTACGGCCACAGCACCGGCCTGTCGCCGATCGCGGTGATCGTGGCCGCCACTTTCTGGGCTTTCATGTGGGGCCCTGTCGGCCTGCTGCTGGCCACCCCGCTCACCGTCTGTCTGGTGGTGATCGGCCGCCATGTGGAAAGCCTGGCGTTCCTGGAGGTGATTCTGGGCGACAGCCCGCCGCTCGACGCGGAGGAGACGTTCTACCAGCGCGCGCTGGAGGGCAACGCCCGTGTGCTCACCGATCAGGCCCGCCAGGCCGTCGCCCAGACCTCGCTGGTCGAGTACTACGACCGCGTGGCCCTGCGCGGCCTGGCACTTGCCCAGGCGGACCTCTCGCGAGACGCGCTCGCGTTCGACCGCCTGGAAGCCGTGCACGCCCATGTGGAGACCGTGGTCACTGCCCTGGGCGAGCGCGCTGCCCCCACGGCTCCCGCCGAGCCGCCGCCGCTGGCCTGGCGCGCCGATGGTACCGTCCTGTGCATTCCCGGCCGTGGCCAGCTCGACGATCTGGGCGCCCGCATGGCCATGCAGGTTCTCCAGGCGGCCGGCTTCGGCGCGCGCTGCGAAACCAACCTGATCCTGGGCGCGCGTCGTGGCGACGCCGCAGAAGGCAGCGCGCCCGCCCACGCCGACGCCCGCCTGGTCTGCCTCTCCGTGCTGGAGGAAGGCAGCAGCCCATCGGCGATACGCTACCTGTTGCGCCGCATCGCCCGCCAGATGCCGCAGGCCGCCGTGGTGGTCTGCCTGTGGAACGCCGCGGGTACCAGCGCGACGTTGGCGACCTTGCGGTCTGAGGGAAGCGACGAGATGATCGTGCTTTCACTAAGCGAATTGTTGGCTTTGACGCGGGCGATCTGCGCCCGCTCCGGCGGCGCGCTGCAAGCCGCGTAAGGCGAAAAGACCAACTGACAACTTTCATTTTCCCGCCCGTACGCAGGCCAGTATTTACCAAACAGACTTGTCTGCTGAACATTAAACCGATGTTGACCGTTGGATTAAAAATACTAAGCAAGTAGCCCTTTTCGAAAAAAGAACCATAATTTTTGCTTCCCGCATCTGGAGCGATCGCGTTTTACCAGTGCGAACACGCGCGCTGAAAATGCGAGGGAGCAAAAGTTTTTTGCTTCTTTTTTTCAAAAAAGAAGGCCTTGCTTGCTACCGCGACGGTACTCACCAAGCCAAATGACATAGCCCCGAATCCTACGGACCCGGATCGAAATCCGGATGCTGTAAGCTCACCACGCCATCATATTTCGCATCCGTCCTGGATGCCGGAAGCCCCGCCAGCGTATCGAACCATGTCACCCGGCTCTCGACTCCATACTGGTCGCGAGGCGGCACCGCCTCAGGATTGTCCAAGCTGCAGATCATGATGTCGATCTTGTTCGGGTCGTTCGTGCCCTCATAGGTCAGCGGCGTGCCGCAAGCCGCGCAGAACCCGCGGCTGGCAACCGACGAACTCTGGAAATGGGCAGGCGCGCCTTTGGTCCAGGCGAAATCGGCGCGGGGCAGGGTGGCCAGCGCCGCAAATGGCCCTCCCACCGCCTTCTGGCACATACGGCAGTGGCAAAGCGTGCCGACGGGTGGGGCATACAGTGTGTAGCGCACAGCGCCGCATTGGCAGCCTCCCGTCAGCACGGGCGTGCGTATTTCCGGCATCGGTTCTCTCCCTCTTGCATCAGGCGTTTGCAACCGTCGCGCTGCCGCGGCTGCGTCCGACGGGGCATATCTGGAGCTTCACCCAGTCCACCCGTGCCATCGTGCGCAAGCAAGACAAGGCAGCAAGCGGCCTGACGTCATCCGCCACAAGACATAAAAAAAGCTGCCGGCACAAATGCGCCGGCAGCTTCTGGAAGACCTAACCTTCGCAGGCAACCAGACGGTTGCTGCAGAAGATTGCGTCACTCACATTTCGGAGACAGCGCCAGCCTCAGGACCCTTGGCGCCCTGGCGAACCGAGACGCGAACCACCTGGCCCTCGTTCAGCGTGCGCAGGCTGCCAAGCACGGACATGTGGACGAAGATGTCCTTGCCGCCGTCCTGTGGTGCAATGAAGCCGAACCCTTTCGTCGGGTTGAACCACTTCACGGTGCCCGTTGTCTCGACAGTAGGACCGGACGGCGCCGCGCGATCCTGGCGCGGACCGGAGGACGGTGGGCGCGACGAACGGGCAGGGGCCGCAGTGCTCTGGTCCACGCTGACCACCTCGGTCACCTGCAGGCCCTTCTGGCCAGGGCCAACGCGAACCTCGAGCGAGGCGCCTTCGCCTACGCTGTCATGTCCGGCACGCTGCAGAACCGCGCAATGCAGGAACGCATCGCCCGAGCCATCGCCCATGGCAACGAACCCAAACCCCTTCTCGGAGTTGAACCACTTCACCGTGGCGGTGAGAGTGGGGCCGAACGCGGCAGGCGCGGCGCCGGAGCGGTTGCCACCACCGCCGTTCAGGGCACCCCAATTGATGTCGGGCGCGGACGGCTGGTCGTCGTCGAAGCCGCGGCGGCGCGGCTGGTAGGGTCGGCGTGCAGGTTGGGACATTCTCTCATTTCACAAATCAACGCGGGGGAACACATGTTGCCTCACGATCGCCATTCAACCTACCGCAAATACATGACATGTGAAAGTCACAGTTTAGCGGGGCCGGTTCAAGCGTAGGTTGAGCGGAATGCTTGCTCACCGCCTACAGCGTTCAATCAGGACGCCCGCTGTGTGCAAATTACCTCCGTATCGACTGTGAGCCTGCCAAGCTGAACTACCGATTGGGCAACCAGGAAAGTCGCAGAAGGAATATTATGCCAACTCACAACTAGACAGCGGTGCTACGTGGCTCAAACCTCCAGAACCATGCCGTCGTAACCAGGCTCCACACCAGCCGGCAACGTCGCCCGCAGATGCGCCCAGTCCATCGCATTGCCCATATGCGTCAGCACCGTCCTGCGCACCCCAAGCCTGGCCCGCCACTCCAGCACAAGCCGCACATCCGCATGCGTCAAATGCGGCTCCGGCTGGAAACAACCCACAACCCAGGTGTCCACACCCGCCAGCGCCGCGAACGCCGCCTCGTCCAGCCGCACCACATCTGTCGAATACCCGAATCCGCCAACACGAAGCCCCAGCGTGCGCATCACGTGGTGGTCCTGGTCGAACGTCCGCACCCGCAGGCCGCACGCCCCAACCACCTCGCCAGGCTCGATCACACTGAAATCCAGCACCGGCCGGTAGAAATACGGCGGTGTCCAAGGCCGGAAAGCGTAGTCGAACCGGCGCGCCAGCTCGTCGCGCGTCACCTGCGTGGCAAAGGCCGGCAGCGGCACGCCGCTGATCCGGTTCAGCAGCCGCACATCGTCCAGCCCGGTCACATGGTCTGCATGCGCATGCGTAAACACGATCGCATCGACGCGCGGCACTCCACAGGCCAGCAACTGCGCCCGCATGTCCGGTCCGGTATCGACGAGTATCCGCCCCTCCGGCCCCTCGATGACGATACTGGACCTGGTGCGCCTGTTGCGCAGCTCGGCGGGATCGCACCTGCCCCAGTCGCCACGGCCGTCCTCGCCGCCAAGGCTCGGTACGCCGGCTGACCCGCCTACGCCCAGGAGGGTTATGCGCATGTAAGGAAGGCAAGCAAGGCCTTCTTTTCTGAAGAAAAGAAGCAAAAGACTTTTGCTACTGACGGCTGCATCAACAGCTTGGCCCTTTCAGAATAACAACGCCTGCATCAGCAGCGAACGGAGACAAAAGTTTTTTCGTCCTTTTTTCAAAAAAGGACTGCTTGCTTACTTCGCCTTGCTGAACAACCGCCGGAAATTACCCGTCGTAAGCTCGGCCACCGCCGCCTCGCTCACCCCACGCACCTCCGCCAGCACCTTCGCCGTATGCGCCACATAGGACGGTTCGTTGCGCTTGCCCCGAAACGGCACCGGCGCCAGATACGGCGCGTCGGTCTCCACCAGCAATCGATCCGCCGGCAGATCGGCCGCCACCTCGCGCAGCGCCCCCGACTTGGGAAACGTCAGGATGCCGGAGAAGCTGACATAGCCGCCAATCGCCACTGCCCGCTCCGCCAGGTCGCGGCCCGAGCTGAAGCAGTGCAGCAGGAAAGCGAACGCACCGCCCTGATCCTGCTCGTCTTTCAGGATCGCGAACGTGTCGTCGTCGGCATCGCGCGTATGGATGCAGATCGGCACGCCGGCGCGCCGCGCCGCGCGTATCTGGATGCGGAACGCGTCCGCCTGCACGTCGTGCGGCGCCCGGTCGTAGAAGTAATCCAGCCCCGCTTCGCCTATGCCGATCACCCGCGGATGTGCCGCCAGCTCCACCAGCATCTGTTCGTCCGGCAACCCGTCCTCCGCCGCATGATGGGGATGGGTGCCTACGGTGCACCACAGGCCTGGCACCACATCGGTCAGGGCCAGCTGCTCGGCTGCGTGCGAAAGCCTGGTGCCGATCGTCACCATTTCGCCCACCCCGGCCGCCCGCGCGCGCTCCAGCATGCCCGGCCGCTCTGCCTCGCTGTAGTAGTCGAGATGGCAATGCGAATCGATCAGCATCAACGCGGTATCCCCGCTTCTTCAACCCAGCGCGGAAAGATGCCCTGCGGTGCCGGCAACATGACCCCGTTGCGCAAAGGGTCCTTCAACGAAACCAGGTCGCGCGCCTCGCCTGCTACCCCGAGCTGATCCAGCAGCCGCCCCATGCTGGAAGGCATGAACGGTTGCAAAACGACTGCAACCACCCGAATCACCTCGGCAAGCACACGCAACACGTGACCCATGCGCGCCACATCCGTCTTGCGGAGCGACCAGGGCGCCATCTGGTCGATGTAGCCATCCGCCGCCCGTATCACCCGCCAGACTTCGTCGAGCGCCTCATGCAGAGCCTGCCGTTCGAACAGCTCGGCCAGTATCACGGGCAGCGCCTCCGCCAAGGCGAGCAGTACCGTATCCGCCGTATGCCGCGGCCCGGTATCCGGCAGCAGCCCACCGCAGTTCTTCGCAACCAAAGACAGCGTGCGCTGCGCCAGGTTGCCGATGCCGTTCGCCAGGTCGGTATTCAATCGTCCAACCAGCGCGCGATGGCTGAAATCTCCGTCGTTGCCGAACGGCACCTCCCGCAGCAGGAAGAACCGCGTCGCATCCACTCCGTATTTAGCAACAAGTTCAGCAGGATCTACCACGTTGCCAACCGACTTGCTCATCTTGGCACCGTCCCGCGTCCACCAGCCATGGGCGAAGATCCGTCGCGGCACGGGAAGCCCCGCCGCCATCAGGAAAGCCGGCCAGTAGATCGCGTGGAAACGCTGGATGTCCTTGCCCACCAGATGCAGGTCCGCCGGCCAGAACCGCCAGAGCGGATCCGTATCGTCCGGGTAGCCGAGCGCCGTGATGTAGTTGGCCAGCGCATCCAGCCAGACATACATCACCTGGTCCGCATCGCCCGGCACCGGGATCCCCCAGCGAAAACTGCTGCGGCTGACCGACAGGTCGCGCAGCCCGCCGCGTATGAAGCTCAGCATCTCGTTGCGCTTGCCGGCAGGCCCCACGAACTCAGGGTGCGCCTCGTAATGCGCGAGCAGGCGGTCCTCGTAGGCGGAAAGCCGGAACAGGTAGTTAGGCTCCCTCACCCACTCCACCGGCGCCCCCGTCGGCGCCAGCTTCGTCCCGTCCGCCAGCGTGGTCAGGTCCGCCTCGGCATAGAAATCCTCGTCGCGTACCGCGTACCATCCCTCGTAATGCCCGAGATAGATGTCGCCGCTCGCCGCCAGCCTCTCCCAAAGTGCCGTGACGCCGGCCTTATGGCGTGGCTCCGTGGTGCGGATGAAGTCGTCGTTGGAAACGTCGAGCATTGCCAGCATAGCGCGGAACTGCCCGGATATCCCGTCGGTGAACGCCTGCGGCGCCAGCCCGGCCTCCGCGGCGGCCTTCTCCACCTTTTGCCCATGCTCGTCGGTGCCGGAGAGGAAGTAAGTGTCCGCACCTTCGAGTCGCTTGAAGCGCGCGATCACGTCCGCCGCGATCGCCGTGTAGGCGTGTCCAATGTGCGGCGAGCCATTCACGTAGAAGATCGGAGTAGTAAGATAGAACGTTGACATTGAAGCTCTTCAGGGGCGAAGCCCAGGGATCCGGGGTAACTTGCCCCAGCGGAATGCAGGAGCGTCTCGCAAATGCTGCTTCGCACGCCGAAGCTGGCCCGCCTCTACTGCCTTACCAGAGCCAACCCTGCGATCACAGCCTGCCGCCGATCCATATTCACCCGCTCGGTCTCTGCCAGAAGCTGCCGTATCCCCGAGGACGCCTCCGCCAGCCGCAGCGCGCCACCTTGGGCCACGGCACGCACCGCGGCCCCTGCCAGCCCGCGCGCCAGTAGCCCCATGAACGTCTCGAACGCCACCTGGTCACGCAACGCATCCGCCATCTCGTAACCACGCAGCAGCGAGATGCCCGTTCCCGCCGCAAGCACCTCCTCCACCATCGCGGCGATCTTCAGCCCGCCATCGTCGGCCAGCGCCAAGGCGCGCCCCGGCGCGCCATCCGCCAGCCCGGCCAATGCCGCCCGCCCCGCCTGCGGCATCGCCGGCAGATAGAGCGCCAGCGCGCGTTCCATCTGCCCATCGTCGAGTGGCGCCAGCATCAGATGGCGGCACCGGCTGCGTATGGTGGGCAGCAGCCGCCCGGGAGCGGAGCACACGAGGATCAACACCGCCCGCGCCGGCGGCTCTTCGAGCACCTTCAGCAAGGCATTGGCCGATTGCGGGTTCAGATCCTCCGCGCCATCGAGTAACACCACCCGCCACCCGCCTTCCGCCGGCGTCAGGTGCAGAAATGGCGGTATCTGCCGCGCCGTCTCAGCGGCGATCTGCTTCTTCAGCCGCTTCTTTTTCTCGTCCCACTCCCGCTCGATTGTCAGCAGGTCCGCATGCGTGCCCGCCGCCACGCGCCGGAACACCGGGTCATCAGCGCTCATCGCCAGCGTGGTGCTATCGCCGGCCAGCAACCTCCGCGCAAAACGGTAGGCCAGTGTCGCCTTGCCCACGCCCTCTGGTCCGGTGATCAGCCAGGCGTGGTGCAGCCGGCCGCCTTGCAGCGCGTCCAGGATCTCCGCCTCGGCCGCCTCGTGGCCAAGGAGGTTGGGGTTTTCTCTCGGCTCTGGGGGCAAGGCTAAGGCTTTCGGAAACACGGCAGAGCCATTTAAAGCAAAGCAAGCAAGGCCTTCTTTTTCGAGAAAAAGAAGCAAAAAGCTTTTGTCTGCGCTGTC
>CAXTVW010000083.1:0-15959 GCA_964247675.1 uncultured Acetobacteraceae bacterium
CCGGCGTGCGCGGCGTGCTGGTCTATCTGCTGACCTATGTCGTCATGTCGGCCGGTGTGTTCGCCTGCATCGTTGCCATGCGCCGGCGCGGCCACGCCATCGAGAAGATTAGCGATCTCGGTGGCCTGGCGAAGAACGACCCGACGCTTGCCATACTGATGACCATCTTCATGCTGAGCATGGGCGGGATCCCACCCTTCGCCGGTTTCGCTGGCAAGTTCTTCGTGTTCGAAGCGGCCGTTGATGCCGGCATGTGGACGCTTGCCATCATCGGTGTGCTGACCAGCGTCGTCGGCCTGTTCTACTATTTGCGCATCATCAAAGTGATGTTCTTCGACCCGTCCGAGGCGCCGTTCGACGCGCGCTCCGGCTCGCTCTCCTTTGTCGCCATGGCGACCGGCGCTTTCACGCTGGTTTTCTTCTTCTTCCCCGCGCCCTTCCTGGGCGCGGCCACCACGGCGGCAAAGGCCTTGTTCGGGTGACACAGGCGTCGCCGCCCGCCTGGCGGTGGGAACGTCATGCAGCACTGCCTTCCACGCAGGACGCAGCACTCGCGGCAGCGCACGCGGGTGATCCGGGGCGCCTCGCCATCCTCGCGGACACGCAGACGGCCGGCCGGGGTAGCCGCGGGCGAACGTGGACGTCGCCCCCCGGGACCCTCAACCTCTCCGTTCTGCTACGGCCGGAGCAAGGGTCACGCGAGACGGGTAGGTGGGCGCTCCTGGCCGCGGTGTCGCTATACGAGGCGCTTAGCCCCTACGCGGAAGGGCTGATGCTGAAATGGCCCAACGACGTCCTGCTGCACGGCGCCAAGCTCGCCGGCATTCTCATTGATTGCCAGCCGGGCGAAGCCGGCTTCGTGGTGATCGGCCTGGGCGCCAACCTCGCCACCGCACCGCAGATTTCCGATCGCGTTACTGCCCGGCTGCCGTCACCCGCGCCCCCGGCCGCGGCCGTGGCCGACCGACTCGTGGCCGCGCTGGATGCCTGGGGCGCACACGATACGCCGTCTCTCGTCGATGCCTGGCTTGCGCGCGCGCATCCGATTGGCACGTTGCTGGATGTGCAGACACAGCAGCGCCGCGTGCGTGGTGCTTTCGCGGGACTGACCGATGCGGGTGCGCTGCGGCTGGCCGGCGAGGCTGCGGTGATACATAGCGCCGAGGTTTTTCTGGCGTGATCAAGGAAGGAAGCAAGGCCTTCTTTTTTGAAAAAAAGAAGCAAAAAACTTTTGCTCCTGGCGCCTGCATCACGGCGCGTGCTCGTCTTGCAAGTGCGTACACCGGCAGAACGAAAACGCAAATTTCTGCAGGCGGGGGAACAAAAGTTTTTTGGTTCTTTTTTTCAAAAAAGAACGCTTCCTTCCTTGCCACCCTCCCATGCTCCTAGTCATAGACGCCGGCAACACGAACGTCGTCTTCGCCGTTCATGACGGCAGGCGTTACGCCGGGATCTGGCGCATCGCCACCGAGCCGCAGCGCACCAGTGACGAATACGCCGTCTGGCTTCTCACGCTGCTAACCCACAGCCGTCTTACGCCTGACCTGGTCAGCGGCGCGGTCATCGGCACGGTCGTCCCCGCGGCGCTGTATCACCTGCGCCGGCTATGCCGCGAGTGGTTCATGGTGGAGCCGCTGGTGGCGCGCGCCAGGCTGGACTGGGGGTTCGACATACGCGTGGACAACCCCGAGGACGTGGGCGCCGACCGTCTGCTGAATGCGCTGGCCGCCTACCGGCATTTCCACCAATCCCTGATTGTGATCGATTTCGGCACGGCGACCACGTTCGACGTGGTGGGCGAGGACGGCGCCTATCTCGGCGGCGCTATCGCCCCGGGCATCAATCTCTCCATCGAGGCGCTGCACCAGGCGGCCGCCCGCCTGCCGCGCATAGGTATCGGCCGGCCCCAGGCGGTGATCGGCACGGGCACTGTCTCTGCGATGCAATCGGGTGTATACTGGGGGTATGTCGGCCTGATCGAAGGCCTGGTTGCCCGCATGCGGCGAGAAATAGATAAGCCGGCGAAGATCGTGGCGACGGGTGGACTGGCCCCGCTGTTCTCCGAAGGCACAGAGATATTCGACCGGATCGACCCGGACCTGACCCTGGACGGGCTGCGCCTGTTGGCGGAGCGCAACCCCACCCCCAGATTACCTCGCGACAGAACAAGAACGATCGAAGGCGATTAATGGACGTAGCAACCGGCGACTTGGCCTTCCTGCCTCTGGGCGGGACGGGCGAGATTGGCATGAACCTCAACCTGTACCGCTGTGATGGCCAGTGGCTGGCAATCGACTGCGGCATCGGGTTCGGCGGCAACGAACTGCCGGAGGCCGACGTGATCATGCCGGACCCGGCTTTCATCGCCGAGCGGCGGGACAAGCTTCTCGGCTTGGTCATCACCCACGCCCATGAGGACCACGTAGGTGCGGTGGCGCATCTGTGGCGGCAATTGCGCTGTCCGGTATACGCCACACCGTTCACCGCCGCGGTGCTGCGACGCAAGCTGACCGAGGCGCACCTCGTCAACGACGTCAAGATCAATGTAATCCCGCCCGGCGGCTCCTTCGAGCTCGGGCCGTTCCGCCTGCAGTTCCTCCGCGTGGCGCATTCCACGCCGGAAGCCCAGGGCCTGGCGATACGCACTCCCTACGGCACCATCGTGCATACAGGCGACTGGAAGCTGGACCCGCATCCGCTGGTGGGCCCGCCCACGGACGAGGCCGCGTTCTCCGCGCTTGGCGACGAGGGCGTGCTGGCGATGGTTTGCGACAGCACCAACGCCTTGGTCGAGGGCCATTCCGGCTCGGAAGGCGACGTGCGCCGCTCGCTTGCCACGTTGATCAAGTCCATAGAGGGCCGCATCGCCGTCACCTGCTTCGCCAGCAACGTGGCGCGTGTGGAAAGTGTCGCAATCGCCGCACGCGACGCCGGACGCAGCGTGGCGCTTGTCGGCCGCTCCTTGCGCAACCTAGAGACCGCGGCGCGCGAGTCCGGCTACCTGAGCACCATCCCGCAATTCGTCTCCGAAGACGGCGCCAACGACGTGCCGGACAACAACCTGTTGATCCTGATCACCGGCAGCCAGGGCGAGGCCCGCAGCGCGCTGGCCCGCGTGGCCGCCGACACCCACCCGAGTATCGCGCTGGGTGAAGGGGACACGGTGATCTTCTCCAGCCGCATGATCCCCGGCAACGAAAAGGCGATCGGCGCCGTGCAGGACAACCTGGTCCGCCGCGGCGTGCGCGTGATGACGGACGACGATCACATGGTCCATGTGAGCGGCCATCCGGCGCGCGACGAGCTGCGCCGGCTCTACCGCCTGGTCCGCCCGCAATACAGCGTGCCGGTGCACGGCGAATGGCGGCACCTGACCGCGCACGCTTCGCTGGCACAGGAGCTGGGTGCGACACCGCTGATGCTGGAGAACGGCGACATACTCTCGCTGTATCCAGGCAAGCCGGCGGTGACCGGTTCGGCGCCTGTCGGCCGCCTGGCGCTGGACGGCAACCGTGTTGTGCCGCTGCAGGGCGGGGTGATGGCGGCGCGCCGGCGCATGCTGTTCAACGGCGTGGTGGTCGGCAGCCTGGCTGTCGATGCGACAGGCCGGGTGATGGGCAAGGCCCGCGTGACCGCGCCAGGCCTGTTCGAGCCGGAGGATCCCGAGACCGAACGGCTGAGCCGCGATTTCGGTGCTGCGGTAGCCGACCTGCCGGCGCCGCTGCGGCGTGACGACAGTGCGCTGCAGGACGCGGCGCGTGCTGCATTGCGCAAGATCGTCGGGCGCAAGCTTGGCAAGAAGCCAATGGTTGATGTCCACCTGCTTCGCGTCTGAGGCTTACGCGTGAACTGGTTCACCGCCGTTGTCGTCTACGTGCTGATCTGGTGGACGGCACTATTCGCCGTCCTGCCGCTCGGCACGAAGCCGGTGGCAGAGGCCGACCAGGATACCGGCTGGCGCGGCGCGCCAGCGCAGGCGCGCATCGGCCGTAAGGTGCTGATCACAACCGCGGTGTCGTTCGTGATCTGGCTTGTGGTGGTCGGACTGATTGAGAGCGACTGGCTCAGCTTCCGGCACGGCATCCTGAAGATGCCTGACGATTATACAGCCAAGCCTGGCTAGTGCCTAAGATACGCGCATAGATTGTCCAGCCTGTCCATTTTTCTGGCAAACGACACTGGATTTGTGTGGACGCGGCCGAATAGGGGCTGGAATAATCACCGACAGGACGAGGGCATTTCCTCCTCCTGTCGTGTGACTGGCGTTTCCTCCCTAAACTTGGCCCTGCCGCCGCCGGTGTGCGGGGCCGTTTTTTTGGTAGCAGGACACAAACCGCGCGTCATCAACAATTAACACTTTAGGCGTAATTTCTTGCGCCAAAATGTGCTGCGGCGCAGCATAATTGCTCATGTGTTCAGCGAAATAGAAATCAACCACGCCTTTTCTAAAGAAAACGACCAGAAAACTCGTGCTCCTGAAGGCGGATGGCTCAGCACCCGCCGACAGGGAGCAAAAGTTTTTGCTTCTTTCTTACAAAAAAGAAGGCCTTCCTTTCTTAACCTAATGTCCCGGTCTAACTTGCGCGCCGACCGACTCTAGGACGCGCAATGCGGCTCTCCCACAGTTTCGTGCCCACCCTGAAGGAAACGCCAGCAGAGGCGCAGATTGCCTCCCACCGGCTGATGCTGCGTGCCGGCCTGATCCGGCAGACCGCGTCCGGCATCTACGCCTGGCTGCCAGCCGGCTTGCGCGTGCTACGCCGCATCGAGCAGATCGTACGCGAGGAGCAGGATGCGGCCGGCGCGCAGGAGATCCTGATGCCGACGCTGCAGACGGCCGATCTGTGGCGCGAGAGCGGCCGTTACGACGCGTATGGTCCGGAGATGCTGCGCATACGCGACCGGCACGAGCGTGACCTGCTTTACGGGCCGACGAACGAGGAGATGGTGACCGATCTTGCGCGCAACGCGATCAAATCCTACCGCGAACTGCCGCAGACCCTGTATCACATACAGTGGAAATTCCGCGACGAGATGCGCCCGCGTTTCGGGGTGATGCGCGGTCGAGAGTTCCTGATGAAGGATGCGTATTCCTTCGACCTGAACTACGAGGGCGCGGTCAACACGTATCGCCGTATGATGCTGGCCTATATGCGTACGTTCCAGCGGCTTGGCGTGCGCGCGATACCGATGCTGGCCGATACGGGACCAATTGGTGGGGATTTGAGCCACGAGTTCATCGTGCTGGCGCCGACGGGCGAGAGCCAGGTGTTCTATGATGCAACGCTTGAACAGCTCGACTACCTGAAGTCGGATTTTTCCTACGGCAAGCCGGCCGACCTGGCGGCGTTCCACGAGCTGATAAACTCGTATTACGCCGCCACGGAAGAAAAGCACGATCTGGCACGCTGGGCCGAGGTGGGCGCCTCGCAAAAGCGGGAAGGGCGCGGCATAGAGGTCGGGCAGATCTTCTATTTCGGCCGCAAATACAGCGACACGATGAAGTTCTCTGTGGCCGGGCCGGATGGCGGCACAATCGTGCCAGAGATGGGCAGCTACGGCATCGGCGTCTCCCGCCTGGTGGGCGCCATCATCGAAGCTTCGCACGACGCGGCCGGTATCATCTGGCCCGCCTGCATAGCGCCATTTCCGGCCTGCATCCTGAACCTTCGTGTCGGCGACGCAGCCTGTGACGCGATGTGTGAGGAGCTGTATGGCAAGTTCGGCGGCCTGGCGTTGCTGGACGACCGCGACGAACGCGCAGGCGCCAAGTTCGCGGATGCCGATTTAATGGGCCATCCGTGGCAGATCATTGTGGGCCCGCGCAGCGCTGCCGCGGGCCGTGTGGAACTGAAGAACCGCGCCACCGGCGCGCGCGAGGAGCTTGCACTGGAGGACGCGCTCGCGCGGGTGCTCTAGCATGTTCGGTGCCTTCGAACGCGCGGTCGCCGGCCGCTACCTGCGCGCGCGGCGTGGCGAGCGTTTCGTCTCCGTCATCGCGATCTTTTCGCTTATCGGCATAGCGCTTGGCGTGGCCACGCTGATCATCGTCATGGCCGTGATGTCCGGCTTCAAGGATGACCTGCTTGGCCGCATACTCGGACTGCAAGGCCATCTGGACATCTACGGCAGCACGCCCGCAGGCATCAGCGATTACGATCCGCTCGCCGCGCGGATCGCAGCATTGCCGGGCGTGGTGTCAGCCACGCCGGTGATCGAGGGCCAGGTCCTGCTGACCGGTCGCAACCAGAATTCCGGCGGCATCGCGCGCGGCATCACGCAGGCCGATCTGCGGAAGCTGCCGTCAATCGCAGGCAACATACGGGCCGGATCGCTTGATGATTTTCATGGCGACAATGCGATCGCCGTAGGCCAGGCGCTCGCCGACCGCTTCAACCTCGATGTCGGCTCGAAGATCACTCTCGTCTCGCCAGACGGTGCGGTGACCGCGTTCGGCACCGTGCCGCGCGTGCGCGCCTACCGCGTGGTTGCCATTTTCCAGGCCGGCATGAACGAATACGACAGCACCTACACATTCCTGCCGCTGCAAGCCGCACAGATCTACTTCCAGAAACCCGATGCGGTGACGCAGATCGAGGTGATGGTGGCCGACCCGCAGCACGTCTCGGCCGTGACTCGCGAGGTGCGCGACGCGCTGCAAGGCCAAGGCCTGCGTATCTTCGACTGGACCCAGAGTAACGACAGCTTCTTCGCCGCCGTCACGGTCGAGCAGAACGTGATGTTCCTGATCCTGACGCTGATTATCATCGTGGCCGCGTTCAACGTCGTCTCCTCGCTGATCATGATGGTGAAGGACAAGACGCGCGACATCGCCGTGCTGCGCACGCTGGGCGCCGGCCGCTTCGCCATCATGCGCATATTCCTGATGTGCGGCGCTTTTGTCGGCATTACCGGTACGGTAGTCGGCACGCTGATCGGCGTCGTGTTCTGCCTCAACATCGAGCGCATACGCCAGGCGCTGCAAAGCCTCACCGGCACTACGCTGTTCGACCCAACCGTGTATTACCTCGAGCACCTGCCGGCGAAGCTGGACGTCGTCACCGTCACCCAGGTCGTGCTGATGGCGCTCGTGCTATCCCTGCTTGCCACGCTCTACCCAAGCTGGCGCGCCGCCAGGACGGATCCCGTCGAAGCCCTACGCCATGAGTGAACCGCTTGAGCTGCGCGCCGTCGGGCGCACGTACAAAAGCGGCGCCGGCGACCTGCCAATCCTGCGCGGCGCCAACCTCACTTTGCACAGCGGTGAGATCGTGGCGCTCGTCGCACCTTCTGGCACCGGCAAATCCACTTTGCTGCATCTGGCAGGTTTGCTTGAACGCCCTGATTCGGGCGCCGTCTTCGTGGATGGCATCGACGCCGGCAGCCTGGGAGACACCGCGCGCACGCAGATTCGGCGTGACCGTATCGGCTTCGTCTATCAGTTCCACCATTTGCTCGCCGAGTTCTCCGCGCTGGAGAACGTGACCTTGCCGCAGATGATCGGCGGCACGTCCAAGCGCGCTGCCCGCGATCGCGCGCACGAGCTTCTGTCCGCATTCGGCCTAGCGCCGCGCGAAGCGCAATTGCCAGGCAAGCTCTCCGGCGGCGAGCAGCAGCGGGTTGCCATTGCGCGCGCTTTGGCCAACCGGCCGGCAGTACTTCTTGCCGACGAGCCGACCGGCAATCTGGATACCGGCACGGCGGATGTGGTGTTCGCCGAGCTGCTCAGGATCGTTCGCGAGCAGGGCGTGGCGGCTTTGATCGCCACGCATAATGCGGAGCTGGCTGCGCGTATGGACCGGGTCGTTACCCTTCGAGACGGGCGGGTGGAAAGCAAGTAAGCAGCAAAACTTTCGGTCTGTTGCCGCACGCTTCTCGTTGGCTTGGCTTCCCCGAGGTCTCACACCAGCCGGCCACTGCAGAAACCGTAAAAGCCATTCAGCGTCGAGAAAGCAAAAGTTTTTTGCTTCTTTTTTTCAAAAAAGAAGGCCTTTCTTCTTCACCACTGACGGTGTGTCGCGCGCTCTCGTCGGAAACAACATGCTGCGGTCCGAAGCTTTTCACGTGTCCGGTGCCGCCCACCAACGAGAATCCTGTTCGTCTCCGAACAGGCCGGCCGAGGCAATCAGGAAACGCCGGCATCTTTGAAACGTCATGCTGGCGGCGCATGAGAAGGCGGAAAACATGGGACGTTATCTGGTCACCGGCGGTGCCGGCTATGTCGGCAGCCATCTTGTGCTCGCCCTTCTGGACGGCGGTCACCAGGTCACCGTCTATGACAACCTCCGCCAGGGCCACCGGGAAGCCGTGCTGCCCCCTGCCACGCTTATCCAGGCCGACCTGGCCGACCGCTCGACGCTTGACCGCACGCTGGCGGATGGCCCGTGGGACGCGGTGTTTCACTTCGCCGCCCTCTCGCTGGTGGGTGAGAGCATGCAGCGTCCGTTTTTCTACCTGGCCGAGAATGCCGGGCTGGGCATTGGCCTGATCGAGTCCTGCGTGCGCCATGGCGTCACGAAATTCGTGCTCTCGTCCACGGCGAACCTGTTCGGCAACCCGCAACGCATCCCGATCGACGAGACCGAGCGGATCGACCCAGGCTCACCCTACGGCGAGAGCAAGCTGATGCTGGAGCGCGCGCTGTTCTGGGCGGACCGCATACACGGCCTGCGTTCCGCCTGCCTGCGCTACTTCAACGCCGCCGGCGCAGACCCGCAAGGCCGGCTCGGCGAGGACCACAATCCCGAGACGCACCTGATCCCGCTCGTCATCGATGCGGCGCTCGGCCGCCGTCCGGAAATCGCCGTGTTCGGCCAGGATTACCCCACGCCTGACGGGACCTGCATACGCGATTACATCCATGTGACCGACCTGGCGCAGGCACATCTGCGCGCGCTGGACGCACTCGACCATCGCTCCGTCACCTATAATCTTGGCAACGGTGCCGGCCATTCGGTGCTCGATGTCATCCGAACTGTCGAACAGGTCAGTGGCCGCGCCGTGCCTGTGCGCATGACGGACCGCCGCGCCGGTGATCCGGCGGTGCTGGTCGCCGGGTCCGATCTGTTGCGGCGTGAGACGGGATGGGCGCCGCGTTTCGATGCGCTGCCGACGATCGTGGCGCATGCGTTGGCTTGGCGGGAGGCGCATGCGGCCGGGTATGAGGGCTGAAGCAAGTAAGGCCTTCTTTTTTGAAGAAAAAAGAAGCAAAAAACTTTTTCTTGCTCGCGTTTGCGGCGTGCGTGTTCGTCCGGACGCATGCGGATCCCACAGATGCGGGAAGTCAACGCAAGTTACTATGCCGCATAGGTCGCCAACAGGGAGCAAAAGTCTTTTGCTTCTTTTCTACAGAAAAGAAGGCTTTTCTTGCTTCCAAGCACCGCAATATTCCAACCGCGCCCGGGCCTGGGCGACCTTATCTGGCACCTTCCGATCATTCGCGCGCTCGCCCGAGGCGGACCTGTCACGCTCATCACAAAGCCGAGCACCCAGGCGGCCAGCCTCCTGGCAAACGATCCGGATGTCTCGCGGATCGTCTGGTTCGACCGCAACCCGCGGCAGGGCAGGGGATACCACGACGGGCCGCTCGGTTTTCCGCGGCTTGTCGCCACGCTGCGTGCAACACATGCCGAAACCTGTGTGCTGCTTCACCATGGTGCGTCGCTGGCCGCCGCCATGCGCCTGGCCGGCATTCCGCACCGCCAGGGCTACGGCTACACCGCGGCACAGCGTGTATGGCTGAACCGTGGCCCGTTCCTCGACGGGCCGGTCCGCTTTGCCGAAGCGTTCGACCAAGTGAGCGCCTTTGCGGCCGCGCAGGGTTTCGCCGCACTTCCTGAACCGTCGGTCCGGGTAGACGCGGCGGCGCGCCAGCGCGTTCTGGAGCGGTTGCACCACTTCCCGCGCCCCTGGCTGGCTTTAGGCGTGGGAGCGCATGGCAGCAATCGGCAGTGGGGTGCCAAGCGTTTCGCGTCCATCGCCAAACTGCATATCGAGGCACACAGGGGCACGGTCCTGGCGTTGGGCGCCGCGCACGAGGCCGCGCTGGTCGATCAAGTGATACGGGACACCGGCGACGCCCGCGCCCAAGCGGTAATCGGCTGGGAACTGCCCGAGGTGGTGGCCCTGCTCGCAGAGGCTGAAGCGTTCCTTGGCAACGACAGCGGGTTGATGAACCTGCGAGCTGCTTGCGGCAGGCCGGCCTTCGGCCTGTTTGGTGCCTCAGGGCCGTTGCGGCATAGCAGGTTGATCAGACCGATCATTTCGCCCGGCGGAGCGCGGGCCGGAATGGACGCGATCACCGTGCAACGCGCGCAAAGCGCTCTGTGGAGTCGGTCAGACTGCCAGGACTAGATCCAGTGCCCCGGCACCCAAACGCCCGCTGCATTGTGGTGCCCCCGTATCCAGTGCCGATGCGCGACGACGTGGACCACCTTATGCCGGGGAACCCAGACGTAGCTGCCGTTCTTGGGTTGCCAGCCGCCTGGCTGCCACACAACGCGCGGCGCGGGCGGTGGGGGCGGCACGGCTTCTACCTGCGGGGAAGGCGCAGGAGGCGATGGAGCAGGTGCCGGTGCCGCGACGCACCCGGTCAAAACGCTGCAAAGGACTATTGCTCTGACACCAAGGCGCATAGGCGGAAATCCAAAGGCTGAGTTGCAGCCCGGATTACCTAACCTAAGTCATACCCGCAATCGCCGACATAATTACGTCAGTGGTGCGTGCGACTGGCTAACTGCAGGGCCTCGGTCGTGTCGCACGCCACGCAGATACCAGGCAGCCATCCACGAGTGTCTGGTGATGTTGGACGCTCCGGGTTACCCCGAAAGCGCCCCGCAAAACGCGCTTACGCCAGCTTCAGAGCCGAGGCCGCCAACTTGCCGCGCTCACTTACCACTTCAAAGCTGACCTTCTGCCCGTCCTTCACCGTCGTCAGCCCGGCTGCCTGCACCGCCGTAATGTGCAGAAAAACATCCTTGCCGCCGTCTTGCGGGGAGATGAATCCAAACCCCTTGTCCGGGTTGAACCACTTTACCGTCCCGATAGCCATAGATACGCACTCCTGTTGAAGCATGAGCCTATAGACCTCCCGGACCCAAACGAACAGCCCCCCTCTACGGGCCTCGCAAAAACCTCAACCAGATTAACCAAGTTCCTGGAGTTGCCCATGTCAGACCTGGAAGCCACCGATCCCTACTCGCGCGAGGCCCAGATCTACCCGCATCTGACGCAGGATTTGATTGACCGCGTTCGAACTTACGGTTCCGAAAGCACGCTGCCTGCGCATACGCTGGTGTTCGAACGTGGACAGCGGGGCGTGGATTTCTTTCTCGTGATCAGCGGCGCCGTGGAGATCTTCGAAACCGACGAGCACAGTGCCGAACACGTCATCACCCGCCACGAGGCAGGCCAGTTCACCGGCGAACTGGACCTGTTCAACGACCGCGAAATACTGGTCACCGGCCGTGCCGCGGAGGACACGCTGGTCATACGTGTCCGCCGTGCGGATTTTCGCAGAATGGTCAGCGCGGAGGCGGACATCGGCGAGATCATGATGCGCGCGTTCATCTTGCGCCGCACCGGCTTCATCCGTCATGCGCAGGGCGGCGTGGTGATCGTGGGCTCCGGCCATGCGGCACATACGCTGGCTCTCGAGGTGTTCCTGACGCGCAACGGTTATCCGCATCGCCTGCTCGATACGGACAGTGATGAAGATGCCGACGCGTTCTTTGGCTGTTTCAAAATATCTCCTGAAGACCTGCCGGTGGTCGTAGCCCCGAACGACCATGTTCTGCGGCGGCCGACGATCATGGCGCTGGCTGACGCGCTCGGCCTCAGCGAGACGGTGCAGGAAGATGCGGTGTTCGACGTGGCGGTGGTAGGGGCAGGACCGTCCGGCCTGGCCGCGGCGGTCTATGCGGCTTCGGAAGGCCTGGCCACGATCGTTCTCGAGAAACTCGCACCCGGCGGCCAGGCCGGAACTTCCTCGAAGATCGAGAACTATCTTGGTTTTCCCACCGGGATTTCAGGACAGGCACTGGCCGGCCGAGCGCAGGTGCAGGCGCAGAAATTCGGCGCCAGGCTCGCCGTATCGCGTGCCGTGCGCGCCATCGATTGCACGGCCGTGCCATACCGGCTGCAGATGGAAGATAACAGTTCGTTCCACGCCCGCAGCATAATCGTGGCGACCGGCGCACGCTACCGCAAGCTCGACGTGGAGAACTACGAACATTTCGAAGGCCAGGGCATCCAATATGCCGCCACGGGCGTGGAAGCCGCGCTGTGTTCCGGCTCCGAGGTCGTGGTCGTTGGCGGCGGCAACTCCGCGGGCCAGGCAGCCGTGTTCCTCTCGCGCAGCGTGGCCCATGTGCACATGCTGGTGCGCAGCGACGGACTTGCGGAGACGATGAGCGACTATCTGCTGCGGCGTATCGATACCTCCGACAGGATAACGCTGCACGCGAACACCGAAGTCACCGCTCTGTCAGGCGACGATTACCTGCGCGAAATTACCTGGACGAACAGCAAGACAGGCCAGAGCGAGAGCCACGCAATCGGCGGGCTTTTCGTGATGATCGGCGCGGAGCCGAACTCCGAATGGCTAACCGGCTGCCTGAACCTGGACGAGAAAGGCTTCGTGCTGACGGGACACGACGATGCCGGCAAGGCGCTTTCGTCCCAATTCGCCACGAGCAAGCCTGGCATCTACGCGGTCGGCGATGTGCGCTCGGGATCGGTGAAGCGGGTTGCGGCCGGCGTGGGGGAGGGGTCTGTGGTGGTGCAGGCGGTGCATAGCTACTTGATGGCGGATGCACCGTAGAAAGAAAGGAAGCAGTTCTTTTCGGAAATAGAATCAAAAGACTTTGACGCCCCGAAGCATCTGCAGCGGCGAGGGAGTAAAAGCCTTTTGCTTCTTTTCTTCAGAAAAGAGGGCTTTTCTTCCTTAAGCTGCCTTGCTCCGCGCTTCCCGCCGCTTGAACACCATGGTCCCATCATCCAGCTTGCCGAACTTCAGCGCCACCAAATCCAAGGCGTAATTCTGGTTGAGCTTCCAAGGCTTCGTCGTTCCCTGACGCGGCAACTCCGCGAGCGCGCGCTGCACGTAACCCGAAGAGAAATCCAGGAACGGCGCTTCCTGCACGGACGCATCGCGTGTCGGCCTCGCTTCGGCAAAGCCGCGCTGGTCCATGTAATTGAGCAGGCGGCAGACATACGAGCAGGTAAGATCGGCCTTCAGCGTCCAGGACGCATTGGTGTAGCCGAACGCGGTGGCAAGGTTCGGCACATCCGAATACATCATCCCCTTGTAGCTCATCATCTTGCCGAAATCGACGCGTGCACCATCGACGCTGATCGTCATGCCGCTGAGGATCTGCATCTTCAGGCCGGTCGCGGTCACCACGATGTCGGCCAGCAGTTCCTGCCCCGAGGTGAGCTTGATGCCTGTCTCTGTGAAGTGCTCGATCGTGTCGGTCACCACGGTCGCCTTGCCCGTCTTGATCGACTGGAAAAGATCGGAGTCGGGAACGAGGCACAGGCGCTGGTCCCACGGGTTGTACTTCGGCGTGAAGTGAGTCGCCACGTCGTAGTCTGCGCCTAGTTCTTTCGACACCAGGCCAATCAGCTGCTGCTTGAACTTGGCAGGCTTGCTGCGTGCCATGTTGAACAGGAAAAGCTGCATGCTGACGTTGCGCCACCGGATCACGCTGTAGGCGAGCTTGGCCGGCAGGTATTTCCGCAGCTTGTTTGCAAACGCGTCCTCGGCCGGGCGCGAGGCCACGTAGCTGGGCGAGCGCTGCAGCATCGTCACGTGCGCGGCGGTCTTGGCCAGCGCCGGCACCAGAGTCACGGCGGTAGCCCCGCTGCCGATCACCACCACGTTCTTGCCAGCCGTCTCCAGGTTCTCTGGCCAGAATTGCGGGTGGATCACCTGGCCCTTGTAGCTGTCCCGCCCGACGAATTCCGGCGTGTAGCCGCCGGCGTAGTCGTAATAGCCGCTGCAGGTGAACAGGAAGCCGCAGGTGAAGGTGACTGGCTGACCGTTCGTCTCGGCCTGCACCGTCCATAGCGCGTCCTCGGAAGACCAGTCGGCCTGCACCACCTTGTGCTTGAAGCGTATGTTCTGATCGACGCCGTACATCGTCGCCGTCTCACGCACGTATTTCAGGATGGACGGGCCGTCCGCGATCGCCTTGGCTTCCGTCCAAGGACGGAACACGTAGCCGAGGGTATACATGTCCGAGTCCGAGCGGATGCCGGGGTAGCGGAAGAGATCCCACGTGCCGCCGATCGTCTCACGGCCCTCGAGCACCACGTAGGTCTTCTTCGGGCACTGCATCTTCATGTGGCAGCCGGCGCCTATGCCGGACAGACCGGCGCCGATGATCACTACGTCGAAATGCTCGGTCGTCATCGTGGAATTTCTCCCTACCGAATAGGGCGCACGCCCTAAACAATGTTAAGCTACCACTCCGCAGGGAGTTCCACCAGCCCCCGCAAGGTCACGGTCGGCTTCCAGGCAACATGCTCAGGGTCGGTCAGGCGCATCGCAGGCAGGCGTTGCAGCAGGCGGCGAAAGGCGATTTCGCCCTCTATGCGGGCGAGCTGCGCGCCCAGGCAGAAATGCAGTCCACCGCCGAAGCTGATGGCGCGCACGCCCGGCCGGCCCACATCAAGCGCGTCAGGATCGCCCGCGTAGGCGGCCGGGTCATGGTTGGCGGCACCGAGCAGGGCGATGACGTGCTCGCCGCGGGCGATGCGCTCACCTATGATCGCATGGTCCTGCGTGGCGATGCGGCCGGTGAGTTGGACGGGGCTGTCATAGCGCAGCAGCTCCTCAACGGCGTTCGGGATCAGGCCAGGATCCTCGCGCAGCCGCGCCAGCTGCGCCGGATTGCGATGCAGCGCCAGCACGCCGTTGCCGATCAGGTTCGTCGTCGTCTCGTGGCCGGCGCCGAACAGCAGGCTGATGTTGGAGACGATCTCGTCATCGGTCAGCGAGTCGTCTGCCTCGCGCGCCTGCACCAGCGCGGTTGCCAGGTCGTCGCCCGGGTTCTGCCGGCGGTAGGCGAGCAGGCCGCGGAAATACTCCGACGAGGCGCGTGAGCCGCGGTTGGCGTCATCCAGCTCCTCGCGGCTGAGTGCCACCGGATCCAGGATGCGGCCGCGCACCGTGCTCTCCTCGAGGAACGGGCCGCGATCGCTTTCCGGCAGGCCAAGCATGTCGCAGATCACCGTCACCGGCAGACGGTGCGCGAAATCGCGTATGACGCACATGCCGCCCTGGCCCGCCACGCGGTCGATCAGCTCGTCCACGATCGCCTCGATGCGCGGACGCAAGGCTTCCATCCGCCGGGCAGTGAATGCCTTGCTGACCAGCCCGCGCAACCGCGTGTGCACCGGCGGGTCCACGAACAGCATCATGCGCGATAGCGAGGCCACGGCGAATTCCCCCATCAGCTCAGGGCCGCGCATATTATCGTCCTCGCGGCCCATCACCGGATCGCGCAGCAAGGACGTGCAACCGGCATGGGTAGAGACGATCCAGTGCCCGGTCGGCGCGCGCCAGATCGGGGCGGCTTCGCGCAGGAAGCGGTAGGCGGGGTAGGGGTTGGCGCGCAAGGCGGGGTTGGCGAAATCGAAGCTGGCGGGGCTGTCCATGAAGGGCGGATCCTTGGCTGGCGTCGCGCAAGGTTAACAGCGTTCAGGGAAGAAAGGAAGCAAGGCCTTCTTTTTTGGAAAAAAGAAGCAAAAAACTTTTGCTCCCTGTCGGCGGCTGTTAACGCTTCTGCTTTTGTTCAAAGGAGAAGGCCTGGCTTTCTCTTATTGTTGCGCCGCCTCAACATCTGCCCCGTGCGCCTTCGACCAGGCAACCGGGTTCTCCAAGAACCGCCGCACCTCGGCGAGATGATGTTCGGGGAAATACGGCCGGTCGCGGCACGCCTCCAGCACATCCCACC
>CAXTVW010000084.1:0-15819 GCA_964247675.1 uncultured Acetobacteraceae bacterium
TAAGGAAGGCCTTCTTTTTTGAAAAAAAGAAGCAAAAAACTTTTGCTCCCGGCGCCTGCATCGTAGCCCGTACTTGTCTGCGAGCGTAACGCTTGCGGCGAATGCGCGAACGCTAATGCAGCCGTGGGAGCAAAAGTTTTTTGCTTCTCTTTTTCAAAAAAGAAGGCCTTGCTTACTTACTTCGCCGCAAAAATCGCGCTCAACATGTCAGGCGCCCCGGCGATTCGTTCCAGATGCGGATACCGCAGCCCGCCGTGGTAATCGATGCCGACCGTACGATACCGCGCCCCATCGCGCACCAGCAGCTCGATAGGCGTTGTGCCGCCGCGCGCGGAGGTCACCGCGTCGGTCAGGGTGTCGGACGAATCCAAAGCGACGCCATCGACCGCGGCCACCTTATCTAAGGGTGCGAGGCCGGCGCGGAAGGCCGGGCCACCCCACAGCACGGATCGGATCGTGCCGTCGGCGGCGAGCGAGAGGCCGAGCGAGAATGTCAGGTCGGTGACTTTCCTGACGGCGTCCACGGCTTTCTGCATGGGCGAAGGCGAGTCGGTGTAGGTCAGCTTCCAGCCGGCGCGGGTGATGCCGTCGAGCGGGGCGCCGGGGCCGTGGCCGTCGAGGCGGGCGCGCAGAAAACCGGCCCAGTCGTAGGGCTGGACCTGGTTGAGCGCCTGGACGACGTCGTTGAAGGTGTAGGTGTGTGTCGTCCAGTCGCCGTCATCGACGCCGAAGAACAGGCGAGCGAAATCGTCGAGCGATTTGTGTCCGGCGGATTTCTCTCGGATCAGGGTGTCGGCATCCAGCCAGACCAGGGCACCTTCCGGGTAATAGTCACCGAAGCGCGACCAGCTGCGCCAATTGGATGGTCTATGCCAGGAAATGATCGGGTCGTCGGTCGTGTCCTGCAGGTTGCGCCAGGCGCGGCCGGGGGTGGCGGCGTCCTCTTCGGCGGCGTCCAAAGCGAGCTGGTCGCGGGCCTGAGCGGCGTCGAGTATGCCGGAGCGGGCGGCCAGGACCTTGCCCCAATAGGTGGTCTGGCCCTCGTAGACCCAGACCAGGTCGGTCTGCTCGGGGACGGTGTGGTCGTCGGGCGACCATAGATCGGCCGGGCGGCGATACTTGCCGTTCCAGGAATGGGTGTATTCATGCGGCAGCAGGTCTCGGCCGGGGGCGGATTTGGCTGGCGCGGTGAAGTAGTCCTGGCTGCTGCCGACCTCGCAGCTTCGCTGGTGCTCCAGGCCTATGCCGCCCATTTCGCTGCTGACCGAGAACAGGAAGTCATAGTGGTCGTAGTGATGGCTGCCGAAGGTGCGGAAGGCTTGCTGAACCAGGTTGCGATGCGCCTGGAGGTCTTCGGGTTTGATCACCAGGTCCTGCGGGCGGTCGCCCACTACGTCCATGTGCACGGGTATGGCGGCGCCGGGGGCGAGGTCTATGCGGCTGAAATAGCGGCCGGCCAGCACGGGTGAGTCGAGCAGCGTCTCCAGCGGCACCGTTTTGAAGGACACCGCGCCGCCGGTCTCCTGCTGTGTCTCCAGGGCTGTCGCATACTGGAAACCAACTGGTAGCCGGACCGCGGCGTGCACCGGGATGTCGCGCTGGAAGTAGCCGGCGGGGAACAGCACCTCCGGGCGCCATTCAACTTCCACCATATTCGCCGTCATCACCACCCGGGCTTCCTTGTTGTCCAGCGGCGAGAGGAACTGGAAGCGCACCTGCACGGCTTGCGCGCCTTGCGGCACGGCGACGTGGAAGGCGCCCATGTCCACGCCGTCCCGCTGCCACGCCGCCGGCTTGCCGTCCGCGGTCACAACCAGCCCGGCGAGCGACGGCAGCGGACCGGTGGGGCCGTGATTGCCTGGCAGCCATTTCGGATACAGCAGGGTCAGCGGGCTCCCTGGTGGCACGGGGATGGTCTCGGTGATCTGGACGATGTGCTGCTCGATGTTGGTGGCATCGACCGACAGCTCGATCTGGCCGGGATATGGCTTGTCCTGTGGGGTGGGTAGGGCGGGAGGTAAGGGAGCCGGGGTTGGGGTTGCCGCGAAAGCGGGGGTGGCCAGGAGGAAGAGGGGGATGAGGCGGTTCATGGAGCAAGAAAGGCCTTCTTTTTTGAAAAAAAGAAGCAAAAAACTTTGCATGCCCCGCTGCATCGAGATGTTGTCCGGTTCTGCGAGAGGCGGCGTTGCGGAGGTGTGCGGGCGGTGGTGCAGACGGGAGAGTGGCAGTTTTTTGGTCCTCTTTTTCAAAAGAGGACTGCTTTCTTCCTTCCTGACGCCACCTTGCCTTCACCCCCGCACTGCGCAAGAACCCCCGGCCATGAGCGCCTTCTTCGAAGAAAAAGTCCTGTCCGTCCATCACTGGACCGACACCCTGTTCAGCTTCACCTGCACACGCGATCCGACGTTCCGCTTCAAGAGCGGCCAGTTCTCGATGATCGGGTTGCCGGTGGAAGGGCGGCCGCTGCTGCGCGCGTACAGCATGGTCAGCGCGAGTTGGGAGGAGGAGCTGCAATTCCTCAGCATAAAGGTAGCTGACGGGCCGCTGACCTCCCGCCTGCAGCACATTGTGCCCGGCGATACGGTGCTGATCGGCCGCAAGCCGGTGGGCACGCTGCTGGCCGAGAGCCTGCTGCCTGGCCGCAACCTGTATCTGGTCGGCACGGGAACCGGGCTGGCGCCGTTCATGAGCCTGATCAAGGACCCGGAGACGTATGAGCCGTTCGAGCGGGTGATCCTGGTGCACGGCGTCCGGAACGTGGCGGAACTGGCCTATGAGCGCGAGATCGAACACGAGCTGCGGGCGCACGAGCTGTTGGGCGAATTCACCGCGGAGAAACTGGTGTATTACCCGACGGTAACGCGCGAGGCGTTCCGCAACCAGGGGCGCGTCACCGACCTGATGTTCTCTGGCAAGCTGCCGACCGATCTTGGGTTGCCTCCTGTGGATCGCACGTATGACCGGGTGATGCTGTGCGGCAGCCCTGGGTTGCTTGCGGATTTCGGCGCCTGGTTCGAGCAGGGCGGCTGGGTGGAGGGGACGAACACGCGGCAAGGCGAGTACGTGATCGAGAAGGCGTTCGTGGAGAAGTAGCACTGGCTGGCTCCCCCTTGGCGCTTGCCGGCTCAGTCAGGCTTGAATCCTACTTTACGCGAAACGATCGGCCTTGGCTGTGATTATCTCTCCTGCCGGTTTGCGAGCGCCGCCACCCAGCGGCGAACATCAGCCGGCGCGGCGAAGAACTTTCCCACCCGCAGACCTACGCCGCCAAGCGCGCGTGCGGCGTCCATGCCTTCCTCGTCCGTCACGTCGTCGCCCACGAAGATCGGGATGCGGCCGGCGAAAGGCGGGTGGCGCATAATGGCGTGGACTGCGGTGGCTTTGCTGGCGCCCACGGGGCGCACTTCCCAGGCCATTTTCGCGGCCATGATCTCGAAGCCCGGCTGCTCCGCCAGCAGGGTTTGCAGTTCGGCAAGCAGGGCGGGACCGGCGCCGGGATTGGCGCGGTAGTGCAGGACGAAGCCGTGGCGCTTGCCTTCCAGCAGCGTGCCGGGGTGGCGCATGACCGCCGCCTGTGCCGCCGTACTCCAGGCTTCCGGCGCGTGCGGCAACGTCACGATAGCGACCGGCCCACCTGGTTCATGCCGCAGGGCGGTGCCGTGTTCGCCGGCGATTGCGGTGACCGCGTCGCCCAGCAGCGAATCCACCTGGTCGATCGGGCGGCCGGTGACTATGGCGATCGCACCGCCCGCGCGAGTGCGTAGCGTGCGCAAGTTTGCGGCCAGGTCCGGTGCCACCACCACCTGGTCCGGCGCGGGCGCGATGTCGACGAGGGTGCCGTCGAAATCCAGCAGGTAGGCCGCCCGTTCGGGCGGCGGCAGGTCAGTCGCAGCCGGCAAGCTGGATGTCATAGACCGGGTGTTCCAGCATGGCGGCGGCAGGTTCGTTGGCGAGGATCCAGCCCTGGAAGCCGGGGGCGCCCTCGCGACTGTCGGTAACGCTGAGCTGCGCGGTGGCGTCCTTCGGCAGGTCCTGCGGGCGGACCGCGCAGGCTTTCAGCGTGATGGACAGGGTCTGCAGGGTTTTTGTCTCGCCGAGCTTGAACGTGAGCGTGGTGATGGTCGAGTCCAGCTTGTTCAGCACGCGGAGGGTGCCGGCCTGGCGGGGGACCCAGGTGTCGGGCGGGGAGATCGTGGGGGGCTGAACGGTTTCGGCGGCGGCGTTTGTGGCCAGGAGGAGGAAAAGGAAGAAAGGCCTTCTTTTTTGAAAAAAAGAAGCAAAAAACTTTTGTTCCCTCGACGCTGCGAAGCCGGTGCTCGCAGAACGTAGCGGACTGGTGCAGATTCGGGGAGACAAAAGTTTTTTGCTTCTTTTTTTCGAAAAAGAAGGCCTTCCTTCCTTACTCACTTCGACGCTCGCAACCCGGCAACCAGCTCGGTGAACATCGCCCGCATGTGCGCCTCGTCGACGCCCATCAGGATCGCGTCCTCGAACGCGTCCTGCATCACGTGACGCAGCTCATCGAAGTTCTCGTTCAGGATCTCGAGCTTTTCGCGGCACGAGACGGGTTCGCCGTCCGGCTGTGGCCAGATGCGTTGTGGCATGGCGTTCACTTCAGGCCTGAGTCGCCCTGGCTGGTAGCGGGCTTTTTCGGCGCATCCTTGGTCGAGCCGAAGATGTAGGCGCCGAGCAGCGACTCCAGGTTCACCGAGCCCTGGGTGATGGTGATGGTGGCGCCCGGTTTCAGGCTGGCCTCGTCACCGCCGGTGGCTAGCGCCAGGTATTTGCCGCCGAGGAGGCCGTCGGTGGAGATAGTGGCGGAGCTGTCGGTGGTGAGCGACACGTCGCGCTGGACACTGAAAGCCACGTCGGCCTGGTAGGTCTTGGTGTTCAGGCTGATGCCCTGGACGCTGCCGACTTTCACGCCGGCAATGCGCACTTCTGCGCCGGTGCCGAGGCCGTCGGCGTGGTCGAACTCGGCGTGCAGCGTGTAGCCGGCGCCGATGTGTTGGCCGGTGTTGGCTACGGCGTAGACCAGGAAGCCGCCGGCGATCAGGAGGACGGCGGCGCCGGTGGCGATCTCTATGGCGCTGTGGCGGGCCAAGGCTCAGACGCCTTGCGGCGGGAGGGCGACTACGTCGCGTTCGGGCAGGCGCTGTTCGGGGCCGTCAGGGGACCAGGCTTCATAATCGCCGGTGGCGGCGGCGCGGTGGCCGCCTTTGTAATCGTGGCCGGGCGGGCGGTAGGCGAGCGCGGTGCCGGTGCGGTTGGGCAAATGCGGCTTCTGCCAGGCGTAGTGGGGGGTTTCGGTCAGCGGCGCGTCCACGGTGTGATGCAGCCAGGCGTGCCATTCGGAGGGGATCACGGTGGCTTCCTCGGGGCCGTTGAAGATGACCCAGCGGCGCTGGCGGAGACCGGGGCCGCGGAGCTTGCGCTCCTGGTAGTATTGATTGCCGGCTGCGTCCTTGCCCACGGGCTGGCCGCGAAACAGGGTGAACAGCCGAGTACCGATGGATGCCATGCCTCGGGTTATAGGCAGGCGGGTATCACTGGGCAAGGAAGCGGCTGCCTCATACGGATTGCTCGTATCGCAAACGCGGGGCGTAAAAGTCTGTGGCTTCTATTCCTCGAGAAAGAAGGCCTTTCTTTCTCGCTTGACTAGATGATGTGGTCGCAGGCGACGCAAACCGCAAAATCTGTGTTCCCGAGTCGAATCTTTCGTGCTTACCTGCCGCCCATGAAAGCGATGCGGCTTTGGCAAGGCACGAGGATGCGGCAGGTGGCGGCCCGGGCGGACCCTGACCAGGCGCCAAGGGTTGTGACCTTGCCGGTGAGCTGGGACGACCGTGCCGCCGAGGCGCTGGCGGCGCTGGTGCCTGGCGAGGGTCCGGTCAATTTGGCGGCGGCATCCTCGGTGTGGCTGACGCTGGTGGCGGGGCGGGCGCGGCAGGCTGGCCAGGGTCGGCTGGCGGGCAGCGACATGGCGGCGCAGTTGCAGGATCTGTTGTGCCGGCGGCGGGCGGCGCCGAACCAGGCGGTTTGGACGAGCGAGCCTGGGACGCCGGGCTTTCGGGTGAATGCCGCGGGCTTCCATGACGCGGCGAGCGGATACGATGTGGCTGGGTTTGCCGAAGCCGCGCGGCTGGTGGCGCGGGCCAGCTTGCTGATGGTGCCCGGCGCGGTGCGCATCGAGATCGGGCTGGCTGGGCTGGATGATCTGCTGGCCTGCTTGGGCATTGGATATGAAAGCCGGGCGGCGCGGGAGGTGGGCGCTTGTCTGGCGGCGTTGTTGCGGGGCTGCGTTGACGCAGCGCTGGAGGGTGATCAGCCGGATCTGCTTGCCATGCCGGCGACCTGGCCGGCGCCACCAAGGCGTTGCGTCATTCCAGGACTGGCGGAGGCAGCCGCCGCGGCGCGGGAGGCGATACGCAGCGCCCCGGGAGCAATGGAGGCTACCGGGATTTTCCCGCCTGGGCCGGCCGAGGCTTTGCTGGGGATCGAGACGGGGGGGATCGCGCCGGCTTTCTCGCCGGTGCGGGACCTGCATCTGACGCGGGCGGCGCAGGACCGGCTGGCGGCGGCGGCGATGTCGCCGGAGGCTGCGCTGGCGGCGGTGCTGGTGGGGGAGACGCCGCTGCCGGTGGCCGGCGTGGCGGCGCATCTGGCGATGCGGGAGGCGGTGGCGCCTTATCTGCACAGTGTGGCGGATGTGACGGAGAAGCTGCCGGCGCCGGGGGCGGGCGGGGCGGCTCAAGCCGCGGTTGCAAGACACCGGGCGTTGCCGGCGCGTCACTCGGGTCTGGCGCAAAGGGCTACCGTGGGTGGGCATCGGGTGTTCCTGCGTACCGGCGAGTATGAGGATGGGCGGCTGGGGGAGATCACGTTGACGCTGCCGCGCGAGACGGCGACGGTGCGGGGGTTGGCGGAGTGTTTTGCGCAGGCGGTGAGCCTCGGGCTGCAGCATGGGGTGGGGCTGGAGGAGTTCGTGGACGCGTTTGCGCTGACCCGGTTTGGGCCGGCCGGTGCTGTCGAGGGCGATCCGGAGGTGGAGCGGGCGACCTCCGTGCTGGATTACGTGTTCCGTTCGCTGGCGGTGACGTATCTGGGCCGGCGGTTGCCGGAGCCTGTTCTGGAGGTGGAAGCCGCGCAGGTGCCGCTGCCTTTGGATCTGCCGGTTGCTGGACGCAGGCGCGGGTTGCGGCTGGTGGCGTGACCTGGCGGGGACGCTGACTAGCCTTCTTCTAGCGCAATGACGGCTTCGGCGAAAGCGTTTGGCGCTTCCTGTGGGACGTTGTGGCCGATGCCGGGGAGTAGGCGGCGCTCGTAGCGGCCTTTGAAGTGCTGAGCGTGGGTTTCGGAAGATTTGGGCGGGGCGACGCCGTCATCGGCGCCGTGGAGCGTGATGGCGGGGATGGTGACGGCGGGCTGGCGGGAGAGCTCGTGTTCGATGGGCTGGTAGGCGGGGTCGCCTAGAGCGTGGCCGAAGCGGTGGCGGTAGGAGTGGATGGCGACGTCCACAAAGTCCGGGTTTTCGAATGAGGCGGCGGTCTGGGCGAAGGTGGCATCCGTGAAGCGCCAGGTTGGCGACCAGAGACTCCACAGGTAGCGGGTGAGCTCCTGGCGGTTCTGCGCCAGGCCGGCGCGGCCGCGATCGGTGTGGAAGTAGTATTGATACCAGAGGAGGTGCTCGGCTTCTGGCGGCTTCGGTTCGGTGGCGTTCGCGATGTCCTGGATGAGGTAGCCGCCGCAGGTGACCAGGCCGCGCGTGCGTTCCGGGTGCAGGGCGGCGACGATGCAGGCGGCGCGGCCGCCCCAGTCGTAGCCGGCGAGGATGGCCTGCGGGATGTTCAGGGCGTCGAGGAGGGCCAGGAGGTCGGCGGCGAGGGCGGCTTGCTCGCCGGAGCGGGGGGTGTCGGACGAGAGGAAGCGGGTAGGGCCGTAGCCGCGCAGGTAGGGGACGATGACGCGGTGGTTAGGGAGGCGGGTGGCGACTTCGTCGAAGGCGTGGGTGTCATAGGGGAAGCCGTGGAGGCAGATGACGGGCGTGCCGTCTGGGCGGCCGGTCTCGTGGTAGGCGACTTCCAGGACTCCGGCGGTGATCTGGCGGATGGGGCCGGTCATCCCAGGAGCGGGAGGAGGTGGCGGAGGGCGGCGGTCTCGTGGGTGGTCAGGGTGGCGGTGTCGCTCTCGGCGAGGGCCATGAAGCCTTCGGCGATGGCGCGGCCTTCGGGGGAGAGGCGGAGGCGGCCGTTGGTGCGTTCGACCAGGCCGCGGTCTTGCAAGGCGGTGATGCTGGCGGTCGGGCTCTCGGGCGGGGCGGCGGGGAAGACGCCGGCATAGCGGCCCTGGTGATAGACGAGCGGGGTGCGGGTGGTCTGCTCGAAGGCTTCGACGCGACCGAGGAAGATGGCGTGGTCGCCGCCTTCGTATTCGAAGGCGGCGCGGCAGACGAAGCGGGCGGCGTAGTCTTCCAGCAAAGGGATGCCGGCGGGGCCTGGCGTGGTGGGGACGTCGGCGAAGCGGTCGGACTCGCGGGTGGCGAACTGGACTGAGAGCTCCTCCTGGCCGGCCGCGAGGACGTGGACGGCCCAATGGGTTGCGTGGCGGAAAGCGTCGAGGTTGTTGCTTTCCAACGCCAGGCTCCAGAGGACCATGGGCGGGTCCAGGGAGACGGAATTGAAGCTGTTGGCGGTCAGGCCGGCGGGGTGGCCGGCAGGGTCCAGCGTGGTGACGATGGTGACGCCGGTGACGAAAGTGCCCAGGGCCTGGCGGAAGGCACGAGGGTCAAAGCTGGGGGTGGCGTCCATGACTGGGTAATTAGGGGTTGGGGGCGAGGTAGGCAAAGTGGGATCAGGAGATTTCGTATTCGATCGGCTTGAAAGCGTAGTTGTTGGATTGCAGGGCGGAGCAGGCGGTGAGGCCGATGATAAGATCCTGTTCGGCGCGGAAGCAGACGTGGTCTCCGGGGCGGCTTAGCGGCGGTTCTACGGCCAGGGCGCCGGTGGTGGCATCGATGGTGACGTTCATGAAGACGTTGAAGGCTACCGGGATGCGGTCGGACGGGATCCCGTAAGGGGCAAGGGCCTCGGCGAGGTTGCCGAAGCAGCCGCGGTGGGGGTGGGCGTCGTTGTAGATGATGCGGAAGGTGTCGGCGGAGCAGGGGGTCAGGAGGAAGTCGTGGCGGCCGACCGTATCCTTGGTGATGCGCAGGAGGATGCGGCTGCGGTTGGAGTAGATCGGGTCGCCTGTGGTTAGGAAGATGCGGCTGGCGTAGTCCAGCGTGCGGCCGGAGCTGATGACTTCGTCTGTGTCGTGGGCGTTGAAGGCAAGAAGGTCGGCAACCTGTTCGCCTTGGGGGTCTGTGACGGTGAGGGTCTGGCCGGCGGACAGGCGGAAGGCGGTGCCGGTTCGGGGGGGGATTAGCAAAGGAAGCAAGGCCTTCTTTTTTGAAAAAAAGAAGCAAAAAACTTTTGCTTCCTGGACGCTGGGGCGGTTTGGTTTTGTTTGGATCGCACGGCTGGTGCGGAGGCGGGGCCTCTTGTTGGTTATTACCGCGCAGCGGGGTGGAACGGGCACGCCCAGGCGTCGTCCACGGCACGGCCGCTGTATTGGCGCGCCTCGGAGAGTTCACCGAAACGGGCGAGCATGGGGTTTTGCGAGCCTGCCAGTTTCTCGTCACGCTGTAGGATGGTGTTGCGGAGCTTGTCGTAGGTGCCCTCGGCACGAAGGCGTTCGAACTGGTCGTGCAGGTTGAAGATCAGCGTGGGGTGGGTGAAGCGGCGGGCGGGGCGGCTGGCGTTGGGGTGGAGGCCTACGATGAAGAAGGCCTCGCCGCCGAAGGAGAGGGAGAAATGGGTGTCGTGGGGGTCGTCGCTTACCCGGGTGTCGTAGGAGTGGCCGGTCCAGGCGTCCTTGTCAGTTAGGGACTGGGCGCGGTCCCATAAGTGCGATTCGAACTGGGGCTCGGTGAGGGTGCTGGGGCCTTCGAAGACGACAGCGAAGCTGCGGAAGAGGGTGGGCTCGGCACGGTAGGCTGCGACGAAATCCAGCAGCAGGGGGTAGATGCGCAGGTCATCCCAGCCGGAGCGGATGTCCCGGGCTACGACTATGGCGATCTGGTCTTTGGCGAGAGCGGCTTTGGCGCCCACACAGGGGAATGGCGGGGCGGCGATGAATTGGCGCAGGTCTTGCGCGAGCGCGTGGTCTGCGTCGCAGGTCTCAATCAGCATGGGGCTACGCGTTTCCGGATTTTCAATTTCTTAGTTTCGCCAACGTTGTGTCGGACGGCTGGGTTGCGAAGCGGGCGGGGTGTTCACGATTTGATACGGGGCGGGGGGCGCATAAACCGGTTATTTCGGTTTGCGCTTCTTGGGCGGTGGGAGCGGAAGTTCGGCGGCGGTGAGGCGGATGAGGTGAGCCAGCCAGCCGGCATCTTCCCATCGGTCGCCGGGGATGAGGAAGCAGGGTTTGGCGCCGGGGTAGGGGGCGGCTTCGGTGGGGGCGCCGATGTGGGCGCGGCCGGACTGGGTGGGTTTTACGAAGAGCTGGTTGTCGGCGATCAGGGCGACGAGCTTTTCATTACAGTAGATGGCGTATTCGCCGAACATCTTGCGGGCGGAGACGGCGCCGGCCTGGGACATCTGTTCGAGTGCGAAATCCAGCGTGGATTGGTCTGAGGCCATGGCGGGTGCCTGCTGGGTTTGCCGTGGGGCAAGTGAGGTAAGGAAGGCCTTCTTTTTTGGAAAAAAGAAGCAAGAAAGTTTTGATCCTGGCGGTGGCGGGGGCTCGTGTGGGTGGGCAGGCAAGTCAGAGGCACGATGCGGGTTTAGCTGGAGACAACAGAGCCAGTAAACGCGAAGGCTACGAAATGGGGTCTGGGGCCGACTGGCCCCAGCGGGGTCAAGGGGCAGAGCCCCTTGCCTTTTTCGCATCTACCGCCGGGATGGTCATGTGGCTGTTTGCTCAGGTTCGCGGGGGGCGCTGTGCAGCGGGTTTGGCCCGCCGGCGGGCGCCTAGCGGGGGAGGACGGGCGGGTGGTGTGGTTTAGGCGGGGTTGGTTGCGCGGTTTGGTGCGGGGGGTGGTTCGAAAGAGGATCGTTTCTTGCTCATGGCGGGTGGTGGAAGCTGGGGAGGCGGCTGGATAGGGTGGGGTCTTCCAGGTCTATGCCGAGGTCTCGGCTGATGTTGGCGAGGAGGGAGGGGATTTCGCGGCTTGGGGCCGTAAGGCGAGGCTGCGGGGCGGCGGGTTTGGGTTGGGATTCGGCGGCGCGGTAGGCGCGGGTGGTGGCGCGGTCCGCGATGCGGTCCAGCTCGGCGCGATAGGCGGCGGCGATCCTGGTTTCGAGCTCGATGATCTGGCGGATGGCGTGGGTGGTGCGGGCGAGAGCCAGGCTGGGGCTGGCGGTTTCTCGGCGCGGGGTGTCGGACTGGGTTTGGGGGCGGGGGGATTGCGCGGGCCTGGGCGCCGGGGGCGGCGCGGGTTCGGGCTGGGCGGTCCATTCGTGGCGGGCGGCCTGGGCGGCGTTGCGGGCGGATTCCATGCCGAGCTCGGCCAGTTCGCGGCACATTTGCAGGTGCCGGATGGTGCGGTCTTCGAAGGGCTCGAGCGGGCGGGGTGCGGTGTAGGCGTTCACTTGTGGTGCGGTGGCCGGGCTGTAAGAACGTTATAAGAACATGGTGGGTGGGAGGTGGGCAAAGGAAATGTGGTGTGAGAAGCCTGTGACGATCGCTTTTGTCGGCACTGGCGGCAGCCTTGACCGGGCGGGCGTTCGGACGGAGCGTTCAGGACGAGACTGGAAGCGTTCGAAACGCCTTGGGATCGTGCATGGTAGGACGGATTGTTACGCTGGTGGGCATGTAGTCTGCTTACCAGAGTGGGGGCTAGCGTGGTTTTGCGGGGATGGCGCGCGGGTGTGGCCATCGTTGTGGGGACGGTGCTGGTTGGCGGGGTGGTGTTTTTTGCTTTGGATGTTTTGCCGGGGTTGAGGTTGGCGGCGGCGGCGGGGCTGCTTCCGCGGTGGGCGGTGCATGCCGCGATCAGTCATACGGTGGTGAGCCTGACGGCGAAGACTAAGACGGCGGATGTTGAGGCGATTGTGGCGACGCTTGAGCGGTTTGCGGCGTCGCACGGGTTTGTTCGCGATGCGGATGGGGCGGTGATGGTGAAGGGCGCCGATCCGGACCATTTGCGGCTGTCTTATACGGGGCCTCGGGCTAGTTTGTCGTTTTATACGGAGTCTGGGGTGGCGGTGCTGGCGGTTGAGTCGGAGCCGGGGCGTGAGGATGATCTGTCGGGTTGGGTGGGGATGTTCGGGCGGCTTTTGGGCCGCTTGGGTTTGCGGATACGCGATAGTTTTGGTGTTTGACAGGCGGTGGACGCGTTGGTGCAGTGGGGCCGGATGGCTGATTGGGATCTGAGCATGCGCATCGCTGTTTTTGCAGCAATCGTTTCTGTTATGTCCTGCAGTGTTGCTTTGGCAGAACAGGTGACGCTGACCGCGCCGGTT
Organism: uncultured Acetobacteraceae bacterium; assembly: GCA_964247675.1. Lineage (GTDB taxonomy): Bacteria > Pseudomonadota > Alphaproteobacteria > Acetobacterales > Acetobacteraceae > BOG-908. The sequence goes on from CAXTVW010000084.1 coordinate 12,507, forward strand.
ACTAATTTCGCAGCTGGCGCCTTGGGCGGGATACGCACGGTGGTGCGGTATGCGGTGGCGCGGCCGGACAGGAGCGAGGTTGATTACCTGTTGCTGGGGGAGGCGTCCGGGGAGGGCGCTGGAGCGGCGCCGGAGGCGATACAGGTTGAGGGGGTGCATGGCGATCCGGCTGTGCTGGCCGATGTGGATGGGGCGGATTGCGTGCTGGCGCGGGCGGCGATCGTGCGGGTGGGCAAGGGGGCTGTGGTGATCTCGGTGGTTCGGGCGGACAACACGAAGCAGGTGTTGGGCGGGAGTTTGTCGGGGCCGGGGGCGATGGCGGTTCGGGTTTACCGGAGCAGGCCTGGCGGGGAGGCGGGGGAGTCGGCGCCGGTGTTCACCGAGGCGGCGGGGGCGGGGCGGACGAAGCCGGTGTGTTCGGCCGCCGAGGTGGGGCGGGTGGTTGGTGATGCGGTGGCGGCGGTTTTGCAAAGTGGGGGTGGACGGTGAGCGACCATCTTCCGGCTTCTCCGCTGCCGGTGGATGCGGTGCGCAAGGCGCCGAACTCGGCCACGTATCTGTATGCGGATGGGACGAGCATTACGCTGCATGGGGACCGGCCGTATCGGAACAACAACCCTGGCAATCTTCGGTACATGGGGCGGAGCGGGCCGGATCGGGCGCGGGCGGAGGGGGCGTTGGGGGTGGAGCAAGGCGGGTTTGCGATGTTTCCCAGCGTTTCGGCGGGGGAGGCGGCGTTGCGGGCGGCGATCGATCGTGGGGCGGCTGGGAGTAGGAGTTTGGCTTCGTTTTTGAACCAGTATGCGCCGCCTGGGGATGGGAACAACACGGCCGGGTATATTGCTACGGTGGCGAAGGCTTTGGGGGTGGATGCTTCGGCTACGCTGGATGTTTTGGGGGCGGGGCAGCGGGCTTTGCTGGCGCAGACGATTATGGTGCAGGAGGGTGGGGCGTCACATGGGCATGAGTTTGGGGTATCGACGTTTAGTGAACCCAAGCGGCGGTGAGCGAAGGGGGCTCGGCGCTGACGACAGTAGTTTGCGGCTGGTCTGGGAGTTGGTGGAGTGCAAAGGACACCCCCTTGCGCTTGCTGCTACGTTTGTCGATTGGGCGACCGGGGCAGATGAGGCGATCATACTTAACATGGGCAAGCGGTCGAGCCGAGGACGAGTCTGGACATGACGCGCTGCTAGAGCTTTGGGGGGGCGGGCAAAAGAAAAATTGACCAAAGCTGTTCTGGCCAAAGGTAAAGTCGATTGGGGCGGTTGTGCGGGCTACTAGGAGAACTGGCCGTGCGGTCGGATTAAGTGTTGGGGCAGCTTTCCAGGGAAGGAGGTAGTTCGGCCAATTGCTCCCGGGCAATAGTCTAGCTATACAGAAAGAAGACTGATTCAAGGATCATCAGTGGCATTAGACCTTCCAGACGCCGCAAAAAGAGACATAAAGGTGTTTTTGTCTCATTTGGCGATATTAGATGGGGTTTTGGAAGAGTCTAGGCTGCATGAGCCGGACGTGACTGCGGGAAAGCTATTCGACATCATCGCAAAAAAAACCAATGTTTCTCAAGGGATCATTAGAACTATTTTCCAGGTCTTAGAAAATTTTGAAATATTAAAGGATAGTGTTCGGTCGAGTAGCGCTATTTTTTCCGAGATTTCGGCACATTTGGATGGCGACACTAAGTCGACCTGGGACCAGTCGGAGCATCTTATTACGTCGGCCATATCGTCCTATAGTCATGATAACCCAGTTGCTCTTTCCATAAAAGCGCACAAGCTTGCTTTCAACTTTGAAAGAATCGGTACAGACTTTGATATAATTACAGACGCTCGACCGGTTTTTAACTCTTCCGGGGACGAAATGGTAGAGTGCGTAATTACGCATACACTTGTTGTCAATTCGACAGTTAATAGATCAAATCAGCGCGTGTACTTTGCCCTGGATCGTTCTGATTTACTAAGCCTTCGCAGCGCATGTGACCGTGCCATTTTGAAAGCAAAAACACTAAACAAGGCGCTTTTGACTGGCGGGGTTTCTTCGAGGGGATTGAACGACAATGGCCTTTGACGAGACACCGAACTTCGAAAAAGACGCTGATTTTGAGCCGGAAAATAGCACCTCGATATCGATTGCTTGGGGGCAAGAAAACCTTGCCACTTGGAGTGTGCTTCCGGGAGATAGGGCAGTCGCGACACTTGAGGATCGCAAAATGCATACGGGGGACCAGTGGCTGGTCATTAACACGCCTCATTATCCGAACTCTTCACCAACGTCTGATCATGCTCAAGAATGGTACATTCGTTGTAGCGTGACAGGTCGTGAAATGCTTTCGCGCTGCGTAGACATAAATCTCGGTGTTAGGGGAGGAATTCCTGTTGTAAAAGGAACGGGCTTTACGGTTTCGCAGTTGCTTGCCGAGATTGCTGATAGCGAAGGTTTACCAGAGATAGCTGAAGATTTCGATCTAGATGTGGAAACGGTCACTGATATTCTAAGCGGACTGTCGCTAGTTTTCGGTCGGCCGTATGTCAAGTGAAGGCCTTCCAGGTTGACGAGAATCTAAACTGCCGAAGGTTCTTGCACGAATGCCGAGAAGCAGGGGTTTGTCATGTGCTTCGATACCCAAAAAGCCTTAAGGGTAAGATCGATGCAGAAATGCTGCCCGTCGTGCTTAGTCGTGAAACGCCTCTTGTCACCACTGATTACCGAATTGTCGAAGAAAATCGAAACAGTATTATCTACCCCAATTGCGGCATGATCGTATTTCGGCCAAGCAGCAAACATGGAACTCTCACGATAAAAATCGCACGCAGGCTTATCTCGAAATTTAAATCAAGTTATCCGTCTTGGCACTCGCAAGACTGGTCAAATGTAGAACTAAATGTCTACGACCACTATATATATGTGGCTCGGCTCTGCAATGATCCAACGATAGCTGGTAAATATTTTAGCTTTGGAGATGTGACTTTTATTCCGGATCTTGCTGCATACATTAGCGAAATAAACGGAGAGAACTCTCGTTTTCTTACCGTTGACAGTAGCCCGGCTAGACTCGGCTGACCGAATGCGCCAGCGCCACAGCCGTATCAACCTAGTGAAGCGATTTATTAGCCTGTCGACGGTTTACTTCCTTTCACGTCATCTCGGCGGCATAGACGTTTAGATAGTCTTTGCTAGACGCGTTGTGAGGACAGCAATAACTCTGCAAGCCTTTCATAAGGCCAGTGCCGAATAGGTCGTGTCATACGCTCGCTCGGGAAAGGGGTCTGGGGCCGACTGGCCCCAGCGGGGTCCAGGGGCAGAGCCCTTGGCC
>CAXTVW010000085.1:0-9708 GCA_964247675.1 uncultured Acetobacteraceae bacterium
TGCTTCCTCGACCCTCAAGGTCCGAACACCACCAGAATAACCACCGCCGCCGGCGCCGAAGTCAGCACCCCGTCCAGCCGGTCCAGCAGCCCGCCATGGCCAGGAATCAGGCGTCCAGAGTCCTTCACCCCGAAGCGGCGCTTAATGGCGCTCTCAAGCAGGTCGCCGGCCTGAGCGGTTATGCTGAGCAGCAAAGCGACAGGGGCCACGAGGGCCAGGCGTTCCGGCCAGGCTGCCATGCCGGCCAGCACGGCGATGACCGTGCCGCCTATGGCGCCGGACCAGGTCTTGCCGGGCGAGATAGCGGGTGCAAGGCGTGGCCCGCCGACCAGGCGGCCGACGAGGTAGGCGCCGACGTCCCCGCCCCAGACCACGGCGGCGAGGAGCAGCACCCAGCGGTATCCGTTCGGCTGGGCGCGCAGCCAGATCAGGGCGGCGATGGCGGGGGCTATGTAGAGGCCGCCGAGGGCGAGGAGGCGGCGGGCGCGGCCGGCGCACAGGCCTGCCCATTCGAAGGCCATGCCGAGGCCGAGCAGGCAGATGACCACGGCCCAGACCAGGCCGCCGACCCACATGGTCAGCAGGCCGATAAAAGCGAGCACGGTGCCGGACGCGGTGCGCACGCCGAGGTCCCGCCAGCGCGGGTCTTTCCTCGGGCCGGGCGTCACGGCAGGCGCCGTCTCGGGCGTCGGCGGGTTGGCGAGGTTATTCAGGGCGAGCCCCATAGCGGCGGTCCCGGCCGGCGTAGTCGGCGAGCGCGCTTTCGAAATGGGCGGCGTTGAAGTCCGGCCAGAGCACTTCGGGGAACAGGTATTCGGCGTAGGCGGCCTGCCAGAGCAGGAAGTTGGACACCCGGCGCTCGCCGCTGGTGCGTATGACGAGGTCCGGGTCGGGCATGCCGGCGGTGAAGAGGAAGCTGCCGAAGCTGGCCTCGGTGAGAGCCATGGGGTCCAGCAGGCCGGCGGCGGCGGCCTGCGCCACGGCGCGGGCGGCGGCGACGATCTCCGACCGGCCGCCATAGGAGAGGGCGACGGTGAGGTTCAGGCGGGTGTTGCCGGCGGTGAGCGACTCGGCTTCGGCCAGCTCGCGGGCGATCTCCGGGCCGAAGCGGGCGCGGTCGCCTATCGCGCGCAGGCGTACGCGTTCGGTGTGCAGTTCGGCGACCTCGTGACGGAGGTAATGGCGCAGAAGGCCGGTGAGGTCGGTCACTTCGTCTTCCGGGCGCTGCCAGTTCTCGCTGCTGAAAGCGTAGATGGTCAGCCAGGCGATGTTGTTGCGGATGGCGGCTTCTATGGTGCGTCGGACGGCTTGCGCGCCGGCACGGTGGCCGGCGACGCGGGGCAGGTGGCGCGCGCTGGCCCAGCGGCCGTTGCCATCCATGATGATGGCGACGTGGCGCGGGACGGCTACCGCCTCCGTGGCAGGTGCGACCGTCTGGACGGCAGGCCCGGTCTTCAGCAGGGCCATGATCCCCTCAGACCTGCTTGATTTCGCGTTCTTTGTCGGCGAGCGATTCGTCCACGCGCTTGATGTAGCCGTCGGTGAGTTTCTGTACCTGGTCGGACCAGTCCTTCACGTCGTCCTCGCTTATCTCGTGCTTCTTCTCGGCATTCTTCGTCTGGTCCATGCCGTCGCGCCGCACGCCGCGGATGGAGACGCGGCAGGCTTCGGCATATTTGCCTGCGGCACGGGCGAGTTCGACGCGGCGTTCGGCGGTGAGCTGGGGGATGGGGACGCGGACGATCTGGCCGTCGGCACCCGGGTTCAGGCCGAGGCCGGAATCGCGTATGGCGCGCTCCACGGCGCCGACGAGGCTGCGATCCCATACCTGGACGGTGAGCATGCGCGGCTCGGGCACGCCTATGGTGCCGACCTGGGTGATGGGGACCTCGTTGCCATAGGCCTCGACGCGTACCGGCTCCAGCAGGCCGGGGCTGGCGCGGCCGGCGCGCAGGCCGCCGAAATCGCGGCGCAGCGTCTCCAGCGCGCCGTCCATGCGGCGGCTCAGATCGTCTTTCAGCGCGTTCAGGTCAGCAGGCAATCCAGGTCTCCAGCGGTCAGATTTCAGTCGTCAGCGTCAGGCGGGTTCGGTGATCTTGGTGAACATGCCTTCGCCTTGCATGACGGCGGCAAAGGCGCCGGGGGCGTGGATGTTGAAGACGTAGATCGGCAGCTTGTTTTCGCGCGCGAGCGAGATGGCGGCGGCGTCCATCACGCCCAGGTCGCGCGAGAGCACTTCGAGGTAGGTGAGTTCGTCGTAACGGCTGGCGTCCGGATTGCGCCTGGGGTCGGCGGAATACACGCCGTCCACCTGGGTGCCTTTCAGCAGGGCGTCGCAGCCCATTTCGGCGGCGCGCAGGGCGGCGGCGGTGTCCGTGGTGAAGAAGGGGTTGCCGGTGCCTGCGGCGAAGATCACCACGCGGCCTTTCTCCATATGGCGCTCGGCGCGGCGCCGTATGTAGGGCTCGCACACGCTGGCCATGGGTATGGCGGATTGCACGCGGGTGGCGGTGCCGCGCTTTTCCAGCGCGGTCTGCATGGCGAGCGCGTTCATGACGGTGGCCAGCATGCCCATATGGTCCGCCTGGGCGCGGTCCATGCCGCTGGCGGCGGCCGAGACGCCGCGGAAGATGTTGCCGCCGCCGATGACCAGGCAGACTTCCACGCCCATCCGCACGACGTCGCCCACGTCCACGGCGATGCGGCCGACCATCTCGGTGTCCAGGCCGTATTCGCGCTTGCCCATCAGGGCTTCGCCGGAAATCTTCAGCAGGACGCGCTTGTGGGCGGTGGGCATGCGCGGAACCTACGAGGGCGAAGGGCAGGAAGAAAGGCCTTCTTTTTTGAAAAAAAGAAGCAAAAAACTTTTACTCGGCTATCGCGCCGCGTTTCAGCAGCCGCCGACAGGGAGCAAAAGTTTTTTGGTTCTTTTTTCCAAAAAAGAACTGCTTGCTTGCCTTACTTAGCTCCGGCCACAGCCGCGACTTCAGCCGCGAAATCCCCGGCCGGCGCCTTGTCCACGCCTTCGCCAAGCGTGAACCGGTCGAAGCCCACCAGCTTGCCGCCCGCCTTTTTCACGACGGCACGCACGCGGCTTTCGCCGTCATGCACCCAGACCTGCTCCAGGAGGACCACTTCCTCGTAGTATTTGCGTATGCGGCCTTCAATCATCTTTTCGATGACGGGCTCTGGCTTGCCGCTGGCGCGGGCCTGCTCGGTCAGCACGGCGCGCTCGCGGGACAGGGCGGCGGGGTCCACGGCGTCGACGTCCAGCGCGTCCGGCTTGGTGGCGGCGACGTGCATGCCGATCTGGCGGCCGAGCGTCTCGAGGGCATCGAGCTCGTTGTCGGCTTCGAGGGCGACCAGCACGCCGATCTTGCCCAGGCCGGGGCGCAGGGCCGCGTGCATGTAGGTGGCGACCACGCCGGAGGGCACGCTGAGGACGCGGGCGCGGCGTATCGTCATGTTCTCGCCGATGGTAGCGACCATGTGGGTGAGCTCTTCGCCCACGTTGCGCTCGCTGCCGGGGAAAGGGGCGGCGCGCAACGCGTCGATGTTGTCGCCGACGTCCAGCGCCACGCGGGCGAGCGTTTCCACGAAGGCCTGGAACGTCTCGTTGCGGGCGACGAAATCGGTCTCGGCGTTCACCTCCACCATGGCGGCGCGGTTCTTCACGGAGACCACGCCGACCAGGCCCTCGGCGGCGGTGCGGCCGGACTTCTTGGCGGCCTGGCTGAGGCCCTTCTTGCGCAGCCAGTCGACGGCGCCTTCGAGGTCGCCATCCGTCTCGGTGAGCGCCTTCTTGCAATCCATCATGCCGGCGCCTGTCTGTTCGCGCAGGGTCTTCACGAGGAGGGCGGTGATTTCGGCCATGGGGTAGTCTCCGGAGGGTAGAAAGGCCTTCTTTTCTGAAGAAAAGAAGCAAAAGACTTTTGCTCCCTGTCGGCGAACGCCTCAGCAGTTGCCGACAGGGAGCGCGAGTTTTCTGGTCCTTTCTTGGGAAAGGACTGCCTGCTTTCTTAGCTGGTAGCAGCCGACTCCTGCATCGGCTGGCTCATGGCCGCCTCAAGCTCGGGCAGCGCTATGTCGGGCTCCGCCTCGGCTTCGGCCAGGCCGTGATGCGGCGCCGGCTCGTGGCTCGGCTGCAGCGCCTCGGGGATCTCCTCGACAGCGCCCAGATCCTGGCCGCTGGCCTGCATCTCGGCACTGATGCCGTCCAGCACGGCGCCGGCGATCAGGTCACAGTAGAGGGTGATGGCGCGTATCGCGTCGTCGTTGCCCGGGATCGGGAAGGTGATGCCCTGGGGGTCCGAGTTGCTGTCCAGCACCGCGATGACCGGGATGCCGAGCTTGTTGGCTTCCTCGACGGCCAGCTTTTCCTTGTTGGTGTCGATGATGAAGAGGATGTCCGGCAGGCCGCCCATCTCCTTGATGCCGCCGAGGCTGCGCTCCAACTTGTCGCGGTCGCGCGTCATGTCCAGGATCTCTTTCTTGGTGAGGCCCTGGATGTCGCCGCCCAGCATCTCGTCGATCTGGCGCAGGCGCTTGATGCTGCCGGTGATGGTCTTCCAGTTGGTCAGCATGCCGCCGAGCCAGCGGTGGTTGACGTAGTACTGGCCGCAGCGCTTGGCGCTGTCGGCGACGTACTCCGCCGCGGCGCGCTTGGTGCCGACGAACAGGACGCGGCCGCCGGCGGCCGTGGTGTCCCGCACCGCGCGCAGCGCGCGGTCCAGCATGGGGACGGTCTGCTGCAGGTCGATGATGTGGACCTGGTTGCGCACGCCGAACAGGAACGGCCCCATGCGGGGGTTCCAGCGGCGGGTGTGGTGGCCGAAATGCACGCCGGCCTCGAGGAGCTGGCGTAGGGAGAAATCGGGCATCGCCATGGTTGGCGGTCCTTTCCTGATGTAGTCCGGTTGAGCCTCCGCGGGGGTGGCCTTGCGGCACCGGATCCGAGGGGTATGCGCCCCAGGAAAGTGCCCCGCGTGTGAATTTGCCGGCGCTGCTGCGTCGGCGCGCGGGATATGGCGGATTGGCGGGGTGTTGGCAAGGCGCCGTCAGTGCTGGCTGGCTACCGCTGCCTGGTCTCTGCCATAACCGGCCGCACGACATCCTCCATGCGCGCCGGATGCAGGGCCGCCTCGCCTGGATGGCGGATCATCAGGGAAAGCTTCGCCGGGCCGGCCATCTCCCGTCCGCGCCAGCATCCGAATGCCACACCGATCCTGTAGAGACCTGGCTGCAGGTCGAAATCGACGGGATCGGGCATTCTTGAGGTGTAAGGGTTCAGGTCGCCCTCATAGTCGCTGACGATGCGGTGTCCGTTGAGGCTGAAGCGCATCAGGCAGTCCACGGTGGAACCGCCCTCGTGGTCGGTGCGCAGCGCGATCGACGTGCGGCCCGCGACGCGGACGGCCAGCGCCGCCTCCTCCACGCCGATATAGAGCCCGGTCTTCGGCGCTTCCTGGATGATGCGCGCCATGTCGATCTCCGGCACGTCCACTTTGTAGCTGGACAGGGTGTCGCTGTGCAGGTTGACGGTGAGCGTGGGGCTCACCTCGGCCTGGTGGATGCCGGCGAGCCAACCGGTCGTGAATCCCGCAAGGTCGCCGTTCGCGCCCGCCGCTGGCAGGCGGGCGAGCGGCGCCTCCATACGCGGCTTGTCTGTCGCATCGGTTGTGCGCGATGGCACCGCCCATCCGGACGCGTCTGGAGGCTGGCGGGCGTTGAGAGCGGCCCAGACCGCGGCGCCGATGAGCATGCCTAAGACAGGCGGGGGCCCAAGCAGGAAGGCGGCACGGTAGGTTGGGTCGCGCTCCCAAAGCTTGCGATGGGCGAAGGCGAGCTTGCCAAGCCGACTCATGCCGCTTGCATCTAGGGCGCGGCTTTGCTGCAGGCTTGATTGGGTACCCACGAAACCTCGTGCGACGACCGGCCGGCTTGCAAAGGCGCGTGCCAGGCGGGCGTCAGCGCCACGATGGCGCCTCCGGCATCACTGAGAATGGTCAGGGTGCCGTGGCCGCTCGGGTAGGGCGCGGGATACGGTATGGCCACCCGTAGCGGGACATCCGTGGGCGTGAACACCGGCGAGCCGTAGCCGCCGGACAGAAGCCGCACCGTGCCGCCTTTCGTGCCGGGCGCGCGTGCGATCGCTACCCAGGCCAGGCGCCTGCATCCCGCGTCCTGCTTCTCCAGTGATGCCGCCAAGCCGGGCGAGAGGTGCATGGTGGACAGGGCCGCACCGCGTTCAGCCGGTGCGACCTCCGCCAGGGCCGAGGGTGCGCCCTCTGCTGCCGGCGCCTGCGGAGCCGCGAGCCGCGGCAAGGCCCACAAAGCGGCAAAGGCTGCGACCGCGGCAGATATCGCCAGTGCGGGCCACCGACCAGGCATGGGCGAGCCGGCCGGCTTGCGCCGGTGTGGCGCGGCGGATTGCGCGCTCGCCTGTGTGATGGTTCCGCCCTGGTTGGCCATGTTCGTGTCACTGTTCCGAGCCGGGAAAGGTTGCCCGGTTTTCGGCGTGTCCTCAAGCGGCGCCGCGAGCGTTGCGGCCGCTGATTGCCTCCGGCGACTGCCGACGGCCAGGGTGCGCGTTGGTCGGGCATATCGGACTTGACCACGAGCGGCTGCGCCGTCCGGACGGAAGGTTGGCCGGGGCAGTGTCAGCCCGGGCCAGCCGTCTCCGGTTGCGGGTAAGGCTTGCTAGTTTGCGGCCTTGCCTTGCGAACCGGCCGCAACGGCGCCGGCCTTCGGGGTCGCCACGAACGACTCGTCATCGAAACGGACGCCGTCTTCCACCGCCTTCAGCGCCTGATTGGCCTGGAAGTAGTGGCCGGCGTCGGCCAGTTGCTGGGCCTTGGTCACGCCGTCAATGGTCGCCTTTAACGGCGCCAGCTCGGCCACGAAATCGACGTCCACGTCGGCCAGCTTCAAGGTGTCCAAAGCTGCCTTGTGGTCGCCGGCCTTGAGCTGCGCGTCGGCCTTGTCCACGGATTTGTTCTTGTCGGGCTTGGCCACGTAGTCCTCGTCGAGCGTCATCGCGCCATCGACAGGCAGCCAGCTGACAGGCGTGGTGCTTGCGCTCGCCGTCTTTGTCTGGGTCATGCCGGACGGTGTCTTCAAGTCGGGTTCCGCTTTGTCGAAGGCGGTGTCGTCGGTCTTGGCGGTCTGCAGGTCGGTGGACGCCTCGCCGATGTCCTTCTTCGCGCCGGCGACGTTGCCTTGGAAGATCTTCATGCGTGCGTCGCGTATTTCGCGGAATGCCTTGCTCCCGTCCTTGGAAAGCTTGCCGAAATCGTGTTCGGCGGATTGCTGCGCGGGAGACATCGCCTCGGCGGCAAAAGCAGGGCTGCCAGCCAGGATGGCGGCAAGCGCGGCGGCGCCTGCCATGGTGCGTTTTTTCATGTGAGTGCTCCTTTTTGAAGGTGGACCGCCGGCATCTTCCGGAGGTGCAGACTCAACAATGTAGCAAATGGAATGTTGCGTGAATTCAGGTCCACGCTTAATACGGCGGCGTGAATACTATGAACTTTGTTTAGCGTTCCGGACAGGTGTTCGCGGTGATTGCAAAGGTAAGTAAGCAACGCCTTCTTTCTGAAGAAAGCAGACACTCATCTTTTCCAGCGTATGCGGCGTGCGTTTTTGTCCAGGAGCATATGCTTCCGCAAAAAGCAGGGTGACTGAAGTCTTGTGCTTCTTTTTTCAAATAAGAAGGCTTCGCCTGCTTGCTAAAAAGCCCGGCCGCATGAACAAAAAAAGGGAGCCTCGCGGCTCCCTTTTCAGTCCAAGTAGCTGAAAACAGCTTACTTGTTGAGCGTGTCGCGGACGGTATCCTTGGCGCCGCCAACGGCGTTCTCGACCTTGCCGCCAGCCTTTTGGGCCGCACCCTCGGCTTCGGTCTTCTTGTCGCCGGTAAGCTTGCCGAAGCCTTCCTTGATGGCGCCGCCAGCCTGGTCAAGGGCGCCGGTTACGCGGTTCTCGTCAACCATCTTTGGTCTCCTGTTGTTAGCCTGCAGAAGAAACGAGCGGAGCCGCCTCGGGTTGCCCCGTCAACCGATGTCCCAGGCAAGGCGCATGACTCGACATCGCCAGGAGCAAAAGATTTTTGCTTCTTTTGCTCAAAAAAGAAGGCCTTGCCTGGCCTTGCCTCAGCTCCGCAGAATCGCCCGCCCGGCATAGAACGCGGAGGCCCCCAGCTCCGCCTCGATCCGGATGAGCTGGTTGTACTTGGCGGTGCGGTCGCTGCGGCTGAGCGAGCCCGTCTTGATCTGTCCGCAATTGGTGGCCACGGCGAGGTCGGCGATGGTGGAATCTTCCGTCTCGCCGGAGCGGTGGCTCATCACCGCGGTGTAGCCGGCGCGGTGGGCCATCTCCACGGCCTGCAGAGTCTCGGTGAGCGTGCCGATCTGGTTCACCTTGATGAGGATGGAGTTGGCGGTGCCTTCGGCGATGCCGCGGGCGAGGCGCTCGGGATTGGTGACGAACAGGTCGTCGCCCACGAGCTGGACGCGGCCGCCGAGCTGTTCCGTCATGTAGCGCCAACCGTCCCAGTCGTCTTCCGCGCAGCCGTCCTCTATGCTGACGATGGGGTAACGGTCGCAGAGTTCGGCGAGGTAGGCGACCATGCCTTCGGCGTCCAGGTCGCGGCCTTCGCCGTCCAGGCGGTAGCGGCCGTCGCGGTAGAACTCGGTGCTGGCGCAGTCGAGTGCCAGAGTTATGTCGTCGCCCAGTCTGTAGCCGGCGGCTTCGACGGCGCGGGCGATGAAGGAGAGCGCCTCGTCGGCGCTGGCCAGGTTGGGGGCGAAGCCGCCTTCGTCGCCGACATTCGTGTTGTGGCCGGCGTCCTTTAAGCCGCGCTTCAGTTTGGTGAAGATCTCCGAGCCCATGCGCACGGCATCCGCCACGGTGGCGGCAGAGACCGGCTGGATCATGAACTCCTGTATGTCGATCGGATTGTCGGCGTGCTGGCCGCCGTTGACGATGTTCATCATCGGGACGGGCAGGGTGCGGGCGAACACGCCGCCCACGTAGCGGTGTAGCGGCTGGCCGAGTTCGGCGGCGGCGGCCTTTGCGGTGGCCAGCGAGACGGCGAGGATGGCGTTGGCACCCAGGCGGCTCTTGTTGGACGTGCCGTCGAGGTCGATCATGGTGGTGTCGATATGTATCTGGTCGGAGGGGTCCAGGCCGCCGATGGTGTCGAAGATCTCGCCCTGGACGTTTTCGACCGCTTGCTGGACACCGCGGCCGGCGTAGCGGGCGGGGTCGTTGTCGCGCAGCTCGGCGGCTTCGTGGGCGCCGGTGCTGGCGCCGGAGGGGACGGCGGCACGGCCGACGGCACCGCTCTCCAGGATCACGTCCACTTCCACGGTGGGGTTGCCGCGGCTATCGAGGATCTCTCTGGCGATGATGTCGGAGATGGCGCTCATCTTGGGTGTCCTTTTGTTTCGGCGGTGCGGTAACACCGGGCGGGGGCTTTGGGAATTGGGGATGGCGATGCGATCGGGCGGGAGCTCGTCATGCTGTTGCTGAGCTGGCATGGGACGCTGGTCTGCCTTCGGGGGGAGGGCGGACTGGCGCATGAGGCGATCGAGGTGGCTGCGCCGCTCGAGCTGGCGTTGCCGCCCGGCGTGCCGGGCGAGGTGGTGCGGGTGCGCACTTCGCTGGGGCCGTTGGAGGTGCAGCCTGCGCAGGGAGGGCGGGGCGTTTGGATCT
>CAXTVW010000085.1:9808-15768 GCA_964247675.1 uncultured Acetobacteraceae bacterium
GCCTGCCTTTGCAGGAGCCGGACGCAGCTTCGGCGTTACCCGAGACCATACGGGCTGGCACGCGCGCGGGATGGCGGATGCTGGTCATGGCAGGCCCGCGCGGCAGCGCGCTGCTGAACGCGCAACGCTGGCCGACGCCGGCGCAGCAGGATGCCGAGGCGATCGTGATTGCCCTGCGCAGGCACCTGCAAGGAGTCGAACCCGAGCAGGACGTGTTCGACCGCGACGTGGCCGCGCTGGCGGAGGATGGTGGCGTGCCAGGCCTGGCTGCCTATCTGGAGCGCTGCTTTCCGGCGGCTTGCGTCGCGGCGGCGCCGACCGCACAGGCGAGCGCGCCTTCAGAACCTGCCGCAGGCGCGGCGGCGGCCTTTGCGGACGGTGTGGCGGCGCACCGGCGGGGTGACTACCGCGCGGCTGTCGCAGGCTGGTCCGCCTGCCTTGCCGCAGATCCGGATCACCCCACGGTGCGCCAGCGTCTGGGCGAGCTGTTGATCGCGCTCGGCCGCCCTCTGGCCGCCTTGCCGCTGCTCGAAAAATCGGCCGAAGCAGCGCCTCCGGATAGTGAACACGTGCTCTCCTTGGCCAGGCGCTACGGTGACCTCGGCTGGTGGGACCGTGCAAATGCCATGCTTCCGGACTCCGAAGCCGGGCTGACGGGATGGCTGCTACAGACGTTCCGCCACGTGCGCAGCACCTTCGCCATGCAGTGCGAAACCGTCGCACGCCTGTCCGCCGGCCAGGACGGCTTGGACAAGACGTCTTACGAGGACAGGTTGGCGCTCGCCCAGGCCCGGCTGACGCTGGGCGACTTGGATGTCGCCGAAGCCGTTTGCGAGGCGCTGCTGCGCGAACGGCCCAACCAGTTCCCGCCGCATCGCGTGCGGGCCGAGATCTGGGTGCGCAGGGCAGGCGCACGCGCCGGCATCGCCTACCTCCGTGCACTGGATGTGCCGTTCGGTCAGGCGGCGATGCACCGGCTGCTTCTTGGCCGCCTGCTGTTAGAGACCGAAGACCACCCGCAGGCCAGCCGCGTGCTGAAGCCGCTGCTCGACGGACCGCACCGGTCCGCCGCCTTCCGCATGATGGCGTTGGCTGCTTTCTGTGATGGCGACACTGCGTCCTTCGCCGCCCTGAGCCTCGACTGGCTGAATGCCGGCACCCGGGAGACGCAGGCTGCGGTCTTCACTATTGCCGCATCCCGCGCAGCCGGGCGGCTGCCCAGGCTGGCTGACGGGTTTGCGGGTAGTGGGGAGCAGGCGCTGCGGATCATACAGTTCTGGCATGAACCGGAACCTCCGGCCGACGTGGCTGCGGCGATGGCGAGCTGGGCGGCGCGCAACCCCGGGGTGGAGCACGCCGTCTTCAACAAGGACAGCGCCAGGGACTTCATCGTCGGGCATTACGGGGCGCCGCTTCTGGAGGCGTATGACAACGCCCGCCATCCCGCCATGCAGAGCGATCTGTTCCGGCTCGCCTATCTCGCGATGCGCGGCGGCGTGTATGTCGATGCCGACGAACACTGCATCGCCGACATGCGCGGCGCATTCGCAGCCCTGCGGCAGGTGCAGCTTGTAGCCTGGCTGTCGCACGAGACGTTTCCTTATCTGTACAACGGCTTTCTTGCGGCAGCGCCCGGCAGCCTCATCATCCGCAACGCGCTCGCGGAGTCGGTGCACCTGCTGGCGACGCATCGCGCGGCGGGCACGCGCACCGACATGTGGTCGGTGACCGGGCCGGGGCTGATCACGCGGGCGGTTGGCAAGCGCCTGACCGAGGCTCACGACGTGCTGCTGCTGACGGACAGCGAGTATCGCGGGTTTGCGGAGACGCTTGAGGACCTGGACTACAAGAGACGGCCGGAGGGCAATTGGCGGACGTCCTGACTGGGATTGGAAGAAGTTCGCGATTCGCCCGGTGAGCCGCCGACAGGGAGCAAAAGTTTTTTGGTTCTTTTTTTCAAAAAAGAACTGCTTGCTTTCTTACGGCAGCCACCCTGCAGCAAGCGGCAGTCCAGGCGAGACGGCAGGCCTCGGGTTGAAATCGGCGGGTGGCGGATCGAGCAGATTGCCGTTCACAAAATCCGTGGGTGTAATGTGCAGCGACGCGCAGCCGGCATGGGGCAGACTGCGCGTGTCTTCGATACGCGCATAGGCCGGCGGCAGCATCGGCGCGTGACCGAGAAGCCTGTCGGCGTCGAAAGCTTCTGAAAGGTCTCCCATGTCGACCAGGTCGTCGGCCGGGCCCAGATCGTGTTGCGGCTGGCCGTCGGGGGCTGCGAGGTCGGGGTCGTGGGTGGGGTTTGCGGCGCCGCGTGCGCGGCCGCGGCGTTCGTCGGGCAGGTCGGCCAGCGGGGTAAGGCCGAAGAGCGTGTCGATGAATTTTATGACCGAGCTGTGCTCGCTGTACACGTGGCTGATCGTGTGGGCGGCGGCGTAGGGGGAGATGACGATGGCGGGGATGCGCGGGCCGCCGGTGAGTGGCATGCCGTCGGGGCCCCAGCTTCGTATGCGTTCGGGTGCGTGGTCGTACAGGCCGTCGGTTTCGTCGTAGGTGATGATTATGGCGGATTGCGGCCAGTATGGGCTGGCGGCGATGGCGTTCACGGACTCTGCAATGCTGGCCTCGGAGATCTGCGAGTCCGCGTAGCCGGGATGGTCGTCATTGCCGGCGAAGGTGGCGCGCACGTCGGGGTTCGGGTTCAGGGTCTGCAGGTTGGAATTGTTGTAGTAGCCGCCGCGCACGTAGAACACGCCGCCGTTCGGCGGGAGGTTGTGCGCGGCGATGTCTGTGTAGAAATCCTGCAGGCCGTGCATGTGTGCCATTTCGGCGGGGTTGTCCCCGAGATAGCCGAAATATTGCGGGCCGTTGTGGTGCACGATGTAGGACGGGTGCGCGGTGCTGGCGGGATCCAGGTCGACCGTGGCCGCGCCGTCGAACGGTTCGTGCGTGTAGCCTTGTTGATACCAGCCCCAGGGGACCGCCGCCTGGCCGGCGCCGATCTTCATGATGTCGTCGGCCACATCGGCCAGGTCCACGCCTGGGTTCTCGTCCTGCTTCACCGTGCCGGCGATGCTGCGGCCCATGAAGGAGAGCGGCAGCGAGGCGAAGGTGAGCGGTGGCTGGGCCTGGTTCTTCAGCCCGACATTATACGGGCCTGGCGTGCCGCGCAGGGTCACATGCGACAGGTGCGCGCCGGCGATGGGCGCGAGCGGGGCCGGCGCGGTGGAAGGCGGGCCGAACGCCTGCTTGTCGGGCCCGTAAGGCGGCTTGGGGCCGGGCGAGGTGTCGCTTGTGCTGCCGGCGAACGGGCCGGTATCGACCAGGTTCGGTATCGCTATGCCGCCGTCCAGGTGGCGGCCGGTGGTGGCGGGGTGGAGCGCCCACTGGGTCTCGCCGGTCTGGCCGGCGATCATGGCGATGGCGTTCGGCGTGGACGGACCGATCGTGGTCTGGTGGAAATTGTCGAACAGGGTGAAGCGGTCGGCCAGGCGCCAGAGGAACGGCACCGTATCGCAATCGACATGCGCCATGACCAGCTCGCCCATCTGCACAACGGCGAGCGACGGTTTCGCGGTGATCGGCGCGCCGGTCCTGGTGACCAGGCTTTCGGGCGTGGACTGGTCGCCGCTGTAGCTCAGGCCTTCGTTGGTTACCGCGTAGGCGTCGTTGATGGCGTGGGTGCGTGTGGCGTGGTCGAAATGCATGTCGCTGGCCATGCTGGCGCGGCTGTGGCCCACGCTTGCGATGTCTTCCGGATAGAGCTGGACCGTTCGGCCGTCCGCGGCGGTCATCGTGCGTGGGATCAGGAAGGGCGTGATGGTGCCGAAGCCGCCATCCTGCCGCCACAGCGCCTGGCGAAAGCTGGCGCCGTCGCGCGCGGCCTGCTGCGCGGGGTCACGCGCGTCTGCACCCGGGTAGGTGGCGAACAGGCCGTCGGCGCCGGGGTAGGTGCCAAAATAGTGGTCGAAGGAGCGGTTTTCCTGAAACAGGACGAACACGTAACGGACGCGCTGGCGCAGCAGCGGCCATTTCTGCGCAAGAGAGAGTGGCGTGATGCGTGCCGGGTCGCGCGCTTGCGCCTGGCCGGCGGTGTTCGTGGAGAGTGCGAGCGTGAGGGGGGCGGCGGCTTGCGCGTGGGCGGCGGTCAAGGCGAGGGTTAGCGCGAGGCGTTTGTGCATGAAGGCAAGGAAGGCCTTCTTTTTTGAAAAAAAGAAGCAAAAAACTTTTGCTCCCCCGCCGGGGCAAGCACGCGCATTGCCGAACCTGCACGCGCTTTGGTGCAGGCGGGGAGTAAAAGTTTTTTGCTTCTTTTTTTCAAAAAAGAAGGCCTTACTTCCTCCCCAGATGGCCGAGTCCCCCGCCCGCCACCGCGCCAGATGGGTCTCCCCCCTCATGCGCCGGGTGCTCCTGGTGAACTTCGTCCCGCTGGCCCTGTTGCTCGGCGCGGTGCTCTATCTGGACCAGTACCAGGACGGCCTGCTGGAAGCCGAAGTGGCCGCCTTGCGCGAGCAGGCGCGCATCTATGCCGGGGCGCTGGCGGAGACCGCGGTGCGGGTGACGGACCCCAACAACCCGGTGCTGGTGGCAGACATCGCGCGGCCGTTGCTGCGGCGCCTGACCGACCCCACGCCGAATGCGGGGGCGAAGATTTACGCGCCGGACGGCACGCTGATCGCCGACAGCCGGGTGCGCATGGGCGCCGGCGGCGCCGTGCGCACGGAGCCGCTGCCCATTCCGGCCAGGCGCACCGAAGTGGTGGATTGGGTCAGCCGGATCTATGACGGCGTGCTGGCGCTGGTGCCGCACAGCCGCGCCAGCACGGTGGCGGTGGCGCCGAACGCGCCGGGCCCGGACTGGCAGCCGGACGTGCGCGAGGAGCTGCGGCTGACCAGCAGCGATGACAGCCACGAGATGCCGCCGCTGATACGCCGCACCCGGGAAGGCCAATTGCTGGTGACGGTGGCCGAGCCTGTGGAGCGCGACAGGCACACGGTGGGCATCGTTCTGCTGACACGCGACGCGGTCGAGGTGGACCGTTCGCTGTTTGCGGTGCGCGTGTCGATCCTGGGGCTGTTCTTCGGCGCGCTGATCCTGACGGTGCTGCTGTCCTGGTACCTGTCGCTGACGCTGGCCCGGCCAATCCTGCGGCTGGCGGATGCGGCGCAGGACATGCGCGAGGGCCATGGCCGCGCCGGCGCGGTGCCGGCAAACCTGCTGCGGCGGCGCGACGAGATAGGCGAGCTGGGCCAGGCGCTTTCCACCTCGGCCACCGAGTTGTGGGGGCGGATGGACGCGATCGAGCGGTTCGCCGCCGACGTGGCGCACGAGATCAAGAACCCGCTGAGCTCCATACGCAGTGCTATCGACACGCTGAAACGGGTGCGCGAGCCGCCCAAGCAGGCAAGGCTGTTGGCCATCATCCAGGAAGACGTGGTGCGGCTGGACCGGCTGATCAGCGACATCAGCGACGCCAGCCGGGTGGACGCCGAGCTCTCGCGCACGGCGACCGAGCCGGTGGACGTGGGGCCGATCATGGCGGTGCTGGGCGAGATCGCGGATGCGACGCGTGGAGAGGACGACGCCCAGCTGAGCGTGGACCTGCCGGCCACACCGCTGGTGGTGAACGCCGTTGAGGGGCGGCTGGTGCAGGTGCTGCGTAACCTGATCGGCAACGCGCAGAGCTTCTCGCCGCCAGGCGGCACGATCCTGCTGCGGGGACGGGAGACGGGCGGGATGGTGGAGCTGTCCGTGGAAGACGAGGGGCCGGGTATTCCGGACAGCAACCTCGAGCACGTGTTCGACCGGTTCTATTCCGAGCGGCCGGCGGGGGAGTCGTTCGGGCGGCATTCGGGGCTGGGACTTTCCATCAGCCGGCAGATCGTGGAGGCGCTGCGCGGGCGGATCAGCGCGGAGAACAGGCGCGATCCGGACGGGCGGGTGCTGGGGGCGCGGTTCGTGGT
>CAXTVW010000086.1:0-15612 GCA_964247675.1 uncultured Acetobacteraceae bacterium
TCCAGATAAAGGAGGAGCTGAAGGGCCGGCTGGACGAGCTGGTGACCAACGGCCGCCTGCTGGAGGCCGAGCGCCTGCAACAGCGCTGCACGTTCGACCTGGAGATGATGGAGACTACGGGCTCCTGCAAAAGCATCGAGAACTATTCGCGCTATCTGTCCGGCCGCAAACCGGGCGAGCCGCCGCCGACGCTATTCGAGTACCTGCCGGAAAACGCGCTGCTGATCGTCGACGAAAGCCATGTGACCGTGCCGCAGATCGGCGGCATGGAACGCGGCGACCACGCGCGCAAGTTCACGCTATCCGAGTTCGGCTTCCGCCTGCCCTCCTGCATCGACAACCGTCCGCTGAAATTCGCTGAATGGGAAAGCTTCCGCCCGCAGACGGTGTTCGTCAGCGCCACGCCCGGCCCGTGGGAGATGGAACGCACTGGCGGCACGTTCGCCGAGCAGGTGATACGCCCCACCGGCCTGATCGACCCGGTTTGCGAGATACGCCCGGTGGAACACCAGGTCGATGACCTGCTGGCCGAGATTCGCCTCACCGTGCAGCGCGGTGCCCGCGTGCTGGTCACCACGCTGACCAAGCGCATGTCCGAGGATCTCACCGAGTACCTCACCGAGCACGGCGTGAAGGTGCGCTATCTGCACTCGGATGTGGACACGCTGGAGCGCATAGAGATCATCCGTGACCTGCGCCTGGGCGTCTACGACGTGCTCGTCGGCATCAACCTGCTGCGCGAGGGCCTCGACATTCCCGAATGCGCGCTCGTCGCCATCCTGGACGCCGACAAGGAGGGCTTCCTGCGCTCCAAAACGTCGCTGGTGCAGACTATCGGCCGCGCCGCCCGCAACGTGGACGGCCGCGTGATCCTGTATGCCGACGTGATGACGGTCAGCCTGCGCTACGCGATCGAGGAGACCGAACGCCGCCGCACCAAGCAATCCGCCTGGAACGCCGCGAACGGCATCACGCCGCAATCGGTCCGCAGCCATATCGGCGAGGCGCTCAGCTCCGTTTTCGAGCAGGATTACGTGACTGTCGCGCCGATCAAGGACAGCAGCGTCACCGACATGGTGGGCCGCGACCTGAAATCCTCCATCGCCGAGCTGGAGAAGCGCATGCGGTCGGCCGCGGCCGACCTCGAGTTCGAGGAAGCCGGCCGGCTGCGCGACGAGATCAAGCGGCTGGAAGCGCTCGAGCTTGGCTTGCCGCCGCCGCCTGCGGCATCCAGCTTTAAACCCAAGCGCGACAGAACGCCTGAACCGCTCGGCCCTGGCGGTGGCGGCTACGATCCGTCCAAGCTGCGCCGTGGCCGGGGACCTAAACGCGCCCGGGCGTGAGGTCGCGGCATCGCAGGACTGCTAACAGAGGTTCGTTCGTCATATCGCGTGGAGGACGGTTTGCTTTTTTGAAAAAGCAGACTTCCACTCCTGACGCCGGCTCAGCTGCTCCGATCCATCAAGAAGCACCCGGCTGCTGCAAATGCGGGGAAGTAAGAGTTTTTTGCTTCTTTTTTCAAAAAAGAAGGCCTTTCTTACCGAACCTGCCCCACCCCAATAACCTGATACCGGAAACACGTAAGCTGCTCCGGCCCCACCGGCCCGCGCGCATGTATCCGGCCCGTGGCGATACCGATCTCCGCGCCGAACCCGAACTCCCCGCCATCGCAGAACTGCGTGGATGCGTTCCACATCGTCACCGCGCTATCCACGCCCGCCAGGAACGCCGCGGCCGCGTCGGCATCCTCGGTGATGATGGCATCGGTATGGGCGCTGCCGTGTCGCTCGATGTGCGCCATCGCCTCCGCCAGGCCGTCAACCACGGCGACCGACAATACGCTGTCCAGCCACTCGGTATCGAAATCCGCGCCAGTTGCGGGCGGCAGATCCGGCGCCATGCCGCGGGCGCGCGCATCCGCCCGGAACGCGCAGCCGAGCGCCGCAAGGTCAGCCACCAAAACAGGCAGCAGCGCGGGCGCGATGGCCGCATCGATCAGCAGCGTCTCCGTGGCGCCGCAGATGCCGGTACGCCGCATCTTGGCGTTTGACAGGACGCGGCGCGCCATCTCCGGATCGGCCGCGGCGTGGACGTAGGTGTGGCAAAGCCCGTCCGCATGCGCCAGCACCGGCATGCGCGCTTCCGCCTGCACGCGCGCGACCAGGCCGCGCCCGCCACGCGGGATCAGCAGGTCTATCGAGTCTGAGGCCGCCAGCATGTCCGCCACGAAAGCCCGGTCCGTGTCGGGCGCCATCTGCACGCAGGCGGGCGGCAGCCCGGCCTCTACCAGGCCCTCCACCATGGCTGCGTTGATGGCAGATGCGCTGGCGAAGCTGTCCGACCCGCCGCGCAGGATCACCGCGTTGCCCGATTTCAGGCAGATGCCGGCCGCGTCCGCGCCCACGTTCGGCCGGCTTTCATAGATCATGCCCACGACGCCGATCGGCGCGGCCGCCTTGCGTATCTGCAGTCCGTTCGGGCGTGTCCACGCCGCCAGCGTTCGCGCCAGCGGGTCCGGCAAGGCTGCGATCTCCTCAAGCCCAGCGGCCATCGCCTCGATGCGCGGCGGCGTCAGCGCAAGGCGGTCCCTGAACGCGGCATTTCCCTGGCAGGCCGCCAGGTCCGCGCCGTTGGCGGCCTCGATCGCGCCGGCTCGCCGGCGTATGGCCGCCGCGGCCGAACGCAGCGACGCATCGCGTTGGGCTGCCGGCGCGCGGCCGAGCACGCGGGCGGCCGCGCGGGCGGCGCGGCCCAATTCCGTCATCGTCGGCAGCAAGGCGGGCTGGTCGGCATCCATGCCTGGCATCGTACCGCCAGGCGCCCCACCTTGGCAAAAGCCATTGGTGGAACAATGCCCATGAACAGATACCTCGCCCTGCCGGTGCTCAGCGCCGCCGCCCTGCTCCTGCCCTCCTGCGCGCAGATTCTGGCGGCCGCCGCCCCGCCGGTCATCCACGATCCCTCGCGCGTGCAGCCAGGCACCTACGCCGTGGACCCCAGCCACACGCAGGTGCTGTTCTGCGTCCTGCACCTCGGCTTCACCAATTACTACGGCAATTTCTCCGGCGTCAGCGGCAGCCTTTCCGTGGTGCCGGACAAGCCGTCCGCCATGGCCGTAACCATCTCGGTGCCGGTAGACTCGGTTTCCACAACCAGCCCCAAGCTGGATGGTGAGCTGAAATCTGCCGACTGGCTGGATGCCACGCGCTATCCCACCATGGTGTTCCGTTCCGAAACCGTGACACCCACCAGCGCCAACACCGCAGACGTTACAGGCACGCTGACGCTGCATGGCGTCACCAGGCCGCTGACGCTGCACGCGAGTTTCGTGGGCGCCGGCGTGAACATCCTGGATCACAAGGAGACGGTCGGGTTCCAGTTGAATGGTAGCTTGAAGCGCAGTGATTTCGGCGTGACGAAATATGTGCCGTTGGTGAGTGATGATGTGACGTTGATGATTTCTGCGGCGTTCGAGGGGAAGTAAGGAAGGCCTTCTTTTTTGAAAAAAAGAAGCAAAAAACTTTTACTTCCCGCCTGCATTACGGCGCGCGCTGATTCTGCAATGGCGCGCTCTGGCAGAACCAAACAACCTGTGTATGCCAGCGACGGGAAGCAAAAGTTTTTTGGTCCTTTTTTTCAAAAAAGGACTGCTTGCTTCCTACCCACTCCGCTTAAGCAACCCCTGCAGAAACGCCCCGATATCCGTAGGCTGGATAGAAACCCCCCGCACGATCTGGTCGAAGTGCCGCGTCAGCGCACGTATGTGGTCAGTCGACTGGAACACGAAATAGGTCTGCCCCAAGTAGATCGCCGCGCGCATCGGGCCGAATACCGTGAACGGCACGGAGAACAGGCGCTTCCTGTCATAGAGGAACAGCCGGAAGCGCGGGTATAGCTCGTCGCAGAGGGCAACCACTTGTTCGAGCTGCGTGCGGCGCACGCGTAGCGGCAGCGCGCGCCAGACGTCTTCCCCGCGGGCCAGCGCCTCGAATGTCTGCAGGCTGGTGCAGCATTCTATTTCTGTCTCCGGCTGGCGCAGATATTCCAGGCGGGACTGGGTGATGCCGATCTGCCGGCGCGGGCTGAGCGTCACGTAATGACCGTATTCGTGCTCGATCACCGCATCCGTCTTCAGCAGATCGGGGAAGGTGGTGGGGATATGGCGTATGCGATAGCCCGCCGCTTCCGTGTGCCAGCGCAGCAGGCGTTCGTCGAGCGGGCTCGGCGCGTCGCGTTCGATCTGCAGGCTTTCGTCCACCATGCCGGCGTCCGGCTTGTCGCCCTGGCTCAGGCCAAGCAGCCAGTCGAGCGACACGCTGCCGATCTGGGCGATCGCGGCGATGGATTCTACGCGCGGCAGCCGGTCCGCACCGGTCGTCAGCAACTGGGAGAGCGTGCTGCGGTCGATTCCAGCGGCGCGGGCGAAATCCGTCTGGCTCAGCTCCGAGCGGGCCAGCACCTGGCGCAGCCGCTGCTGGAAGCGCGGCAGGATCTCCCTTCTGTCGAGCGCCTCATGCATTCGCGGGCGGCACCTCCGTCAACGTGCTGCGAATAAGCAGCAAAAGATGTGCGAACGCAACACATGCCTCGCTCTGCGCATAAACGCAGCGTTTTTAACGCTTATGCAGCAAGAGTCCGAGTTCATGACGTGGGCATAATGACAACTGGGGGCAATCCTGCCCGCCTCAGGAAGGCACGGCATGCTGCAGCAGAGGGAGAGGACGTCCGGTTGGCTACGATCCATGGAGGCGCCGACCTGGGCGCTTGTGTTCGTCATCTATGGTGGCTGGCTGGCACTCACCTGGTGGTGGCACGCGCTGCCGGCCTGGGCAGTGCTGCCGCTCGGCGCCTGGCTGTGCGCCTGGCAGATGTCCCTGCAACATGAGCTGATACACGGCCACCCGACGCGGAACGAGCGGATCAACGCCGCCCTCGCCGCCCCGCCGCTCAACCTTTGGCTGCCGTACTCGCTCTACCGGGAGGCGCATCTGCGCCATCACCGCGCCGAGCACCTGACGGACCCGCTGGAGGACCCGGAAAGCACCTACATGACGCAGGAGGCCTGGGCACAGGCAGGGCGCCTGGGACGCTGGGCGCACGTCGTGTGCAACACCGCGTCGGGCCGCATTCTCCTCGGGCCGGCGCGGACGATCTCCGCATTCTGGCTGCGCCAGGCGGGTATGGCGGGGAGCGGCGACGCATCGTGGCGGGACTGGCTCGGCCACGCGGCTGGTGCCTGCCTCGTGCTGGCCTGGGTCTGTGGCGTGTGCCACATCAGCGCGGCGGCCTACGTCGCCTGCTTCGTCTATCCGGGCACGGCGCTGATCATGATCCGCTCGCTGGCCGAACACCGCGCGGCGGAGCGGCCGCGAGACCGCACGGCGGTTGTGGAGCGCGCCGGGCTGCTCGGCCTGCTGTTCCTCCATAACAACCTGCATGTGCTGCACCACGAGCGCCCGCATGTGCCGTGGTACGCGCTGCCGGCGGAGTGGCGGCAGGCGCGTGCCGGCATGCTCGCGGCCTGGCAGGGGCCGCTATATCGCGGGTACCGGGACGTGGCGCGGCGATACGCGGTGCGGCCGCATCATCCTGGGCCGCATCCTTTAGCAAGTAAGGAAGGCCTTCTTTTTTGAAAAAAAGAAGCAAAAAACTTTTGCTCCTCCGCTGTTCCGCCGCTTCAGTATTCCTGGAGCACCCGGCCGCTGCAAATGCGAGGGAATAAAAGTTTTTTGCTTCTTTTTTTCAAAAAAGAAGGCCTTGCTTACTGCAAAACCGGATACCCCGCGGCAACCGCCCCGCGCTCAAGCTCAACGATCCGCTCGTAAGCCGCAGCCGCAACCCGCACGAAGCCGCCAAGCAGCAACGCCGCGCGCTGCTCCGCCAGCGCCGGGTCCGCGGCCACGTCGTCCAGCGCGCCGGCCAGCGCGCGGACTGTCGCGCCGGACGTGGCTGTTGCGGTGATCAGGGGCAGCCCGGGTGTGGGTTGTGTCCAGTCCAGCACGCGAAGCTTGCCGGCCGTCTCCGGGCGCCAGCGTTGCAGGTGCGCCCACGTCACGCAGTCGATTGCCGCCAGGTCCGCGCGCCCTTCCGCCACGGCCACCACGCTGGCTGCGTGCGAGCCGGTCATGATGGTCTCCGCGAAGAAGCGCGGGGCGCCGGTTGCCAAGGGTGCGATGGCGGCGCGCAGCACGTTCATGCCGCTGTTGGAGGCCGCATCGTTTATCGCGCAACGACGGCCGCGCAGATCGGCCAGGCTGGCGGCGCTGTCGGTTTCGCGGACGACCACGGCGCTGCGGTAGAGTGCGCCGTCGCAGCCTTCCGCCAGGTAGGCTGGTGTCGTTATCAAGGCCACCTTGCCGGCCAGGCTTGTCATCAGCGGATAGCCGCAAGTCTGCCCCAGCAGCAGAAGGCGATCGGTCCACATCGCCGGCAGGTCCGTGCCGCGCGACAAGACATCCGGTGCCGCCACACCTCTGTCCAGGAGGCGCGCCGCGATTGCGGTCCACAGCGCATCGGTGGCGGGCCGCAACTCCGGCAAGTCGTACATGGGAAGCGTTGCGAGACTCAAAGCAAGCAATCCCCCCGTCCGCCGGAGCGCGCGTTCAAAGAGCCAGCACGGATGGCGCAGCCGTGGCAGCAAAAGTCTTTTGAAGAAAGAAGACTTCCGTCTCACCGTTCTCCAAGCGCGAAATTTCGTATCATCCAGGACCGGAATACGGAGATCACCGGATCGGCGAGATCCTCCGCCGCCAGGTTCAGGAAATACCCGTACCCGTCCTCGAACGTCTCGGCGAACGGCGTCACCAGCACGCCGTCGGCGATGTCGCGGGCGAACAGATCGACATCGAGCAGCGCCACGCCTTCGCCGCTGGCCGCGTATTGTGCCGCAAGTACCGCGGTGTCGAACGCCAGGCCGCGGCTGGTGCGCATGCTCAGGCCGAAATGGCGGGCGAATGCGTCCCAGATCAGGCCTGGCGGCTCGCCTTCCAGTTTCACGTGCAGCAGCTCGTTGTCCGCCACGAACTGGGCCAGCGGTTTGCTCGCCTGGGACGCCGCCAGGCTGGGGCTGCAGGCCGGCGTCACGCGGGACATCCACAGGAGGTCGGAGATGGCGACCCCGGTGCGGCGGCGGTCGTAGATCACCGCGGCGTCCGTTTCCGTACGCGGCGCGCCAGTCCAGCCCAGGCTGGAGAAATCGACGAAGATGTCCGGGAACTCGCGGCGGAAACCTTGCAGGATGGGCAGGGCCAGTTTCTGCGCGAAGGAGGGCGGCAGTTGCAGGCGCAGCGTGCGCACGCCGCCACCGTCGCGCACCACGTCGTTCAGCGCCTGTTCGATACGATCGAAGGCGCCGCGCACGATGGGCAGCAGGGCCGTGCCGGCCTTGGTCAGCGCGAGCGATTGCGGGCGGCGTTCGAACAGCGGCAGGCCGAGCAGGGCTTCCAGGCCAATCACATGGCGGCTGACCGCGCTTTGCGAGACGCCGAGGGTGCTGGCGGCACCGGTGAAGCTGAGGTTTCGGCCGACGGCGTCGAAGGCGCGCAGGGCGTTGAGGGGCAACCAGCGCCTGTCGAAGTTGACCATGGGTGGGGAACATACGGTGCAGGAAGGAAGGAAGAAAGCAGTCCTTTTTTGAAAAAAAGGACCAAAAAACTTTTACTTCGGCTGTCGCAGCTTTCTCCGGCGAGTCCGCGACAGCGGAGTCAAAAGTTTTTTGCTTCTTTTTTTCAAAAAAGAAGGCCTTGCTTCCTTTCTGATGCCCCGATGCCGATAAGGCATTATCCGCCAGAGCCCATCCATGGCATCGTGCCGGAATGCAAGATTACAGCCGCGTACGTCAGTTGCTGCACTCCCGCCGCCCCGGCCACGCGCTGCCGCAGGCGCTCTACTCGGACGCCGAGGCGTTCGATTTCGACATGCGCGCCATCTTCTGGCGACAATGGGTGCTCGTGGGCCTGGAAGCCGAGCTGCCGCAGCCGGGTGCGGCGATGGCGCTCACTGTCGGCTCCTCGCCGATCGTGGTGCTGCGGGACCGCGCGGGC
This sequence comes from uncultured Acetobacteraceae bacterium, assembly GCA_964247675.1. Classification (GTDB taxonomy): domain Bacteria; phylum Pseudomonadota; class Alphaproteobacteria; order Acetobacterales; family Acetobacteraceae; genus BOG-908. The sequence goes on from CAXTVW010000086.1 coordinate 8,043, forward strand.
GAGATACGCGGCTTCCACAATTCCTGCCGCCACCGTGGCGCCATGGTGTGCCCGCCCGGCCGCAGCCAGCGCCAGGTCCTGGTGTGCCCGTATCACCAGTGGACGTATGACCTGTCGGGCAAGCTGCTCAAGGCGCGGCGCATGCAGACGGATTTCGATCCCGACGCGCATCCTTTGCGGCCGATCCATGTCGGCCGCGTGGCAGGCGCCATCTACGTGTGTCTGGCCGAGGACGCACCGCCGTTCGACGTGTTTGCCGCCGGGCTGGCGCCGCTGCTCGCCCCGCATGATCTGGCGAACGCCAAGCTGGCGCATGAGCATGTGTTCGTGGAGCGCGGCAACTGGAAGCTGGTGATGGAGAACGCGCGCGAGTGCTACCATTGCGCCGCGAAGCACCCTGATTTGGCGCTGACCTTCCCGGCCGAGGTTCGCGCGCATTTCGAGGCGGACGAGGAGGGTTACACGGACCGCTTCAACGCCCGCATGGCGCAGGCCGGCCTGCCGATCGGCCCTACGATGGGCGATTGGTGGCAGGCGATACGCTTCCCGCTGAACGAGGGCGTGGTTTCCATGACGATGGACGGCAAGCACGCGGTACGCCGCCTGATGGTGGAGCATGAGGCGGGCGACGTCGGCTCCGTGCGCTGGGCCTGCGAGCCGAACGCGTTCTGCCATGCGGTGGCCGACCACACGTTCATGTTTCTTGCCGAGCCGAGCGGCCCGCAAGAGACGATCGTCACCGCAAAATGGTTCGTGCACAAGGACGCGGTGGAAGGCGAGGACTACCACGTCGAAAGCCTCGTCTCGCTGTGGCTGACGACGAACCTGCAGGACATCGAACTGGTGGAGAACAACCAGAAGGGTGTGAACTCCGCGGGCTACGTGCCAGGTCCCTACTGCGAGGAAGCGGAAGCGCTGGTGATGCGCTTCGTCGATTGGTACGAGCGCGAGGCGTGCGGCGCGCTGGAGCAGATGGGCTGAGATGGCGGACCAGATCGGGCTGCACCGCAATACGCTGACGGTGGCCGCCGGCTATGACGCGGCGGACCACCATGGTTCGGTGAAGCCGCCGCTGTTTGCGACCTCCACGTTCAGCTACCGCAGCGCGCAGCACGCGAAGGACATCCACGCCGCGTATTTCGTCAGCGCGCCGGCGGAGGGCAAACCTGCCGCGCCCACCTACATCTATTCGCGTCTGGATCACCCGAACGCGTCCATGCTGCAGGCCCGCCTGGCGGTGCTGGACGGGGCGGAAGATGCGGCCGTGTTCAATTGCGGCATGGCGGCGATCAACGCGATCACCCAGGCGTTCCTGCTGCCGGGCGACGCAATTCTGCACACCAGGCCGATATATGGCGGCACGGACGGCCTGCTCTACACGCATCTCAGCAAATTCGGCATCACTCCGTTCGGCATCACGGACGCGCTCGATGCCGGCGCGATACGCGAAGCCGCTCATGCTGCGACGGCGCATGGTCGCGTGGGCCTGGTGATGGTGGAAACACCGGCGAACCCCACGAGCGGCATTGCCGACGTGGCACTTATCGCGTCCGTCGCCGACGAGATCGGCGCGCGCCAGGGCCACCGCCCTTTCGTCGTCGTCGACAACACCTTCCTCGGCCCGTTCCAGCAGAACCCGCTGGCCCACGGCGCCGACCTCTGCATGACGTCGCTCACAAAATACGCCGGTGGGCACAGCGATCTTCTTGCCGGCGGCGTAAGTGGCGCGGCCGGCCCGATACACACTCTGAAGCAGTTGCGCACCCTGCTGGGCAGCCAGCTCGATGCGCATACCAGCTGGATGGTGCTGCGCTCGCTGGAGACGATGCATTTGCGCACCGAGCGCGCCGGGCAGAACGCGCGCGCGATCGCCGAATTCCTGCTCAACCACCCTGCCGTCTCGGCGGTGAACTACATCGGCTTCACGCAACCCGGCAGCCGCGCCCACGCCGTGTTCACCCGGCAATGCCAGGGTGCCGGCTCCACCTTCACCTTCAAGATACGCGGCGGCGAGGCGGCCGCCTTCCGCATGCTGGATCGCCTGCGGGTGATACACATGGCCGTAAGCCTCGGCGGCACGGAAACGCTGATCTGCCACTCCGCCACCACCACGCATTTCAACGTGCCGGCCGCGCGCCGGCTGGAGGTGGGCATCGACGAAGACTCGCTGCGCATCTCCGTCGGCGTGGAACATGTGGACGACCTGATCGACGATCTCCGCCAGGCGCTGGAGGCGGTCTAGATGGACGCGATGATCCCGCCCGAGCCGGTGGACCCTTGGTCGATCGACGGCAAGTTCGCCGCCCCCGAGGAGCACGCGGAGCTGCTGGTGATCGGCGCCGGACCGGCCGGGCTTGCAGCGGCCACCGAAGCCGCGCGGCTGGGCCTGCGCGTGGTGCTGGTCGATGAGAACCCCGTGCCGCTTTCGCTGATGGGCATCGACGTGCCGCTGTTCTATGGCCAGCACATGAATGCCGCGGTGCAGGAAGAAGCCCGCATGGTGGAACGCCTGGTGGCCGCCACGCCGGCGCTGGAAGCCGCCTTCGACGCCGGCGTCGATGTTCGCCTGGGCATCACCGCCTGGGGCGCCTTTGCCCGCGGCCCGGCCTTGCAGGCGCTGCCCCATCGCGTGGTCGGGCTGACCGACGGCAAGCGTTCCTGGATGTGCGGCTTCGGCGCGCTGATCCTGGCCACCGGCGCGCGGGACCTGGTGCTGGGCTTCCCCGGCATCGACCTGCCGGGCGTGATGGGCGCGCAAGGACTGCACAGCCTGCTCACCCGCTACGACGCGTTCAACGGCACGCGCCTCGTCATACTCGGCTCGGGCGAGCTGGCCGTCTCCATTGCGCTTGCCGCGCTAAACCGCGGGCTGGAAGTGATGGCGCTGGTGGAGGTGCTGCCTGACGCGCAGGCGGACACGGCCCCGCTCGCCGCGCGCGGCGTTACTGTCCTGACCGGGACCACCATCTTGCGCGCCGAGCCGGGTGCCATGGGCGTGGCCGCCGCCATCGTGCAGCGCGCCGGCGCCGCGGCACCCGAACGCGTGGATTGCGACACGATCTGCCTCGCCATCGACGCCGTCCCTGCCATCGAACTCGCCGGCGTGCTCGGCTGCCGCCTGGCCTATCAGGGCGAGCGCGGCGGCCATGTGCCGGTCACTGCCGCCGCCGGCGCCACCTCGATACCCGGCGTCTTCTGCGCCGGCGATTGCGCCGGGCTTGGGGCGGATGCGGAGACGGCCGCGCGCGGCACCGCGCAAGCTGCGGCGACCTGGCTGCAGAAGCACAACCATCCATCCTCAGGACAACCGACCCTCGGGCAGGGCGCGCCCCCGGCGCAAACCCCGTCTGCCCCCGAGGCTGCGCCTTCCGGGACCACGCTTGCGCCGGACACCGTCACCGACTACCGCCTTACCTGGATGCGCGCGCTGCTGGCCGCCGATGACGGCACCACCCCGGCCTGCCTCTGCGAGGAAGTCACCCGCGCGGAGCTCCTGGGCATCCAGCCGCCACGCTATCTCGGCTGGGCCTCGGACCGCCAAACCGCGCGCAACGCCGAAAGCCTGCTGCAGGACGGCCCCTTCAACCCGGACCAGATCAAGCGCCTCACCCGCGCCGGCATGGGCCATTGCCAGGGCCGCCGCTGCCGCGAGCAGATCGCCCTCATGCTGGCCGCGGCGTCCAACCAATCCCCCGCTTGCATCCCGCTCGCTTCGTACCGCGCCCCCGTCCGCCCTTTGCCGCTAGCGGTGCTGGCGGACGCGGCCGAGCCGCCCGACATGCGCACGCAATGGGACGTGTGGTTCGGCATACGCGCCCAATGGGTGCCGTACGACATCATCGGCACCGAGGCAGAAGCCGCCTTCCTGGCGGCCGGCAGCGGCGGGAACATGCACGCATGACGGGTGCGATTAAGACGGGCGCGCAGGTGGCCGTGATCGGCGGCGGCGTCACCGGGCTCTCCGCCGCCTGGTGGCTGGCGCGCGCCGGCCATTCCGTCAGCGTGTTCGAACGCTTCATCGTCGGTTGGGAAGCTTCGGGGCGCAACGGCGGCGGTGCGACGCACTACCAAAGCCCGCTGTTCCACGAGGAGCAGCGCCTGTGGCCGCAGATGGACGAACTGCTCGGCTACCCCACCGAATACCGCCGCGAACGGATCATCGTGAACCTGAACGCCGGCGAGGAAGCGCGCTACCGCCACATGGCTTCGGTGTGCGCGGCCATGGGCTATCCGTCGGAGGAACTCGACAACCGGCAACTGCGCGAGCTGGTGCCGCTTGCCGGCGAAAACGCGCTTAGCGCGCAGTACTTCCATTTCGGCGGCCACGCCAACCCGCAGCGCACCGTGCAGGCGTACGCCTGGGCGCTGCAGGACCATGGCGGGCGCATCCACCAGCACGCCAGCGTGGACGGCTTCACGACCAGCAACGGCCAGGTGACGGAGCTGCACGTCAATGGCCGCCGCTTCGGCTGCGACGCGTTGGTGATCGCCGCCGGCCCGCACACCAACGCGCTGCTGGCGCAACTCGGCCACCACCTTCCGCTGGCCTCCGCGCGCGCCGAAATGATCGTGACGGAGGCGCTGCCGCCGATGACGGTCGGCGGGGTGGACGGCAACGGCCTGTATGGCCGCCAGACCCTGCGGGGCAACCTCGCCTATGGCGGCGGCCCGCACGAATGGCTGGACGACGACGCCTACGACCAGCCGGCGCGCCCCGCCACGCCGCTGCTGCGCAACCTCGCCGGCCGGCTCGCCACACTGTTCCCGCGCGCCGCCCACGCCCGCGTGCTGCGCAGCTGGGCCGGCATAATCGAGAACACGCCGGACGGCCGCCCCGTGCTGGCCCGCCTGGACGCGCCGGGCAACCTGACGGTGGCCACCATGTCCAGCGTGGGCTTCGGCCTGTCGCCCGCCAGTGGCCGCGCCATTGCCGACTTGGTGACCACCGGCACCTGCAGCTTCGCCGACATCTCCAAGCTCAACCTGGACCGGTTCGCCGGCCTGCCCGCCGACTGGCGCGAAGCCCGCGGCTGGATGGCACCCGCCTTGGCCGACGCATGAAATTCTCGATCCGCTCCGTGCTGGCGCAGGCGATGCAAGGCCAGACCGGCTGGAAACCGCAATGGCGCAACCCCGAACCGCGCGCCGAATACGATGCGATCGTCGTAGGCGGCGGCGGCCACGGCCTGGCCTGCGCGTACTACCTCGCCAGCCAGTACGGCCTGCACAACATCGCCGTGATCGAGAAGTCGCTTGTCGGCTCAGGCAATGTCGGCCGCAACACCACCATCGTGCGCTCCAACTACCTGCTCCCAGGCAACATCCCGTTCTACGAAACCTCGCTGAAACTCTGGGAAGGCCTGGAACAGGACATCAACTACAACGCCATGGTCAGCCAGCGCGGCGTGCTGAACCTGTTCCATTCGGACGGCCAGCGCGACGCCGCCATACGCCGCGGCAACGCCATGCGCCTGCACGGCGTGCATGCCGAACTTCTCACGCGCGACGAGGTGCGCGCCCGCCACCCGTTCCTGGATTACGACAATGCCCGCTTCCCCATCATGGGCGGCCTGCTGCAGCAACGCGGCGGCACGGTGCGGCATGACGCCGTCGCCTGGGGCTACGCGCGCGCCGCCGACAAACTCGGCGTGGACATTCTGCAGAACTGCGAACTCACCGGCCTGCGCATAGAAAACGGCCGGGTACTCGGCGCCGAAACCTCGCGCGGCTACATCGCCGCCCGCAAGATAGGCCTTTCCGTCGCCGGCAATTCATCCCGCGTGGCCGCCATGGCCGGCCTGCGCCTGCCCGTCGAAAGCCACGTGCTGACCGCCTTTGTCAGCGAAGGCATCAAGCCGCTGATCCACTCGGTGATCACCTTCGGCGCCGGCCATTTCTACATCAGCCAGTCAGACAAAGGCGGCTTGGTGTTCGGCGCCAGCGTGGACGGCTACAATTCCTACGCGCAGCGCGGCAACCTGCCCTGCGTGGAAGACACCTGCGAGGAAGCCATGGCGCTGATGCCGGCCCTCGGCCGCCTGCGCATGCTGCGCAGCTGGGGCGGCATCATGGACATGACGATGGACGGCAGCCCCATCATCGACCGCACGCCCGTCGAGGGGCTGTACCTGAACGGCGGCTGGTGCATCGGCGGCTTCAAGGCGACGCCTGCCGCCGGGCTGTGCCTGGCGCATCTGATGGCACGCGACGAGCCGCACGAAGTGGCGCGGGCGTACCGGCTGGATCGGTTTGCTACGGGGCGGCTGCTGGACGAGACGGGCGGCGGGACGAATATGGTGTTGCATTGAGGAAAGAAGGAAGGCCTTCTTTTCTGAAGAAAAGAAGCAAAAGACTTTTACTCCCCCGCCTGCATAAAGGTGCGCTCTGGTTATGCAACAGCGCGCATTTGCAGGACCAGAGCGCACCGCCGAGCAGGCGCCAGGAGCAAAAGTTTTTTGCTTCTTTTTTCCAAAAAAGAAGGCCTTCCTTGCCTTGCGCCTAACCTGCCCCTTCTGCGGCAACCGCAGCATCGCCGAATTCTCCTACTACGGAGACGCCACGCTCACCCGCCCCGGCAGCAATGCCGAGCAATCCGCCTGGGTGGATTACGTGTACATGCGTGACAACGTCGCAGGCCCGCACAGCGAGTTCTGGTACCACGAAGCCGCCTGCCGGCAGATCCTGCGCGTGGAACGCGACACCCGCAACCATGCCATCCTCTCCGTGCAAACCGCCTGATGCAGGCGTTCCGCACGGCCGAAGGCGGGCTGATCGACCGCACGCGCCCCATGCGTTTCAGCTTCGACGGCGCGCAGCTCACCGGTTACGCGGGCGACACGCTGGCCTCCGCGTTGCTCGCCAACGGCGTGCGCTTGGTCGGCCGTTCGTTTAAATACCACCGGCCGCGCGGCATCCTTTCCGCAGGCCCTGAGGAGCCGAACGCGCTGGTGGAATTGCGCGAGGGCGCGGCACGCGAGCCGAACACGCGCGCAACCGTGGCCGAGATCTTCGAGGGCCTGGTGTGCCGCAGCCAGAACCGATTTCCCAGCCTCGGCTTCGACCTCATGGCCGTCACCGGCGCGTTGGCGCCGATCTTCGCCGCCGGCTTTTACTACAAGACGTTCATGTGGCCGGCCGCGTTCTGGGAGCGCGTGTACGAACCGCTGATACGCCGCGCCGCCGGCCTCGGCCGCGCGTCCGGCCTGCCCGATCCGGATTCCTACGACAAGCAATCGGCGTTCGCGGACCTGCTGGTCATCGGCGCCGGGCCGGCCGGCCTGTCCGCCGCGTTGCACGCCGCGCGCGCCGGCGATCGCGTCATACTCGCCGAGCAGGATTTTGCGCTGGGCGGCCGTCTGCTTGCTGACCGGCGCACCATCGGCGACAAACCCGCCAGCGTGTGGCTGGCAGAAACCGAAGCCGAGCTGCGCGCGGCGGAAAATGTCCGCATACTCACGCGTACCACGATCACCGGCGTGTATGACGGCGGGACCTACGCGGGTATCGAGCGCGTGACGGATCATCTTGCGTCCGCCGGCGAACTTCCGCGGCAGCGGCTGTGGCGCATCGT
>CAXTVW010000087.1:0-14796 GCA_964247675.1 uncultured Acetobacteraceae bacterium
TTCCGGTGCTGGCGAAGCCGTATGGGATGGAAGAGCTGTCGCGGCGCGTGTCGCAGATGCTGGGGTAAGGAAGGCCTTCTTTTTTGAAAAAAAGAAGCAAAAAACTTTTGCTCCCTGTCGGCGGCTGCTGAAGCGTCCGCGACAGCCGTCGTAAAAGTTTTTTGCTTCTTTTTTTCAAAAAAGAAGGCCTTCCTTCCCAGCCTCTCCCCACAGCGCCCGTTTGCGCCTAACTAGCGACATGACCGACACCCCGCTCGCGCTGATACGCAACTTCTCCATCATCGCCCACATCGACCATGGCAAGTCCACGCTCGCCGACCGGCTGATCCAGGCCTGCGGCGGGCTGACCGACCGCGAGATGACCGAGCAGGTGCTCGACAACATGGAGCTGGAAAAGGAGCGCGGGATCACCATCAAGGCGCAGACCGTGCGCCTGGCCTACAAGGCGAAGGATGGGCTCACCTACGAGCTGAACCTGATGGACACGCCCGGCCACGTGGACTTTGCCTATGAGGTGAGCCGGAGTCTCGCCGCCTGCGAGGGTAGCCTGCTCGTGGTCGATGCCAGCCAGGGGGTGGAAGCGCAGACCCTGGCCAACGTGTACCAGGCGATCGACGCGCATCACGAGATCGTCCCGGTGCTCAACAAGATCGACCTGCCGGCCGCCGAGCCTGACAAGGTACGCCAGCAGATAGAGGATGTGATCGGGCTGGACGCAACCGACGCGGTGATGATCAGCGCCAAGACGGGCCTGAACATAGAGGGCGTGCTAGAGGCGCTGGTGACGCGCCTGCCGCCGCCGACGGGTGACGCGAACGCGCCGCTGAAGGCGCTGCTGGTGGATAGCTGGTATGACCCGTATCTGGGCGTGGTGATCCTGGTGCGCGTGCGCGACGGCCGGCTGAAGCGCGGGCAGAAAATACGCATGATGGCGAACGGGCACGCCTACGTGGTGGAGCAATGCGGTGTTTTTACGCCGAAGATGGTGGCCACCGGCGATTTGGGCCCTGGCGAGATGGGCTACATCACCGCGGCGATGAAGACGGTTGCCGACTGCAACGTGGGCGACACCATCACCGACGACCGCACGCCGGCAGACGAGGCCCTGCCCGGCTTCAAGCCGAGCATCCCGGTAGTCTGGTGCGGGTTGTATCCGGTGGACGCCGACGATTTCGAGAAATTGCGCGAGTCGCTTGGCAAGCTTCGGCTGAACGACGCAAGCTTCCACTACGAGGCCGAAACGTCGGCCGCGCTGGGTTTTGGTTACCGCTGCGGCTTCCTCGGACTTCTGCATCTGGAGATCATCCAGGAGCGGCTGAGCCGCGAGTTCGACCTCGACCTGATCGCGACCGCGCCGTCCGTGGTATACAAGCTGCACCGCAACAACGGCGAGGTGATGGAGCTGCACAACCCTGCCGACATGCCTGATCCCACCTACATCGACCACATCGAGGAGCCGTGGATACGCGCCACCATCATGGTGCCCGACGACTATCTCGGCAACGTGCTCACGCTGTGCAACGAGCGTCGCGGCCGTCAGGCGGACCTGACCTATGTCGGAAACCGCGCGATGGCGGTGTACCAGCTGCCGCTGAACGAAGTGGTGTTCGACTTCTACGACAGGCTGAAAAGCATCAGCCGCGGCTATGCGAGTTTCGACTACGCGATGGACAGTTACGAGGAGAGCGACCTCGTGCGCATCTCGATATTGGTGAACAATGATCCGGTGGACGCGCTGAGCTTCATTGCGCACCGCTCAGTGGCCGAGACACGCGGCCGCTCGATCTGCGCCAAGCTGAAGGACCTGATCCCGCGCCAGCTTTTTAAGATCGCCATACAGGCGAGCATTGGAAGCCGCATCATCGCGCGCGAGACTTTGGGCGCGCTGAGCAAGGACGTGACCGCCAAGTGCTACGGCGGCGACATCAGCCGCAAGCGCAAGCTGCTCGAGAAGCAGAAAGAGGGCAAGAAGCGCATGCGGCAGTTCGGCAAGGTGGAGATACCGCAGAGCGCGTTCCTGGCTGCGCTGAAAATGGATGCTTAGAAAGCAAGCAGTTCTTTTTTGAAAAAGAAGAAGCAAAAAACTTCTTTTCGTGTCGGCGCGTGTTTCAGCAGCCGTCGACAGGGACCAAAAGTTTTTTGCTTCTTTTTTTCAAAAAAGAAGGCCTTGCTTTCTGTTTTTCCGGGCACTGCAACGCTAAGCAGTCTGCCCAAACCACTCGGACGACTGTGTGTCCTGCCGCAACTGCATGCGTTTGAAATCCAGAGCGGCAAACAGCTCGTCGAGATCGAGACTGCCGCCTGCCAGCACCGGAAGCGACGTCGCGGCCTCTTCGCTGAACCGCAGACGAATGGCCTCGCTACTGTCGAGATAGGCGTCCTGCCACCAGGCCTTGATCGCGGTGCGCGAGGTCTCCAGCCTTTCGGCTGAGGGAAGCCGTTCGCCCTTCTGATGGCGGTTGAGCCCGGGCGCGGACGGCAGCAGGTTCCAGAGGTCGTCACACGGCCAAGCCGACCACGGCAGGCAATGATCGATGTCAATGCCGTTCGGCTGCAGCTTGCGGCCAGTCCAGACGCAGCTTACCGGCCGTCCCGCGTCGAAGTGCCGCTTGACCAGCCCGCGCACGAAGCTTGTGTCGCGCTCGCGCTCGATCCAGCCCAGCGCCGCATGGATGTCGCTGCGGAGTGTGCCGGGTGCGGATGGCTGGCGTTGCAAATAGCCTTCGATAAGGCGCGCCCACTCGCCCACGAGCATCGGCTCGATCCAGGCGGCCATGCGGCGCAACGCGTGCCAGATGTGCAAGGGAACACGCGTTGTCCCGAACGTCCAAAGCTCTTCCTGGCTGGCGGCGAAGCCGTCGCCAGCGCGCGGCATGCGGCCATAGTCCGTTTCGAACACCGGCACATCGTTGGCGTAGGTGAGATGCCGCGCCGGCATGGTGGCGATCAGCTGCGCGGCGTCGGCGAGTGCGCGCGCCAGGTTGCGGCCCCCTGCACCGGCAAGATACAGGCCCGGCCGGAAATCCGCGGCGGGCACGTGGCTCAGCGCGCGGTAGGCGTCTTTGACGAAGCCCAGCCCGCCGCCGCTCCGCTGCGGCAGATTCCGGTCCAGCAGCGGCTTGTATAGGCGCAGCCAGTATAGCGCGACCAACCCGAGCGGCAGCAGCACGGCGTCCCCGGCATCGCGCGCCACGTTTGGCGAGGCGTCGGCGATGCGGGCGATGCAGCGCAGGAGTGCAAGCTTGTAGGTGGCGCTTTTTTCCTGCCGCAGGATCACGTCACGCAGCAGCGGCAGGGCGCCGGCGCCGTCATCGGGAAGATCCAGGATTACGGTCTGCCAGGTGACGCCCGTGCGGCCCTGCAAATCGTCTGCGCGCTCGGTTGCCAGCCGCAGGGCCAGGCCGAGGTCCAGCCCCAGCCGTTCCACCTCGTGTGCGCTGACCGGCCACATCGGGCGGTCCTCCGGCGACGGCCCGTGGCGCAAGGTGATGACCATCCGGCCGCCTGGTTTGACGAGCGTGGCCAGTTTGCGCATGGCGCGTGCACGGTCATCGGGCGGGACATGCATCCACACGCCGCTGAGCCACACCATGTCGAAGACGATGCCGAGGCGGTGTACCGCGCTCAGCCCCGGCAAGCTGTCGTCGACCCAGCGTATGCGGGCGGACCGGTGGCGGGCTCGCGCGTCTTGCCGCAGGAAAGCGGCGGGTTCTACGGCGACGACCTCCCACCCGGCGTCCGCGAACCAGGCGGCATCGCGCCCGCTGCCGGCACCCACGTCCAGCAGCAGCCCAGGTGCAGCCGGCAGGAAGGGTATGGCGCCTCGGTGTATCTCGTCGAAGCCGAACGCCTCGAACGCCGCGCCGAACTCCGCGAAGCCCTGGTTATAGGCATCTATGGTGTTACTGGTCACTCCGACGCAGCCTACGGGCGGCAACGCCAGCCGGCAACGCCGCACTTGATCCGGCATCCGACGCCGATTAGGGTCCGCGCCGCGCAGGAAGGATGGCCGAGCGGCTTAAGGCGCACGCTTGGAAAGCGTGTGTGCGTGAAAGCGTACCGTGGGTTCGAATCCCACTCCTTCCGCCAGACCCCCTGTTCCACACAGCACAGGAACTGCTTGCTTCCTGTGGGCCGGTCTCAGGTGCTCCGACAAGCGCGCACGGGATCGACGTTTCACTGCCAGACTTGCTCGTACCATCCGGCCGGCCGAGCCGGATAGTGCGGCTCGCGCTGGCTTGCCCGAAGCCGGGGAGTAGGCCACCACGTAGCCCGAACGCCGGGAAGGCCTGATGCTGCAATTGCTGAGACCACTCCCATTTCGCGCAACATCCGGGAAGCGCCTCAACAAGGTTCGCCACGCTTGTCTGACCTAGGCAGCACAACGCCGCGTGCCGCCGGGTCCGACGCGCCCGAGAGCGAGGCCGAACTCGACGGACGCTCGCTCGGCGCACGCTCGGCCAGAGGCGCCGCCGTCACCTTGGTCGCGCAAGGGGTGCGCTTCATCCTGCAGTTCGGCAGCCAGATCCTCCTGGCCCATTTCCTGGTCCCCGCCGATTTCGGCGTCATGGCAATGGCTGTTCCCATCCTCTCGCTGGTGCAGATCTTCAATGAACTCGGCCTGTCCCAAGCGACCATACAGCTCGAAACGATCTCCCAGGCGCAGCTCTCTATCCTGTTCTGGACCAACGTCGCCGTCTCCAGCGCCCTGGCTGCCGGCTTGGCCGCCTGCGCGCCGCTCATCGCCATCACATACGGGCAGCCGCGCGTGGCGCCGGTCTGCATGGCGCTTGCCGGCCTGCTGGTGCTGAGTGGTCTCTCGGCGCAGCAGATCGCGCTGCTCAACCGGCGCATGGGATTCCTGACCCTCGCTGGGATCGACGTCGCCTGCAACCTCGGCGCTGTGGTGGCGGGTGTCTCGGCGGCGGCGGCGGGCCTCGGTGTCTGGTCGCTTGTGCTGATGCAGGCGGTGAACTCCCTGGTCATCCTGGTGCTATCGTGGATGTTCTCCGGCTGGCGCCCGTCGCGGCCGCGGCGCCGTTCGGGCGCGGGCGCGTTACTTGCCTTCGGCGGTCACGTCACCGGCTACAACGTCATCAACTACGTCTGCAACAACCTCGATGCGGTGCTGGTGGGTCGCCTGGCCGGGAGCGTGCAGCTCGGCTTCTACGACCGCGCGATCCGGCTCGTGGCCACCCCGTTCTGGCAGATCAGCCTGCCGATCGACCGCGTGGCGCTGCCGCTGCTTTCCCGCCTGGTCGGGCGCGACGCCGAATACCGCGCCGCCTTCTCGCAGATGATCCAGGCCCTGCTCCTCGTGCTCGCGCCCTTGCTGATCTGGCTCGCCTTCACGGCGCGTGTCTCAGTGCCGATTCTGCTCGGCGCGCGCTGGCAGGAAGCAGGCCCGATGGTCGCCTGGCTCGCGCTGGCCACCCTTCTCTCGCCGCTCAGCCTGGCGTCCTACTGGCTGTTCGTCAGCCAAGGCAGAGCACGCCAGCAACTTCCCTACGCGATCGCCAAGATGATCATCACCTTGGTCACAGTGCTGGTCGGCCTGCGCGCTGGCGCGCTAGGCGTCACACGAATGCTGGCGATCTTATCCTTGCCGATCGACGGCGTGGTACTCTGGGGCGCCCTGCGTGCCGGACCTGTGCGCATTTCGAACGTCCTGCACTACCTGCTGCCGGTGGCGGCCGGCATCGCAACAGCAACGATCGTCCAGATGATCCTCGGAAGGGTGCCTTCCAGCGCGACCTCCGTCACGGCTGTCGCATTGCTGTTCCGCTTGCTGGCAGCCTACGCATCCTGCCTTGCCGTCTTCCTGCTTTTTCCAACACACATCCGTGCGCATGCTGCCGGTTTCCTGCCTCGGCTGCGGTCGGCATTCACCCGTTTGTCTGATTGACTCGGCCTGCGCGGCGGTTCGGCTGGCAGGATGTTGCGACTAATGCTGTAAAAGAAAGAAGGCCTTCTTTTTTGAAAAAAAGAAGCAAAAAACTTTTGCTTCGTTCGCAAGGGTGTTGTCCGGGCGCATTCTAACGCAATTGCCGTGATGTTCGGGATCGCCGCGTGCGGAACTGGCTTGCCGCGACGACGTTCACGATCATGTCATGGCAAAAATCTTAGTGACCGGGGCGGGCGGTTTCATCGGCCAACATACCGTTGATTTCCTGCGCAAGACGCCCGGCTCCTCGGTGATCGGCTCCACACGCGACGGCAGATCCGGCACGGTGCAGATGGATTTGCGTGACGAGACCTCGATCAGGGCTGCGCTCGACGGTGTTGCTTCCGTCGTTCACTGCGCCGTCGGCGATAGGCAGGTGACCGTCGAGGGCACGCGCACACTCCTTCACTGTGCTGCCGACGCGGGCGTCCGACGCTTCGTCCATATCAGTACGATGTCCGTCTATGGTGGCGCGCAAGGCCGCGTCACCGAAGACACCGCAATGGTTTCTCCTGACGGAGACGGCTACGCGGCGTGGAAGGCAGCAGCCGAGCAGGCCTGCCTGGAACAAAAGGGCCTGGAGATCGTGCGGCTCCGCCCGACGCACGTCTACGGCCCGCGTGGCACCTGGTGGCTGGGCGAGATGGCACGGCGGGTACGATCCGGACGCTGGCGCAACCTGGGGGCAGCCGGCGAAGGGACCGCGAATATGGTGTATGTGGGGGACGTTGCCTCAGCGATTGCCGCCGCACTTTCATCAGACGATGCCGTGGGTTTGGCATTCAACGTGAACGGGCCTGAGACCCCGACGTGGAATGGCTGGTTCACCAGACTGGCGGAATTGACGAACTCTCCTGTTCCCGCCCCCATCTCCCCGCTTTCCCTAAAGCTGCGCATGGCTTTGGCGCTTCCGCTCAAGGCTGCCGCCAAGGTCCGGCCAGGCTTTGCCCGCAACCTGCTTGCCGGCATCCCCGGTCGCAGCGAATTAGGCCTGTTCGCAAGCCATGCCATGTATCCCACCGACGCTGCGACGCAGGTGATAGGCTGGTCGCCCGAGGTGGACATCGATCAGGGACTGGCGTTGTCGATGGGCTGGCTGCGTTCTGAAGGCCTGGCGAAGTAAAAGATCCCTTTTCTCATCGCGTATCTAAGCTGCCTCGATGTTCCAATAGGCCCCCGCAAATGACAAATGCGGGGAAATAAAAGTTTTTGCTTTTTTTTTCAAAAAAGAGGGCCTTGCTCGCTTCCTATCGCTCAGCCTTCACCCTTTCAGATGATCGGCCAGCCGAACCGCCAACGCTACAATCATCTGCGTCGGATTAGCGTGGCTTGCCGTTGGAAAAACCGAACTTCCCGCCACGAACAGACCGTTCACCCCATGCACAGCGCAGCGTGCATCCACCACACCTGACCGGGCGTCCTCGGACATGCGCGTGGTTCCGATATGATGCGCTACGTCGCCGAAGCCTGGACCGAACTTTTCCCCGGCGGCAACCCAGTCCTCCAGCACCGGCGGCGCGATGCCTGCAGCCTGCAGCCCGCTTGCGACGAGCTGGGCCGTCCTGCGCACCGTCCGCTGCTCCAGCTCGCTGATCCGCCAGTCGAGCCGCGGCAGCCGCATGCCGTGGCCGTCCACGCGGTCTGCCAACAGGACGCGGCTGTCCGGGTCGGGAAGCTGTTCGACGATGCAGTTGAGCTCCAGCCCGTCGAGCTTGCGTATCGGCCCGCCGCCCCGGCGCAGCATGTTGTCCAGTCCGCGCGCCATCAGGACGCCGTTCGACAGAACCGCGAGCGGGTCGCGGCGCCAATCGGGCCGTCCGTTCGCGATTCGCTTCACCGCGGTCCAGGGATCGTCCGCCGCCACCAGTTCGCTCAGCCACACGGCGCAATTGAGCAGGCCTTCGCTCTCCTGCACGTCCGGGCTGAGCCGCAGGCCCTGGCAGAACAGGTTCGTACCGTGTTCGGTGCGGACAGTGTGGAAACCGAAATGCGGATCAAGGGTGCGCGCCTTCGTGGGGTCGAACTTGGCCACGCCGCCGCGCGGATGGTCCATCAGGAAACGCCCGACCACATCATGCGTGTTGCCGAGCCCCTGCGCGCACGCTCGGCTGGAATTCAGCAAAAGCCGCGCGTTCTCGATCCCCCCTGCGCATAGCACGAGCTTTCCGGCCGTGACCGTCCAGCGCCGGTCATCGTGGGCGGCCACCTCCAAGGAGTGCTGCGCGGTGGCGGCCTCGTTGGTGTTTATGTGCACGGCAGTGGCGCCGGTCAGCACGCGCAGATTCGGCGCGTTTCGTTCGGAGAGGATGCGTGGTCCGAAACGCATCGGCTCCTGGGGGCCGCGGAAGCGGCTGAACTGCCAGAAGAACGGGCGCAATCGTGTCGCGTCCAGGTGCGAAGCCGGCCGCGGCCGCGCCGCCAGCGCCCAGAAACCTTCATGCGAGAAATCTCCGCTCAGCCCGAGCCCCAGATGTTGCGCGGAGCGAGCAAAGTACGGCGCCATCTCTTCAGGCCCTAGCGGCCAGCCGGAATGCGGTACCCAGGGCCGCTCCCGATAGTCGATCTCGTCGAGATAGGCGCAACGCCCGCTCCACAGCAGCGACGTGCCGCCCAGTATGCGGTTACGCACGATGGTCTGATCGAGCGTGCGCGCCACGCCGATGCTTTCGATCTCGTTCAATGAATCCGCGAAGCTCACCGGATCGGTTTCGCCACTCTCCACCACGATCACGCGCAGCCTGGTGCCGGCCAGCTCCCGCATCAGCGTGGCGCCGGCTGGCCCGGTGCCGACAATGCAGATGTCGGCCTCGAGCGTTTCGCCTGCTTCGAGCGTGCTTAGGCTACGGAGGTCCATGGATGATTATCTCGATCGTGGCTCTGCGGTCGAGCACACCTCGGGGGGCGTTGGGGACCGGAGCGCAAGTGAAGTTGCTGTGAGGCGAGGCGAAGGAAGCAAGGCCTTCTTTTTTGAAAAAAAGAAGCAAAAAACTTTTGTTTTAACGCATCTGAGGCGCCTTGCTTCAGGCTACGGCAAGCGATCGTTGCGAATGCGAAGGTAAGGACTCTCGTAATGTCAGCTTGGAGCGGCAACGAGTTACGCCAGCCGCCTAAGCTGGCGGCCTACGCCGCCCAGTCTGCCCAACGGCAACTGGCTCATCATCTCCGCCAATGTGGAGGGCGCAATTGCCCGTAGCCCGGCTAGGTAGAAGACCGGCCCAAGAACGCCGATCAGCGCGATCTGCACAACGCTGGCGCCGGCAAACACCGGCAGGCTGGCCAGCCCTGAAGCAGCGCCTATCGTCACAAGCCCCAATGCCAGTGGCAGCACGTAGATCTGCAGGATGTCTGTCAGCCGCATTGCACGACGGAAAACCAGCCAGGAGTTCAACGGCTTGATCAGCGCGTAGAACAGCGAAACACCGGTGGCCACGCCCACCGCGCCGCCGAGCCAGACGCCAATCACAACGCAGACGAAGAACGGCGGCGTGAACAGGGCAACAAGCCGCATGTCGCGCTTGAACTCGCCACGGGCGATCAGCAGCGCGCCGGCCACCCAGGCAAGCGCGTCGCCAGGCAAGCCCAGGCTGAGTATCTGCACGAGCGGCACCGCGCTGTCCCACCGCGTCCCGAACATCAGATGCAGCAGCGGCGCCGCCTCGGCTGCTTGCAGGAAGCACACCGGGGTGATGGCATAGGCTAGAATGCGCGAGGCGCGCAGGGCCGCCTCCATCTGCCGCCTCGGGTCATGCCCCAGCTGCGTGAAGGCGGGAAACAACACGCTACCGAAACTGCCGGCCAGCATCTGCAAGGGCTGGGCGGCGAGACGGAAAGCGAAGAAATACACCCCGACCACGCTTTGCGTGGCCATGATGCCGAGCACGATGTAGTCGCCCTGGTTGACCAGCGTGATCATCAGCCGGGTGCTCAGGACCATCAGCCCGCTGCCGACTAGATGGCGATACTGCCGCAGGCGGTGGCCTGGCCGGATCGCCATCGGCGCTTTGCGCCAGAAGATGACGGCCTTGATGCCGGCCGCCACCGGCAGGGGCAGAACGAAGCTGTAAGCGCCCAAACTCGCCGCGGCGCAGGCGATGGTGGCCAGTTGTATGCCCACCGTCTCCAGGCTGGCGTAGGTGCCGAGGTAACGGAAAGCCAGTTCGGCCCGCAGCTTGGTGACCGGCACCGTGGATGCCGCACCCAAAGGAAGGTTGATGGCCATCACCGCTATCAGCCCGACGAGCCCGGGCGCGTGATAAAGCCAGGCGGCTACCGGGCTTACCGCGAGCATGACAACCATGCCGGCCGTGGCGAGCGCCAGGCTGCTCCAGAACGCAGGTGCCACCCACAAGCGGATGTGGCGTGAGCGGGTCAGGAGCACGTCGTCGATGCCGAAGCTGACGACCGCGGTGACCAAGGCGGACACGGTATAGGCCAAGCCGATCTGGCCGAACGCCTCTGGCATCAGCAGCTTTGCAAGCACGAGCTGGCTGAAGAAGCTGGCGACCCGCCCTGACAGCCCTTGGAACAGCAACCAGAGAAATCCGGTGGCGGTGGACCGTTGAAGGGTAGGCTGCATGACCGGCTTTATGCCCTAGAAGTTACAATCTAGCGATCTCGGGCGGGCAAGGTTTCGGCGGCACGCGTCCACCCTAGCAAGTTTCTATCCTACCGAAATCGTAACGGATAGGTTACAGATTTGGCGGGCTGGGAACTAGAGTTCAACTGACGACGATCAAAGGCGGCCAGGTGGGCATATAAGAAAGTCGTGTTCAAGATGTTGTGCTATAGTAGGGACGCCGGAAATGTGGCTGATGCCGGTGAGCCTCGGTATCGACCGTAAAGGAAGGCAATCCTCTTCGGAGAAAAAGCTCTTTCTCCTGGTGCTTCAGCCCCTGCTAATCGCAAGGTCGTTTCATTTTGCTCTTACCTGAACCCAATGGTTGTAATGAATAACGTCACTCGCCCCAATCTCGTCATTGTCCGAGCAGGAAACGCCTCGCTTCACCCCGCATGGCTGGTCGGCCCCGAGGAGCGGAACTGGGATCTGGTGGTGAACTATTTCGGCAAGGATCCGGACATCTATAAGCAGGAGGATGTCACGCGTATCGACAGTGTCGGCCCAAAATGGCCGCCGCTGCATCAATTGCTGCTTGACCATCCCGAGTATGTTGACCGTTACAACTACATTTGGCTGCCGGACGACGATCTGGCTATGACCAAGCAGGACATGAACCGCTTCTTCGACCTTTGCGCGAAATACGAGCTGGAGCTTGCCCAGCCGTCGCTCACGCCCGACAGCCCGATGACGCACCCTCTGCTCATCAACAATGCGGCCACATGCATACGCTTCACCAATTTCGTCGAGGCGATGGCGCCGTGCTTCAAATCGTCCTTGCTTCGACGCGCGCTGGATACGTTTTCCGAATCGCAAAGCGGATGGGGCATCGACTGGCTTTGGCCGGACTTTGTCCAGGATCGTGAGAACGGTATTGCTGTCGTCGATGAGGTGGTCATACGCCACACCCGTCCGCTCGGCGGCCCGAATTACGACGCCATGCGTGCAGCTGGCAAATCGCCCAGAGACGAGCTTCTCCGGTTGCAGGAGCGCAAGGGCGTCACGGATGTCAGGATCAAGGTGCACAAGGTCGTCTGGCGGTCGCGCAAGCTGAGGGGCACGAACCCACCGTCCAGGGTCCTGGCTTTGCGGCTATTCTTTGGATCGTCCCAGGCGCTGATACAGTCCCAAGCGCGTTGGACGTTATTCAAACAGCTCGTAAGGCGCTCGATTTCGGTCTAGCAGACGCGGTCCCACATCGGGGCGCCCCTGAATTGTACCAGCCCAACGTTTCAGGACAGACCGAAGCGTCCAAACGTCGGAGTAGAAAAAGTTTTTTTGCTTCTTTTTTTCAAAAAAGAAGGCCTTTCTAGCCTATCTTACTTGCTGAACACTCAGGGCTCCTCGTCGGTTTTCATCCTCCCGATCGCTGGCGATCGGCACGCTCCGGATCAAAGGCGGCGAGAGCACCAGCGCATCCAGCCGCCTTGCTGAACCGATGGTCGCGTGCAGGTGCGCGATCATGCCGGACGCATGTACTCCGCGAGGCAAGCTTGCGCACTCATCGGCCGAGATCGCGTAGGCCAGCAGCCGCCAATCCACGTCCTCCGCAAAACCATCCTCCGCGAGCCAGTCCAGCAGCTTGCGAGCGCCACCGGCGCTGATCAGGTAGCCGTCAGCGCCGGCGGCGTTGCGCTCTGGCGGAAACCGGTGCAACGCCTCGGCCACGCTCAGCACCCGGAAGGCGGCATAGGGATCGCGCGGTGCCATCCGGTCATTGACGAAGCATAGATCAAAGGCTTCAGGCAGCCCGAACACGCCCCAGCGTTCCGGCAGGTCGAGCAGCGGCAACGTATCGTCCTCCACCACCAGGCAGTGCGACAGACCGCGCGCCAGCATCGCCTCCCAGGCCGCGGCATGGGACAGAAAGCAGCCCAGGGTGCCACGCTG
Organism: uncultured Acetobacteraceae bacterium; assembly: GCA_964247675.1. Taxonomy (GTDB): domain Bacteria; phylum Pseudomonadota; class Alphaproteobacteria; order Acetobacterales; family Acetobacteraceae; genus BOG-908. The sequence goes on from CAXTVW010000087.1 coordinate 12,450, forward strand.
CTCCAGATCGCCTCTCAGGCGCTGCACCGCCGGGCCGGACAAGCGCGCGCCCTCCACCGCCGGCACGCGGAACTGCGGCATCCGGCAGCCAGAAAAATGGGCCTCCGTCTCGGACAGCCGAACCGGGTTACGGTCCAGGTTGAGGATGGCGATAGCGGGCGCCGGGCCTGAGGCGGGGGCGCCGGCAAGCGTGCCGGCCAGCGCGGCATAGCCAAGCGCCGATTGCCGGCGCAGTGCCGAATCGGGGTCCGGCGCGTGCACGAAAGCCGCAGCCGCCCCAGGGTAGTCGCGCGCTTGCAGGAGCAGGTTGCCGAGCAGCCTGGCCCGCGCGCCGTCTCCTGGCGCTGCGGCGGCCAGGGCGGCGGCGCGGCTTGTCAGGGCCGGCAGTTCAGCCTGTGGATAGGCGTGCAACGTCGCCATGTGCGCCAGCCAGATCTCGTCCGGAAACGCCGCACGGGCGGCGCGGAAGATCGGGTCCGACTCGGCGTAGCGGTGCTGCCCTGCCAGGCACGCCTTCAACTGCAGCGCCGCCTGCCAGTCGCGGGGATCAGACGCCAGGCGGGCGCGGCTGGCGCGCAGCATCGTTTCCGTATCAACCGTGCCTGCTGCCTGCATATCGCCCCGCTTGCCTGGCCCGCTTGCCTGCCTGGATACTAGCTGGCTGGCTTTCCAACATAGCTGCTACCCCCATTTGCAGTGAGCGTATCCCGCGCTCGCATGAAAAAGGCATCCGAATGGTTGCGCGCATCGCAGACCGCCGCCCCGCATGACCGGCGGCCTGGAAGAAGTCGCCCGTGCCTTCCGCGCCAGCTTGCCAGCCGGCGGCGAGCTGGCGCTCTCCCGTATCGACGGATTGGACCGACTGGGCGTACCCGTTGTCCAGGCGGCCTGGCTGGCGCCGGACGGCATCGCCGTCACCGGCTACGGCTATGGTTTGACGGAGATCGAGGCGCAGGTCGGCGCGTTGGGCGAGCTGTGCGAGGAAGTGCACGTGGGCGCCTGGCTTGCGAGCGCGCCGCGCATCGAGGCGAGCTACGCCGCGCTCGGCGCCGGCGCGGCGATCGACCCGTTGACCCTCTGTCTGCCGGCCGGCTCGGACTACACGCCGGACATGAGCCTGTCCTGGGTCGCAGGATGCCGCTGGCCGGATGGCGCGCCCGTGCTGGTGCCCGCCGAATGGGTGGCGGCGCACGCCTATCAGATGGCGGAACCCGCCCGGCTGATCACGCCGATCACCAACGGTCTGGGCGCCGGCGTGGACGTCGCACATGCCGTGGCACACGGCGTGATGGAGCTGCTGCAGCGGGATGGCAACGTCACCTCTTATCGCGCTTTGGACGAGGGCGTGGTGATCGACCTGCCGCCGGGCGCGCTGCCGGAAGTGGACGCATTACTGGCCAGGCTGCGCACCGATGGGCTGCTTCCGCTGGTCAAGCTGGCCGGCACCGAACTCGGCCTGGCAAACATCTACGTGGTTGGCGACGACACGAAGGAGGCCAACTTCTCGCTGCAGGTCAGCGCCTGCGGCGAAGCCTCGCACCCGGATCCGGCGCGCGCGATACGCAAGGCGCTGCTGGAATTCGTGGGCTCGCGCGCCCGCAAGGCAGCCACACATGGGCCGGTGGAGCGGGCGCGGGCGGTGCTGCCGGCAGGCTACGTGGCACGGCGGATCGCCAGTGACCTGGACGGGGAGGAGGTGCGCGCGCTGCAAGCGATGGCTGGCTGGCTGGCCCTGCCGCAAGGCGAGCTGAGCGCACTGCTGGCGCGGACGGCATTCTGTCAGGCGCGGCGCGTCATGCTCGCTGATCTGCCGGGCGTGCCGCCCGATGCCGTTTCCGGCTCGCAGGCGCGGCTGGCGTTCCTGGCGGGGCGGCTGGGTGAGGCGGGGATGGGCATAGTGGTGGTGGATTGCTCGCCGGTGGACAGTCCGGTGCGGGTGGTGCGCACGGTGGTGCCCGGCCTGGAGAGCGAGACGATGAGCTATCACCGCATCGGCTGGCGCGGCGTAGCCCGGCTGCGCGCACGCGAACACGCGCTGGTGCTGGATGCGCCGCGCGCAGGGGCGCTGCGCGTGCGGCTGCGGCCGGAGGACGAGGCGCGCTGCGGCGGCCCGGCCTGGCTGGATACGGAGCTGGTGGCGCGGCTTACGGCGCAGTTGTATCCGTTGTATCGGGAATGCGGGCCGTTTTCGGCTCAGCGGTGGCTGGGGGATGAGGGCAAAGTTGGGGCTCTGCCCCAAACCCCGCTGGGGCCAGTCGGCCCCAGACCCCAGGGCTTCGCCCCTTCAGAGATAGGTTCTAAGGACGACTGTCCTTAGCGGGGTCCAGGGGCAGAGCCCCTGGCCTTC
>CAXTVW010000088.1:0-14320 GCA_964247675.1 uncultured Acetobacteraceae bacterium
AGTTTTTTGCTTCTTTTTTGCAAAAAAGAAGGCCTTTCTTCCTTCACGCCACCAGCCCCGTGTACCCGTTCGTTATAGGATACCGGCGGTCCCGCCCGAACGCGCGCGACGTGATCTTCACGCCGGGGGGCGCCTGTCGGCGTTTGTATTCGGCGCGGTCCAGCATTTTCCAGACGCGCACGACCGTTTCGCGGTCGAAGCCGGTTTGCACCAGGTCACATACGGATTTCTCGCCTTCGACCAGGCCGGCGAGGATGGCGTCGAGTTCTTCGTAGGGGGGGAGGCTGTCCTGGTCGGTCTGGTCGTGTTTCAGCTCGGCACTGGGAGGTTTGGTGATTACACGCTGCGGCATGACCGGCCCGTTGGGGCCCAGGGCGCCTTCGGGGTGATGGGCGTTGCGCCAGGTGCTCAGGGCGAAGACGGTGGTCTTGTAGACGTCCTTCAGGACCGAGTAGCCGCCGCACATGTCACCGTAGAGGGTGGCGTAGCCTACGGACATTTCGCTCTTGTTGCCGGTGGTCAGGAGCATGTGGCCGAACTTGTTGCTCATGGCCATCAGCAGGAGGCCGCGGGCGCGGGACTGGATGTTCTCTTCGGTGATGTCATCCGGGAAGTTGGTGAACAGGGGGGCCAGGGCGGCGTTGGCGGCGTCGATGGCGGGGGTGATCGGGACTGTGTCTATGCGGATGCCCAAGAGGCGGGCGCATTCGGCGGCATCATCCAGGCTGTGCTGGCTGGTGTAGGGGCTGGGGAGCATGACGGCGCGGACGCGGTCTGGGCCCAGGGCGTCTACGGCGATTGCGGCGGAGAGGGCAGAGTCTATGCCGCCGGAGAGGCCCAGGAGGATGCCGGGGAAGCGGTTCTTGCGGACGTAGTCGGACAGGCCGAGGCACAGGCCGCGGTAGGTCAGGTCTTCGGGGGCGGGTTCCGGGGGGAGTTCGGCTGGGGTGCAGACGAACTGGCCATCCTGGCGGTGCCAGTCGGTGATGTGCAAGGCGGGGCGGAAAGAGGGCATCACGTGGGCCAAAGTGCGGTCCGGGTTCAGCACGAAGCTGGCGCCGTCGAAGACCAGTTCGTCCTGGCCGCAGACCTGGTTGAGGAAGATGAAGGCGAGGCCGGTTTCGACCACGCGGGCTACGGCCAGTTGTACGCGGCGGCCGGCTTTGTCTGATTCGAAGGGGGAGCCGTTGATGGAGAGGAGGAGCTCGGCGCCGGTCTCGGCCAGGGTTTCGGCGACGGTGGGGAACCACCAGTCTTCGCAGATCATCAGGCCCAGGCGGATGCCGCGGAAGACGACGGGGCCGGGGGCGGGGCCGGCGTCGAAGACGCGCTTGTCGTCGAAGACGCCGTAATTGGGGAGTTCGTGCTTGGCGCGGCGGGCGGTGATCTGGCCGGCATCGAGGAGGAAGCCGGCGTTGTAGATGGCGTGGTTGTCTCTCCAGGGGCCGCCTACGATGAGGCCTGGGCCGCCGTCGGCGGTGTCTTTCGCCAGTTCGGCCAAAGCGGTTTCGCAGTCGGTGACGAAGGCGGCTTTGCGGACGAGGTCTTCCGGAGGGTAGCCGGCAATGGAGAATTCCGGGGTGACGAGGAGGTCTGCGCCGAGGGCGGCGGCTTGGCCTCGGGCGGCGCGGATTTGGGCCAGGTTGGCGGTGATCTGGCCTTCGTGGGGGTTCAGCTGCGCCAGCGCGATGCGCAGGGTGTCGGGCGGAGTGGGCATGGGCGATAGGTAGGGGGACGCAGGGTGGGGTGCAATGTTGGGGCGGGTGGGGGTGGTGCTTGCTGGTTGGGTTGGGGGGTGTGCGCCCGACCTGGTTTAGCGTGGCGGCAGCAGGGTTTTCCGTGAAGCCCGCTTCGCGCCGCCAGGGCGGTGGCCTTTGGCCAGGCTTGGCGGAAAACGCTGGCGCCGGCTTGGGGTGCAGGCGGGATGGAGAGGCGGCGGTTTGACCTGATGGAGGGACTGGATTTGCGGTGGGGGTGGGGCGGCGTGTCTGGGGCGTGGACGTGTTTGGGGGGCGGCGGTCCGCGCTGTGTCGGGCTGCGGGCGGCGGGCGGGTTGGCTTCTGGGTGGCTTCGGCGCGGTTGGTTGGGATCGGGCGGTGCGGAGGCGGGGTGGCGGGCGGTTTGGTCCTTTTTGGAAGAGGACTGGTTGCCTGCTGAGCGCGGCCGTTGCGGGAGGGGATTATTCCAGCTTTGGGCGGTGGTGCGGCGGGGGGCGTAGCTGGGATTCCAGGTGGGGTTGGAGGCGGGAGCGGTCTGGGGCGATGCCGAAGATTTCGCAGATGCGGGCGAAGTTGGTGGAGAGGTGGTCGTCGGGGTGGGCGGTTAGGGTTTCCTCGATGATTTCGGGGAGGGTTTCGGGGATGGCGTTGTGGGCGGGGGAGATGAGGGCGAGGTTGCCTACGGCTTCGTAGAGATTGCCGGCGTCGCCTACGGAGAAGCGGGGGCGTTCGTATTCGTCTTCGAGGGCGTCATCCAGGTCTGCGTCCAGGTTGGGGTACGCGGGTTCGGACCAGGCGGGGTGGGGGGATTGGGGGCGGCGGGCGAAGGTGTTGTTGACGATCTTTTCCCATAGCTCGACGGACTGGCGGACGCTGCGGGAATGTCGCGCGAAGGCCAGGTCCGGATCTGCGGGTTTTGCGGCGAGGGCGGGTTGTGGGGTGGGGGATTTGGTGGCGGGGGCGGGTTCTTGGGTGGAGTGGGGTTGGTCATGGGCGGCCAGGGCGCGGGCGGCGGCGGCTCGGGCCAGGGCCATGCCGAGGTCACGCAGTTCCAGGCAGTCGGCGAGGTTTTCGGCTCGGTGGGCTGCTTGGGTTGGGTCGGGGGTTTGGGGGGAGATGGCGTTCAGGGTGGTGGGTGCCTGGTTGGTGGAGCGGGGGAACATTTGTAGAACATTCATCCAGGGTGGGCAAGTGGTTTGGGCGATGTTCAAAAATTGCCATGCGTTACCCCGGCAAGCTACTGCTAAGACATCCCTCTGGCATCATAAGCTGTATAAGTATTTTAGAGATTGCAAAACGTTTTCGCCATCTGCTTGTTCTTTGCAGGATGACAGCCGCATAATGTGCACGTATATTATTCGTACACTCGCTCGAGTGCAGTTCATTTCGTTACAGTAGTGGCAACCCGCTCCCATAAAGTCCCAAGCACGACGAGCAATCGCGCCGCTTCTTTCTCTGTAGGTTCCTCGGTGCCGTGGTAATATGGGTTTCGAATACCCATCATCGCTCCACGCAACATGTCTGTGTAGCCGCGCCTCACATCGTCTTCCGAATGTCCCTCCCAAACCGCAAACACAAAGGGGCGGTCCTTGCCAAAGGCTTGGTTTACAAGATCAGAGCTGTCCAGTTCGTAAAGTCCTGTCTTCGCTCGGATGGTTGCTCGTAGCAGATCGCAGCCACGGCGAATTGCACTTAGATATTGTCCCGAATGGAATAGCGGAAGTATTTGTTTGGCAAAAGCTTCAGGCATTAGTTCAGACCACATTGGACAAGGCAGGGCCTTTAATGCCAGCTGGCAGGAGGCAATAACCTCTCCTCGGAGTTTCGGCAACACTGACCGAAAAAGCTGCTCCCATTTCTCGCTTGATTCACTGCATATACAGTCTTCAAACTGCGCCCTTGCAGCAAATTTAACCCCCACTTGCTTCTCAAGTTGCTTAATGAGCAAACAAAATTTATCGGCCATACTCCTTCTTACGGTAATATAATATGAATTCTTCTCTCCGGCATTCAGCCAGTTCTGTAATGTATGCTCAATGTAGTCGAGGTCGTTCACCATATGACCGAGGCAAATGGCAATGTCTGACGGCTTTGTTTCGCAAATTTTGTCATTAGATAGCTTAAGAATCATCTATGGGGCCTTTTGTTTCGGTGGTCTACGTAAGGCAAGTTGCTGCTAGGGCGTGCTCTTTAGCATAGCATGCCGTTCCGTATGGATTGTCGGTATCTGGACAGCAAAGCTGCGGTTGTGCGACAAGAAAACAACTACTCGGCTGCTGTTATTGATCGGGGAGGTCCAAGGTTCTATTCGGTCATTTAACTATTTGTCGAACTGCCCTCAAATTATGCCAGTCACCGTTATAATCGATGTCTAATGTGAGACTTGCCGGCGCGGCATTGTCCGCTGTCGCCACAAGATAAAAACGAAGTACTCCGCGATGACCTGTCAGAGAGGCGTCATTTGCGGCTGCCCCGTTGAACATGAATCTCCAGCCTTGCGTGGACTTATCAACGGCGATGACCTCTGCAAACATTTTAAAATTTGGCGGTAGTTCGCGCCCATCGAAAATCCAGCCTGGCCACCCAAGTTGAAACGAACTGTTGAATACAGTTGGAGTGGTAACCCCGTTCAATACGCTTTGAATATCGGTCAAATAGACGCGACAATTTTGCGCTGTAGTTCTGCCGTTGTTTGTGATTTGAGCCATAATATAAACTCGGAAAACCCTTTGTCCGTTTTCTTCAAAATCTTTTTCAACTTTGAAACCTATGCCGTTTCCGTTGTAATTCAGGCCAAGAAGCGGCTTTTTCCACCATTGGACAAGTGCCGGTATGAAAACCGTGAGCAACGCTGCAAGTATCGCGGCCCCGGAACTAATAATGGCTACGTAAACCGCCATGTGATCCGAATTTTCAGTTACTTTCGTGAGGATTTCTTCTGATGTCACGCTCTTAACTCGCGAAGTTGATGAACAGCGGTTCGGATATGTAGACGGTAAGGCGCCATAAGGGAAGCGCTGCCGTGTCCAGGTGACAGTGTTCTCGCGTGTTTTCTACGATCAGGAGTCAGGGCGAACGAAACGACCTTTTGGCGAGGCTTAGCCTGACGCCTTGGGAGCCGGCAACATTGGCCAAGCTGGTCCCGGTAGCCATTGTGGATGCTGACGAAGCGGCCATTTTGCTACATCGACCTTCGCCGCAAACAACCGCAACCAGAACATGCGCCGTGCCTATGTACGAGCATGCAACAATTGTTTGCCTAAGATGGCAAACGAACGGTTGCTCGGTATGGTGGCGCTGTTCGACTAGCCGAACTTTTTTGAATGCTTTGTTCTTTGAATGAGCATAGGAAGACGGATATAAACGAGGGAGCTTACTAGTATTCACATTGGGAGGCCCATGATGGCAAAATCTATCGGCCACGAATGGCTTAGCACAGGGGTAAGCATACTTGCTCTCGCAGCATCAAGTCTGAGTTTGCTCATAAGCTATCGCACGCAGCAAAGTAATATTGAGCACTTAAAAATAAGAGCTGTTCAAGACGACAGTTGTAGAATAGTTACGAAGGAGGGCCTTTCGCCATCAAGGGACTACAATGAAGTATCTAAGTCTGAAAACGCAATAGCAAACGCGCCTTACTCTTCGGGCGGACTCGTATTTGGGGGCGAAATTCACTTTCGAAAAACGGTGGTCAAACTCAAGTTATGCTGGAAGCTGTCTTTCGAAAACCTGGGAAGTCAAGCGCTGACTGTTGTGAGACTCACGACGCCTTCAACCACTATCTTGCAAAAACTACACGGTTCTTCGGTTGATGAGGAGATTTTCAACTATAGCGGTGGTAAGGCAGAGTTCCCGATGCCTGTCGAAGCAGGAAAGGCGGTTGTCTTTCAAGTAAGAGAATGGGTTATCTCATCGCGGGACACAGAGACGGTGATCAGAAAGTATTTGGAGCTCGATCGAGGTAAAAACAACTTTGAGGAATTCTCTAAAACGTCGGCGTCGGATGGGCTGCGTACTAATGCAACCTTAACAGTAATAAGAGACGCGGTAGTCGCTGCAACATATAAACTAGACGAGACACAGACCGGATTGTTTATGCTAAACTTCGGTCTTCTGCCACCTAAGTCAGTTACCTTAGTTACGGCAGAAACTGCTCGCGGGAACTTCGTGCAGGAGCAGCTTCTCGCTACTGACTACTAATCTTGGCGCCGTTTCCTCTATGGAATTGAGTGTCTCGGTGCGGCCGCTGGCCCGCGGATGCCACAAATGCGAGGGAGAAAAAGTTTTTTGGTTCTTTTTTTCAAAAAAGAACTGCTTGCTTTCTTCGACTTGCCTGCCCTGCCTTAGCTTCTCCCCAGCGCGATCAGGTTGGCGACCAACCCCGTCCAGCCGGTTTGGTGCATGGCGCCGAGGCCCCGGCCTGTCTCGCCGTGGAAGTGTTCGGGGAACATCAGGTTGTCGCGGAAGGCTGGGTCGGTGGCCAGCAGGGTGGCGTCGCCCCAGAAGGGGCGGCGGTTGGCGGCGTTTGGGAGGAAGAGGCTGATCAGGCGGCGGGAGAGTTCCTGGGCGATTTCTTTGAGGGAGGCGGTTTGGTTGGAGCCTGGGGGGAAGTCCACGCGGAAGTCGTCGCCGTAATAGCTGTGGAAGGTTAGCAGCGCTTCGATGAGGAGGACGTTGATGGGGAACCAGATGGGGCCGCGCCAATTGGAGTTGCCGCCGAAGAGGGGGCGTTCGGCTTCGCCGGGTTCGTAGCCGATGCGGAAGTTCTGGCCGTCGACGGCGAGGTCGAAGGGGTGGTCCTTGTAGGCGCGCGAGAGGGAGCGGATGCCGTGGTCGGATAGGAACTCGGCGGGGTCCAGGGCGCGGGCGAGGAGGCATTTGAGGCGGTGGCCGCGCAGCAGGGAGAGCAGGTGGCGGGCGCCGTTGCCGGGTTCGGTCCAGTTGGAGACGAGGGCGGCCATCTTGGGGCGGTGGGCGAGGAACCAGCGGGCGCGGGCGGCGAAGGTGGGGAGGCGGCGGTAGACGTCCGGCGAGAGGACTTCGACGGCGAACATCGGGATGAGGCCCACGATGGTGCGCAGGCGGATGGGGAGCTTGCGGCCGTCGGGGAGTGAGAGGACGTCGTAGTAGAAGCTGTCGGTTTCGTCCCAGAGGCCGACGCCCTGGCCGCCCATATCCGTCATTACCTGGGCGATGGAGAGGAAGTGTTCGAAGAACTTGGCGGCCATGTCTTCGTAGACGGGTCTGGTGTAGGCGAGCTCGATGGCGATGTGCATCATGTTGAGCGCGTAGCTGGCCATCCAGGCGGTGCCGTCCGCCTGGTCCATGGTGCCGCCGGTGGGGAGCGGGGCGGAGCGGTCGAAGACGGCGATGTTGTCCAGGCCGAGGAAGCCGCCCTGGAAGACGTTGCGGCCGCCGGCGTCCTTGCGGTTCACCCACCAGGCGAAGTTCAGCAACAGTTTCTGGAAGAGGCGTTCCAGGAAGTCGGTGTCCGGCGTGCCGTGCATGGCGCGGTCGGCGGCGTAGACGCGCAAAGCGGCCCAGGCGTGGACGGGGGGGTTGGCGTCGGAGAAGGCCCATTCGTAGGCGGGGAGCTGGCCGTTGGGGTGCTGGTACCAGTCCTGGGTGAGGAGGAGGAGCTGGTGTTTGGCGAAGTCGGTGTCGACCAAAGCGAGCGTGGTGGTCTGGAAGGCCAGGTCCCAGGAGGCGTACCAGGGGTACTCCCATTTGTCCGGCATGGAGATGATGTCGGCGTTGTTGAGGTGTTTCCAGTCCGCGTTGCGGGTGCGGCCGGCGGGGGGCGGGGGTTGGAGGGGGTCGCCTTCGAAGGCGCGGGCTACGTCGTAATGGTAGAATTGTTTCGACCATAGCATGCCGGCGAGCGCCTGGCGCTGGACGAGGCTTTCGGCGGGGGAAATGCCTTGCTGGAGGGCTTCGTAGAATTCGTCGGCTTCGGCGCGGCGGCGGGCGACGATGCCATCGAAATCGTCGAAGCCGGCATGGGTCTGGTCGGCGGGGCGGAGGCGCAGGCGGACGCTGGCGGTGCCGTGCGGGGGGATTTCGAGGATGCGGTGGAAGGCGGCCTTGCTGCCGGCGTCGGGGCGGGTTGCGGAGGCGTCGTTGTGGATGACCGCGTCGTTGATGCCGTCCTTGAAGGGGCCGGGGGCTTGCGTGCCGTAGAGGCGGCGGACGTTGGTCTCGTTTTCGCAGAACAGGACGGGGCCTTCGCCGTCGGCATCCAGGCGCATGTCCGCCATGGCGGTGCGGTGGGCGAGGAGCCGGCCGTCTGGCTGGAGGGTGATGCGGGCGCGCTGGAGGTTTGGGGACCAGGACCAGGTGTTGCGGGCCCAGAGATGGGGGAGGACGTGGAGGGTGGCCGGGGCGTCGGCGCGGTTCTGCACGGTGATGCGCATGAGGACGTCGTCGGTGTCCGCCTTGGCGTATTCCACGGTGACGTCGAAGTATCGGTTGTCGTCGAAGACGCCGGTGTCGTGGAGTTCGTATTCGCGGTCCAGGGTGCCGCGGCGGGCGTTTTCGGCGACGAGCTGGGTGTAGGGGAAGGCGGATTGGGGGTATTTGTAGAGCATGCGCATGTAGGAATGCGTGGGCGTGGCGTCGGTGTAGCAGTAGTGCTCCTTCACGTCCTCGCCGTGGTTGCCTTCGCCGTTGGTGAGGCCGAACAGGCGTTCCTTCAGGATGGCGTCCTGGCCGTTCCATAGGGCCAGGCCCAGGCACCAGCGCAGGTGTTCGTCGGCGAAGCCGGCCAGGCCGTCCTCGCCCCAGCGGTAGGCCTGGCTGCGGGCGTGGTCGTGCGGGAGGTAGTCCCAGGCGTTTCCGCCAGGGCTGTAGTCCTCGCGGACGGTGCCCCATTGGCGGTCACTGACGTAGGGGCCCCAGCGGCGCCAGCCGGCGCCGCGGCGGATGGCGAGCAGGCGCTGGCCTTCGGCGGTGCGCAGGAGGGCGGCGGGTTCGGTGGTGCCGGGCGCCGAGGCACTCAGTCCTGTCGTGGCCGGCTGTGTCATGCGGCGTCCGTCATCTTGCGTATCCTGATGAGTTCGCCGAGCGACCACGCCTGGAAGGGGCAGCCGCCGGGGCGGTGTGGGGGGGCGGCGTCGGCCACTTCGGAGACGTGGCCCAGGCCGGCTTCGTCGAGGTGAGCGAGGAGCGGGGCGAGGAAGCGGCCGCGGGCGGTGGCGCGGGCGGCCGGCGTGTCGTTGCGGACGCGCAGCCAGGCTTGCACGAAGGGGCCCATGAGCCAGGGCCAGACGGTGCCCTGGTGGTAGGCGCCGTCGCGTTCGAGCGGGGTGCCGCGGTAGTGGGGGCGATAGGCGGGGTCTGCGGGCGAGAGGGTGCGCAGGCCGAGCGGGGTCAGGAGGTCGGATGCCACGGCATCGACGACGGCGCGGGCGGCGGGGCCTTCGAGCAGGGGGTATGGAAGGCCGCCGACGGCGAAGATCTGGTTCGGGCGGATGGAGGCGTCTGTTCGGCCGGGGACGTGGTCTGCGTCCACCACGTCAGGCAGGTTGCCGGCTTGCGGTTGGAAGCGTTGGGCGAAGCTGGCGGCGGCCTGGTCGGCGAGAGGGGCCCAGCGCGGGTTCCAGGCGGCGGCGATGCGCAGGGCGCTGTGCCAGAGCGCCTGGATTTCGACCGGCTTGCCGATGCGGGGGGTGACTACCCAGTCGCCGACCTTGGCGTCCATCCAGGTGAGCTGCTGGCCGGGGATGCCGGCGCGCAGGAGGCCGTCCGTATCGCGGGCGATGTTGAAGCGGGTGCCCTGGACGTGGCCGTCCAGGATGGCTTCGGCGGCGTGGCGGAGGCGCGGTCCGGTATCCGGGAGCAGGTTGGGGTGTTGGAGGAGCTCATGGGCGGCGACGATGAACCAGAGGGAGGCGTCGGCGGTGTTGTATTCGGGGGCGCCGCCGTCGGCGAAGCGGTTGGGGAGCATGCCTTCGGAGACCTGGCCGGCCCAGGCCAGGAGGACGGATTCGGCTTCGGCGATGCGGCCGGTGCCGAGGAGGAGGCCGCGCATGGCGATGAAGGTGTCGCGGCCCCAGTCGGTGAACCAGGGATAGCCGGCGATCAGGGTGGCGCCCTGGGCGCGGTCGACTAGGTAGGCCTGGGCGGCGCGGGCCAGCTGGTCGGTGAGGGCTGCCCTGCGCGTGGCTTCGGCGGCGAACACGCGGGCGGCGTGGGGGGCGGCGCGGACGGACAGGCCGTCACCCTGGCGCAGCACCATGACCATATCGGGGGAGTGGGGGCCGCCGGGCCAGGTGAAGACGCCGGGGCTGGCCAGGTCCTCGGTGCAGTCGAGGCCGCGGTCCTGTTCCTCGGTGTAGAGGAACTGCCTGTACCAGCTTGGGTCATGCCGGTAGGTGGCGTTGGTGAGGCAGGCGATGGCCGGGCGGCCGGGATAGGGGCGCCAGGTGACGTTGCCGGAAGCGGTGGCGGCGGTGAAATCCATGGCGGCGTTTTCGTGGGTGAGCGCGTGGTAGTCGCGCACCGAGAGCAGCGGGCGGACGTGCAGGATGGCGTCGGGGGCGTCGCAGCGCCAGCGCAGGACGGTGTCGCCGCCTGCCGGATCGACCAGGATCTCCTGCGTGATCGTGCCGCCGCCGGCGAGGCGGAAGCGCCAGGTGGGCCACGGGGTAGCGGAGAAGCCGAGGCGGAACGGTGCCGTGTCCGGGTGGATTGTGTCGGGGGTGTAATGCTGGCTGCTGATCGGGGTAAGGGCGTCCCCCTGTTCGACCCAGGCCTCGATGCCGTTGACCAGGACCATGCGGCCGGTGGGCGGCGTGGTGCTGGTCAGCAGGAGGGCGTGATAGCGGCGCGTGCGTGGGCCGGCGACGGTGCCGGAGGCGAAGCCGCCAAGTCCGTCCGCCTCCAGCCATTCCGCCCGGACGGGATCGCCTGGGTCAGCCGGCATCGAGCTGGCTCAGAGCGCGCTGGTAGGGTGTAGTGGAGATGCGGAAATCGCCGCGATAGGGCTGGCTGAGGGCCACGATCAGCACGACGACCAGGGCGCCGGAGGCGGCCAGCGTGGCGGACATCGCCATGTGCATGCGCAGGCTGGGGGCGCCGAGGAAGGAGCCGGCGCCGACGGTGAGCACGCCGCCCAGCAGGACCACGATCCAGACGATGGACGGCACCTCGTTGGCCGCGGTGGATTGGCGCAGGGCGCGCGCGTCCTGAAGGCGGGTCAGGGCGGCGACGAGGGCTGCATGGTAGGTGATTTCGGCCGGCATGGACGGGCGGACCAGGGCGGCCTGGCGGTTGAGCGCCGCCAGCGGCGCCTCGGCGGATTCGTTTGGCTGGCCGACGGCCTGGGCGGGCCATTCGGTGCCCATCACCTGCGCCAGGTAGGCGGCTATGCCGTGGATCAGGTTGGTGCGGGCGGGGTCCGGCAGGCCGGCGGCGGCGTCCGCCACGTCCCGCGTTATTGCGGCCTCGCTGGCCACCGCGTCGCGTGCCGCGCCGTAGCCCTCGAAGGTCAGCATGACGACGAAGGCCAGCAGCACGGCGAAGGTGGTGCCGATGACGGCGAACATCGCGGCCGCCACGTCGTTGTGCTGCTGCCTGGTTTCCTGGCTGATGAGGCGGCTGGCGGTGTATTCCAGGAGGACCGCGGCCAGGATGGCGCCGCCTACGATGAAGAGGGCCTGTAGCCAGGTCGGCAGGGCGTAGACCATGTCCGGGCGCATCATGCGGGGGCGTGGGCCAGGGAAGGAAGCAAGCAGTCCTTTTTTGCAAAAAAGGACCAAAAAACTTTTTCTACCGCGCATTTGCGGCAGCCGGGTGCCGCCGGGGAATGGGAGTTGGTTGGATGGTGGGGGAGCAAAAGTTTTTTGCTTCTTTTTTTCAAAAAAGAAGGCCTTTCTTGCCTTGCCCCCCGCTCTTACACATCACGCACACCGATGCAACGTCCGGCCGAACAGCGCGGACACCCAGGACATCGCCTGCAGGAACAGTGCGGAATCGTATCGGGGACCTTCGTCGCGCAGGAAGGCGTGGGCGGCGTCCACCTCGTGCCATTCGTAGCGGGCGTTGGCTGATTCCAGGCGCTCGCGGAGGAGCTGGCGGCCGGCGAAGGGGACGTGGGGGTCATGGCGGCCCCAGGTGAACATCGTTTCGGCGCGGAGTTCGGGGAGGCGTGCGAGGGTGTCGTCGCCGCCGGCGCCCAGGGTGCCGGTGTGGACGTCCGTGGCGTAGAAGCAGGCGGCGGCGAGTACGCGCGGGTCCAGGGCGGCGCGCAGGGCCAGGTGGCCGCCGAGGCAGACGCCCATTGTGGCGAGGTGGGCGGTGCTGGCGGGGTGGGCGGCGAGGAAGTTTAGGGCGGCGCGGGCGTCGGCATCGTATTGGGCGGTGGTCTTGGTGGTTTTCAGGGCGTTGCCGCGGTCCGTGCCTGGGGGATCGTAGGCGAGGACTGTGCCGCGGGGTTCGTATTCGTGGTACACTTCGGGCACGGCTACCAGGTAGCCCAGGCCGGCGACCATGGCGGCGAGGCGGCGTATCGGGGCGGTGACCTGGTAGATTTCGGAGAACAGGAGCACGCCGGGAAAGCGGCCGTCGGCTGCGGGGCGGAAGATGTGCGTGCGCATCGGCGTGGCGTCCGGGACCGGAATGTCGGTAGCCGCGTCGGTGGTAATTATCATGGCATTCGATCCGCCTGCGTAGATGCTTTCAGAATAATCCGAAGCTTTCGAGCAGCGGAGTAGTAAAAGTTTTTTGGTTCTTTTTTTCAAAAAAGAACTGCTTGCTTCCTTGAGGATGCCTGGATGCTCGAAACACTAGCAGAACGTTTGACCCTACCGTGCGGCGCCACGCTGCCGAACCGGTTAGCGAAAGCCGCGATGACGGAAAGGCTGGCGGACAGCGCGGGCCGGCCGACGCCAAGGCTGGAGCGGCTGTATCGGGCGTGGAGCGAGGGTGGGGCGGGGTTGTTGCTGACGGGCAACGTGATCGTCGATCGGCATCATCTGGAGGCGCCGGGCAACGTGGTGCTGCAGGGTGAGCAGGATGGCGAGGCGCGGGCTGCGTTCAAGCGCTGGGCGGCGGCGGCGAGCGTTGGCGGCAACCAGGTTTGGATGCAGCTTTCGCATGCGGGCCGGCAGACGCAGAAGATGGTCAATCCCACGCCGCGGGCGCCGTCCGCGGTGACGCTTGGGTTGCCTGGCGGGCAGTTCGGGTTGCCGGTGGCGCTGACGGAGCCGGAGATACTGGCGCTGGTGGCGGCGTTCGGCGCGGCGGCGACGGTTGCGCGGGAGACGGGGTTCCACGGCGTGCAGATACATGGCGCGCATGGGTATCTGATCAGCCAGTTCCTCTCGCCGCGGGCGAACCAGCGGCAGGATGGCTGGGGCGGTGACCTGGCGGGGCGGGCGCGGTTCCTGCTGGAGGTGACGAAGCATGTGCGGGCGTGCGTGGGGGCGGATTTCCCGGTGTCGGTGAAGCTAAACTCGGCGGATTTCCAGCGTGGCGGGTTCGGGTTCGAGGACAGCCAGATCGTGGCCGGGTGGCTGGATGAGGCGGGGGTGGATCTGATCGAGGTTTCCGGCGGAAGTTATGAGCAGCCGGCGATGATGAACGTGCCGGGGATGGAGCGCGTGGCCGAGCAGGTGGTGCGCGAGAGCACGCTGGCGCGGGAGAGCTACTTCCAGCGGTTTGCGCCGGAGATACGGGCGCA
This sequence comes from uncultured Acetobacteraceae bacterium, assembly GCA_964247675.1. Classification (GTDB taxonomy): domain Bacteria; phylum Pseudomonadota; class Alphaproteobacteria; order Acetobacterales; family Acetobacteraceae; genus BOG-908. The sequence continues at coordinate 13,399 of CAXTVW010000088.1, forward strand.
AGTGGGGCGGGCGAAGCTGATGGTGACGGGCGGGTTCCGCACGGCGGCGGGCATGGCGGCGGCGGTGGCGCAGGACGGGTGGACGTGATCGGGCTGGGGCGGCCGTTATGCGTGGATGCTGGGGCGGCCGGGCGGTTGCTGCGTGGTGAGGTGGCGGAGCTGGACCGGTGGGAGGGGAAGTTGCGGCTGGGGTCTGGGGTGTTTGGCGTGGCGTCGCCACTGGCCGCGGTGCGCGCGCTGAACACTTTTGCGGCGCAGGGGTGGTATTACGAGCAGCTGGTGCGGTTGGGGGATACGGGGCGGGCTGATCCTGGGCTGGGGGTGTTCGCGGCGTTTGTTGCGGATCAGCGGCGTAGCCGGGCTACGGCTCGGGCTTGGCGGGATTCTGGGCAGGGGACCCGGAGGTAGGGCAAGAAAGGCCTTCTTTTTTGAAAAAAAGAAGCAAAAAACTTTTGTTCCCTCGACGCTGCGATGCGTGTGCTCGCTGAGGGCAACCGACTGGTGCAAATGCGGGGGATCAAAAGTTTTTTGCTTCTTTTTTTCAAAAAAGAAGGCCTTTCTTTTTGCTACCTTTGTTTTTCAGGCCGCCTGCGGCGCCAGAACGCTCGCCTCGGCTACAAGATGGTAGAAGCGCCCGTCGAACAGCTTCATCACTTCGACCGTAGCCGCATGCGATTCCGGCCGGATCGGCGAGGCCATGCAGCGCTCGATGGCCGCCATGTCGGCGAAATCCATCTCCAGGATCATCGCGATGGGACGGGCGTCCGGGTCGGCCGATTGCATGCGCTGCACGCGCACGGCGAGAACACCGGGGAACCTGCGCCATAGCGGCTCGAGCTCTTCGCGCACACGGCGGAAGAATTCGTCTTCCTGTCCGGGGTGTATCTTGCCTTCGTAAAGGGCGGTTCTGGTTAGCATTGAA
>CAXTVW010000089.1:0-14293 GCA_964247675.1 uncultured Acetobacteraceae bacterium
GGAAGAAACGTTTTTTACGTCGGTCTCAAAACGAAGCCTTGCTTGCTTCAATCATGAACCACAACGAGCCGCTCGGCGAAGATCCCGCGCTTGCGCAACCGTCCCTCCGCCCCGGACGCGCGCCGCAAACCCGGCCGGCGCAGCAGCGGTTTCAGCATGCGGTGGAGCGTGGCTGCATTGATGCGCTCGCCGAAACACTCGTGCAGGCCCTGGCCGAAATGGATGTATTCGTGCGGCAGGCGGCCTGGCCTGAAGACATGCGGATCGGCAATGCGCCGCTGGTCCATCATGGCGGACGCGAAGCCTACCAGCAGCTTTGCATCCTTGCGCACGAAGGCCGCATGCCTGGTTCCATCGGCGATCGTTTGGTCGGTGAGCGCCACCCGCCACAAGGCCGGCGCCAGCGGGTCGAACCGCATCGCTTCCAGCAGGAAGGCGCGCAGGGCTTCGTCGTCGCCGATGAGGGCGGCTGCCTGCGCGCCGGCCAGAGCGTGCGGGCGGCGCAGCAACTGCTCCATCCCCTGGGGCACCACCATCGGCGGCTGCGGCGGGCCGCCTATCACCATGCACATCAGCGCCGTGCGTATCTGGCCGTCGGCGTAGCCCGCCACGCCCTGGGCCTGCAGCTTCAGGCAACGGCCCAGCACGTCGTCCTGCCCGTCCGAGGCGGCCTTGCGCCGCGCGATCTCGCCATCCATCAGGGCGCGGAAGGCGGGCGCGATCTCCTGCACTTCCAGGCAGAGCGGGTTCGTGCCCACCTCGCCGGTGAACTGGAACTCGAACAGGCGGGTGGCCCACACGTCCAGCCGGCCCTGCGCCGGCGCGGGCACGCCGAAGAACGGCGCGATCACGCCGAAGGTCGCCTCGCGTATCAGCGAGACCACCTCCACGCGGCCGCCGGAACGCGCGACGATGGCCTCGGCCAAAGCTTCCGCGCGGTCGCCCAGCCTGGGCAGGTCGTCCTTTGCCACGACGGCCTGCATGGCGGCGAGCTGGTCACGGTATTGCTGCGTGTCGGACATGCCCAGGAAGAAGGGATCCTCCTTGCCGGTGATCAGCTCGAGGTTCCTGGCATAGACGACGCCGAACGCGGCGTCGTCGCGGAACACCGCCTGCACGTCGTCGTAACGCGTGACGTAGCGGAAGCCGCTGTTGCCCGGCAGCGGCCAGAGGCGGCGGAAGATGCTGACCAAGGCAGGCACGAGCGGCATCGCCTGCTGGACGAGCCAGGCGGTCAGCCCCGCCACGCCGGCAGGCCTCGGGCGCAGCACGTCGGTCGATGTCAGGACGGGCGACACCGGGCTGGGTGCTGCCCGGGCGGACGACTCGTAAGCGCGCGCGGCACCGGTCCCGACCTCGCTCATAGCGAGGCCAGATAGGCGAGCGCCGGGAGGCTCGGCAGGAAGAAGTAGTCGCCGCCGGCCAGGCGTATGAAGGTGTCCACCATGGCGGTGCGTCGCAGCGCCTCGTCGCGCAGGGTCATACGGCCGGCGGGGCCAAGCAGCGGGTCCACCTCCTCGAACAGGGTGGCGAAGCTGCTGTTGAGCAGCCAGGTCTGCTGGACGAACTCGAATTGCCTGTCGATGTCGGTGTTCAGGCAGAGGAACAGCAGGCCGCGCTCGGCGCCGTCGTCCTGGGCGGGGTCGGCGAGCTTAGGGCCGAACTTGCGGCCGCGTCGCAGGATGCGGTGGTTGTTGGCCGCGTGCAGCAGGGTGACACGGTCGCCGCCGGGCGGGGTCAGCGCGTCGCGCGGAAAGGCGCGGCGGACGTGACTGCCGGGCGGGCAGCCGGCGCCAAGCGGGTCGTCCGCGTTGAACTGGTAGGAGCTGTCCGGCGAGCCGTCGGTGCAGGCGGGCAGCCTGGCGCCGCCCGGGCAGAGCAGGTGGCCGTCCCGGTCCCGGCCGACCACCCGCTCGGCCAGCCAGTCCGCGGTGATGTGTGTGCTGTGCTCCGGGTCGCGCGCGACCAGGGCGGCGGCGTTGGCTTGCATCGACGCCCAGAACGCGGCGACGTCCTGGCGCAGTTCGCGCGCCACCAGGTAGCTGCCGTTCAGGCCGAGGTCGAAGAAGCCTTCCGCCGCTGCCGAGGCAGCCAGCCAGGCGGCCGGCGCGCGCGTCCCGTCATCGACCAGAGGACCGGGCGCCGGCTCGTGGTGGCCGTCTATGTAGCCGATCAGGAACTCGCCGAGCGGCACGCCCTGGACAGGAGCCGGCACCGTGGCGGGCTGGCCGGCTACGGTGACGGCGCCGCTTGCATCGAAGGGGAGCGGCTGCGAGAGGGCGTCGGCGAAGCCGAAATGCTCGCGGCTGAAGCCGCCGGCCTTTTCCACGTCCAGCAGCAGCTCGAGCCTGCGCACCACGTCGATGTGGAACGGGGCGATGGCGCCGGCCACCTGGTCCGCCCAGGCCTGCGCGTCCGCTTCCGTCTGGGTATAGAGCAGAAGCAGAGCGTGCACGGTGATGCCGGTCTCCACGAACCCTTCCGGCGGGTCTTCGGAGGCCACGTCGAAGGCGCTGGTCTGGCTCGCCGGCGGGTCACGCAGGGGCACGTTGGCACTCCAGACAGGGCCGCCCGGCAGCACTGTCTCCTGCCAGTCTCCGCCGCGCCTGTCGCCCAGCCTTCGCGCGCGGTCCTCCTGGAACATGCCCTCGCGGAAGGCGCGCGCGAAGGAGGCGAGCGTCTGTTCGGACAGGCCGGCCTGGCGCAGGCCGGTGGCGGAAAAGGCCAGCGCCGCGGCGCGTGTCTGCGCCTCGGGATCGGTCTTGTCGGGTACCACGGCGCTGGTGACCGGGGCCGCCTGCAGCAGCGCGCCCAGCCAGCCGGCGGGCGCGTCCGGTCCCGGCCAGGCGAGGCGGAGGAACAGCGCGCGGCCATAGGGCAGCGCGCCGAAGCCGGTGGCCACCAGCCCCTGCGCCTGTTGCGCCGTCGTGCCGTCCAGCCGCCAGCTTGGCGCCGGCGCCGCTACAGGTCCTGCATCCACGCCTTGGCCTCCCCGTCCGACAATGTGTCGCGCCGCAGCCCGGCGGCGATGCGCGCGTTGCGCTCGATCTGGTCCACTGTGAGCGTGGGATAGGCGCTGTACCAGAACCGGCTGACCGCGCGCGAGGCGAGCGCCCAGGCCTTGAACTGCCTGCCGTGGCTGGCGCCGTCATAGACGAGGAAGCGCGTGGCCGGGAAACCGACGCCGGAGCCCCAGGCGAGGGTCAGGCCGCTATGCGCCTTTTCGATGAAATCGTCGAGATAGCTGCCCCAGCTATGGTCGAAATTGCTGAAGAACAGCAGGCGGCTGCCGTTGTTGAGGAACGCCCAATGCGCGAAATGCACGGTGCGCATGCTGCCCAGATAGCCGTCACGCGCGACGATGCGCAGCGCCAGCCCCAGGCCGAGATGGCCGGCATGGATGATGATGCTGCGCAGTATGCCAGGCTTGACCAGGACGATCGACCCCATGTGATTCTGCGCGGTCCAGTCCTCGCGGGCCAGCATGTCGCGCAGCATGCGCTCGCGCGTCGGCGGCGCGTCCTGCGAGGAGTCGCGCTTTTCGTTGCGGCGCAGCAGCATCAGCAGCAGCGGCAGCGTAAGCAGCACCAGACCGGCCAGGCCCAGGGCGGTGACCTGGGCGATGGGCCAGAACGCCTGGCCGAAGCCGATCGGATGTCCGGCACCCAAACGGGCCAGGACGTGGCTGCCCAGCCATATCAGCCCGTCGGCCAGCAAGGTCACCACGATCACATAGGCGGCGGCGGCGGCGGCGATGAAGGCGGCCTGGGCCAGCAGGAAGGCGGAGAGGCGGAACCGCGTGGTGACCTTCGTGCCGGGCAGGGCGGCGCGGTTGCGGTAGGCCAGCCCGCCGAACACGAGGCCGGCCAGCACGATGAGCCCGAGATAGAATCCCGCGGGCATTATCGCGGCGAGGAGCAGGCCGGGACTGGACAGCGCGAGCATGGCGACAAGCACGAAGAAGATCATGCGCGCGTAATCGGTGAGGCTTTCGGCCGTGGTGATGCGCAAGGGTGCCGGTTCGGCGAGCCAGGCGTTTTGCGGCAGCAGCGCGCCCCGTATCGCGCCGTGCAGCTCCGGCGCCGCCAGCGTATGGTAATGCACCGGCGGGAGCGGGCCATCCAGCAGGTCTCGCGTTGCAAGGAACAGCCGGTGCTCGGCCAGTATCTGCGGGCAGGGCAGGCCGCGGTTGCCGTGGTGGAACACGCTGGGACGCTGCGTGCACGCCTCCAGATACGGTGCCACCGGCGCGCGCGAGCCGGCCCGCGTCACCACGTCATACAACGTGCCAGCGCCGTCCAGCGGACGTTTGCAGCAGCGCAGCAGGGCGCGCAGGTCCTGGCCCAATGCCGCTTCGAGCTGCGCCCAGAACGGACCCGGATCGCCATCGAAATTGACTTCCAGGATGAACAGCGGATCGTAGTCGGACGCAGGAAACACGCTCATCGACATGAAGTGCAGGGTCGGGACGCACTTCGCTATACGCGCGAAATGGCCGTCGCTGTCGGCCTCCCGCTTCATCGCATCGACGAGCGAGGATAGCCGCAGGCAGCTTTCGGGCTTTACTTCCAAGGGAACGCAAAGCGTGGTCTGCCGCATGGCAAGCTGGCCCTGGTTGACCGGAACGTTCTAGCCGGGATGGCGCGTGTTGGGCAATGAGAAGAAAGGAAGGCCTTCTTTTTTGAAAAAAAGAAGCAAAAAACTTTCGCTTCCACGCCCGCAACGAGATCCGCGCAGGCTCTGCCAACACGCAGGCTTGCAGGACCTGCCAGGGTTTCGTTGCGGGCGGGAAGCAAAAGTTGTTCAGCCGCACGCGACGCCGCGACAGCCGTTCGCGATGGTCCTGCTTTCCTACAAGCCAAACGTCTCGCGCACCGAACGCCCGCCGGCGAGGCTGCCGATCCACCCGGCCTCACGCACCAGTTTCGCCTCGGCATCGGCGATACGGCCGGTGACCGCGGCTTCGGGGACAACCGCCAGCCCGTCATCGTCGCCGATGATCAGGTCGCCCGGCGCTACAAGCTGGCCGCCCACGCTGACCGGGACGTTGACCGCGCCGCGCTCGGTGCCGACAGGGCCGCGCGGCGTCACGTGGCGGGCGAACACCGGCAGGTCTGGCCACGCGGCCAGAGCAGCCACGTCGCGCACCGCGCCGTCGCAGACGAGGCCGCGCGCACCCCGGCGCCGCAGGTGGCCGCCGAGTATCTCGCCGATCATGGCATGCGCCGCGTGACCGCCAGCGGCGATGACGAGGATGTCGCCCGGGGCCACCAGATCGAGCGCATGCAGGACGGCGCCGAAATCGGGTGGCTCGCACAGCACCGTCACCGCGCGGCCGAACAGATGCGGCTGGCGGCCGGGTGGGTTCAGCGGGCGGATGGCGGGGTCGATCTGGCCGATGGCGCCGGCGAGATCGACCGCGATCGCGGCCGGTATGGCGCACCAGCGGTCGCGGTCCGCCTGGGTGAGGCAGGAGGGGCCCTGCGTGTGAACGGCGACCATCGGGCATCCTGTTTTACATGTCAGGCGATCGGCGAGATATGGCGTATCCCGCCCGCTTGCGCAAAAGCGCGCGCGCCTGATGTAGCGATGGGCCAGAATCGAAACTGGTCAACATCGTTTTTGGTCTCTTGCGGCGTCCAGCGCCGTGGGGAGGTTGGGGGATCCGATGGAGTCTGCAGGACCCGATTGCTCGCAGGTTGCGGCCTGGAGGTGTTATGGCTGAATAGACGTCCGGGATGTGCGCGGAACGGTTGATTTGCAGGGCAGCAAGGGGAAAAACGGCGCCGAGCACAACTATAAGCTGACGAATCTCTCGCCGCATACAAATATTCCAAAAATTGTTACTTCAGTGGCTAAATATAGAAGCGCCGAACTGATAATTATATTGTCTTTTACAGTCTTTTTGGGTTGAAAGATACGCGAATCATAGTCTATGTTTGTATATGCCGGGAAAGTGGTCCGGCCAACCAAGCAAGGATTGAGTTATGATCACCATCTCTCGCCGTTCTGGTGTATTCGCGTCCGTCGTCGCTCTCGCCGCCGCAGCCGTGGTTGCGCAGTCCGCATCGGCCGCCCAGCCGCTCGCCGCTCAGTCCGCGCAGCCCAGCGTGCACGCAGCCGCCGTGAAGATCGCCGCCCCTGCCAGCCCCGCGGTAGTCCATCATTTCACGCCGGACGTCGTCCACCACTTCCCGTGATCTGAACGCGCAACCGACAGCCGCCCCCTCTGTGCCAGAAGCTGGCATGGTCGGGCGGCTGTGCTGTTTCCGGCGGTAATCGTTACGGTTTCCGGAACGTGTCGGATAACTACACCTTTAAGTTGTGTTTGCCCGCAATCGGAGTATTCTCCGTAAGCCACAGCACCGAAACGGTCTGGGCGAAGGCGAGATCACAGGCAGCAATGGCTTCAAGGCGCATGGCAACAACTGTTTTGCGAATCTGCTTCGCAGCGGTGGTCATCCCGTTCGTTGCCGTTGGCGTATGCTGCCGCCCGGCGCTTGCCGACCGTTCGCCCTTCAAGACGTATGACGCGGAGCAGGGGCTGGCCAGCCTCGGTGGCACGTGCATGGTGCAGGACCGCGCCGGCTACCTGCTGGTCTGCACCGAGCACGGCGTGTTCTCGTATGACGGCAGGCGCTTCCTCAACCTTGGCGTGGAACAGGGGTTGCGGGCGGGCGGCATCGTCTATGACATAGCATTGACGCGCTCCGGCCGGGTGGCCGTGAGCTTCGCCGACGAGGTGTTCGTCTCCGACACCCCTTCGGACGCATCCCATGCGCCAGGCTCGCTTACGTTCCACAAGGCGGTCCACCGCGGGCTGACGTATTTCGAGGAACGGCCCCACCGGATAGCGGCATGGCAGAACGACCTCATCCTGGTCGCCGGCGGCATCACCTCGCGTATCGTGCTGTCGGATGATGGCCCGTCGCTGGTCGAGTCCATGGGCTACCAGCTGGCCGAGCGGCGCATGCTGGACGGTGCCACCGCGGTTTTCCTCGCCCAGGGCCATCTCTGGGACAGCTTCGAAAACGGCCGTCTCTGCCAGGCGGACCCCGGCGCCGTCCGCTGTTACGGCCCTGCCGATGGGCTGACGGGCGGGCCGTGGTCCGACGTGAAGCCCGGACCGGGCGGCACCGTGCTGGCCCGCGGTCCGACCACGGTGGCCCAGCTGGATCCGGCCTCGGGACGCTGGTCGGTGACCGCGCTGCCGGACCAGGGCGGCCGCTACGAGACCTATCACGGCTATCTCGGCCTGTTCGCGACACCCGATGGCAGCCTGGTGACCCAGGCTGAACATGGGCTGGCGGTGCTCAAGAACGGCCAATGGCACGGCTTGAAGGTGGAGGACGGGGCGCCTTCCGGCATCATCACGAGCGCGATGACGGACTCGTCCGGGCAGATCTGGTTCCAGGTGCTGGGCCGCGGCCTGGTACGCTGGGTCGGCTACGGACACTGGGAGGTCCTTCAAAGGGCGGACGGCCTGTCGGACGGCCTTGCATGGCGCACGGCGCGCACGCTCGACGGCTCGCTGTGGATCGCCACCGACACAGGCGTGGACCAGGTGGTTCGGCACGGCGCCGTGCTGCATGTCAGCAAGGTGCTGGCCGGGTCGTCGTTCGCCATCGCTGCCGCCCCGAACGGCGCGTTGTGGCGCGGTTTTGGCAATGACGGTGCGCGCGTGGTCGATCCGGCAACCGGCGCCACGATACGGATCCCTTCGCCCTCCGTGGACGCGATCCTCGTCGATACGAACGGGGTGGGCTGGCTCGGCACCGAGGCCGGGCTGTTCAAGGTCGTCCCCCGCCCCGGCGAGGCGCTCACCGCAGTGCCGGTCAGCGGGCGCAACGCCCAGGTGGTCGATGTGGTCAGCGACGAGCATGGCGGGGTGTTCTACCTGTCGGGTGGGCACCTGCGGCATGTGCGGCCGGACGGCAGTGACGCCGCGGTGACCGGACCCTGGCCCGGCGAGGGGTTCGAGCCGCTGGCTCTGGCCGTGACCCATGAAGGCGCGTTGTGGATCGGCGGCGAGGGCGGGCTGTTCGGCCTGACGATCGCGGACGACAGGATCGTCAACTACCACGAGGTTCCCGTCGCAGAGACGCGCACGAACAGCATCGTGGCCCTGCTGGTGGACCATCGCGGATGGCTCTGGGTGGGCACCGCGCTCGGCGTCTCGGTAAACGACGGCAAGCGCTGGGTCTCGGTCGATTCGGACGGCGGATTGCTGTCGGACGACGTGAACGAAGGCGGCATAAGAGAGGACCCGGACGGCTCCCTCTGGATCGCGACCACGCAGGGCGTGTCGCATCTGGTCGATCCCGAATGGCTGTTCACCGACCGGCCGATCCAGACCGTGGTGACGGCAGCGAGCCTGGGCGCACGCCAGGTGGGCGCTGGCATGATGCCCTACAGCGACGAGGCGCTCAGCCTGCAGTTCGGCTCGCCCAGCCACGGCGCCGAGCGCTCGTTCAAGTTCCGCTACCAGCTCTCCGGCGTGGATGCGACCTGGGCGGAGTCGCCCACCGGCCAGGTGCGCTACCCGTTCCTGCCGCCCGGCAGCCACACGCTGACGGTTGTGGGTTTCGACGAGCTCACGCATCGATCCTCGCTGCCGGCAACCCTCACCATCAGCATGGAATACCCCTGGTGGCGCCAGACCTGGGCCGAGGTGATGTGGGCCACGCTCGCGGCCTGGCTGATCTATGCCGGCATGCGGCTGCGCTTCCGCGCCATGCTGGCGCGGCAGGCGGAGCTCAAGCGCTACGTGGCCGAAGGCACCGAGCAGCTTCGCTACCAGGCCGCGCATGACGCGCTGACCGGACTGCTCAACCGCTCGGAAATCGAGCGCCGCCTCGCCACCAAGCTGACCCACGGGCCGGTCAGCGGCGAGATGATCGTGGCGCTGCTCGACATCGACAACTTCAAGGCGGTGAACGACCGCTACGGCCACCTGGGCGGCGACGACGTGCTGCGCGCCATGGGACGGCTGGTGCGCAAGGCGGTGCGCGTGGGCGAATATGCCGGCCGTTACGGCGGCGAGGAGATCCTGCTGGTGCTCGACGATTCCGACGGACGCGGCGCCGAGCGCGTGCTGGACCTGCACCACGCCGTGCGCGGCGAATCCTTCAGCGCGGCCGGCAAGGAACTGCGCGTGACCTGCTCTGTGGGCATGGCCTGGGCGATGCGCGGCGACGACTGGGAATCGCTGATCGGCCGGGCGGACCAGGCGCTTTACGAAGCGAAAGAGGCCGGGCGGGACAGGGTGGTGGAACGCACGCGGGTGGATTTCGACACGGCCCGGGTGGATCTGCGTAGCGCGGAGTAGGCAAGGCAAGGCCGTCTTTTTCGAGAAAAAGAAGCAAAAAGCTTTTACCCGCGCTGTCGCGGATCGTTGAATCGCACGCGTCGGCAACGCGCGCCGACGGAGATGAAAGTTTTTCGGTTCTTTTTTTCAAAAAAAGAACTGCTTGCTTGCTTTCTGCGGCAGTGCCCGTTCGCAGCCGCGCGCCGGCGTTCGCAAATTTTTTGCTTCTTTTGAAAATAGAAGGTCTTACTTGCGTTCCTTAACGTGCGATTCGCAGGAGGCCGCATGACAAACCTCACCCGCGTGGAGGTACGCTGCTACCGGTTCACATGCCCCGATTGCGGCATGACGGATTCCGAACTCGGCCATCTGGCGACCGCCGACGAAGTGCACTGCATGGTGTGCCTGATCGACGAGGAACGCCACGTGGTGCTGCGCCGCTGGCTGGTGGACGTGCCGGAGCCGGAAGGCGGCGAGCCGGGCTGATGATCGACAGCCCGGCGACGGCGGCGGCCAAGCTGGCGCGCATCAAGCGGCTCGCCTGGCTGGTGGACGGCGCGTTCCGCCTGCCGGGCACGCGCTTCCGCTTCGGCCTTAACAGCCTGATCGGCCTCGCTCCCGGCGCTGGGGACGCGGTGCTGGGCGCGCTCTCGCTCTACATCATCTACGAGGCGGCGCAGCTCGGCGTGCCGCGGCACCGCCTGATGCAGATGGTGGGCAACGTTGCGCTGGAGGTGGTGGGCGGCTCCGTGCCGATCCTGGGCGACCTGTTCGACATGGCGCTGAAGGCGAACCTGCGGAACATCCGCCTGCTGGAGGAGCACCTGCGGGCGACGGGTGGGCTGCTGACGTAGGTCAGAAAGCAAGCAGTCCTTTTTTGAAAATTTCCTCCCTGTCGGCGCCCGCTGAAACGATCGCCGGCTAGACCCGCCGCCAAAATCCTCCGAGCGCCAGATGCGGCACATGGAAGTGCATGCGGTGCCGCAAGGCGCTGCTGCTCATCAGCATCTCCACCCCGAAGAACGCCACCGACCCGAGCGTGCACAGGATCGCCACGCCGAACGAGGCGAGCAGGACGTCCGCGATCGCCTTCTTGCTGACGGCGAACAGGAACAGGGTCAGGATGGACAGGCAGGTGGCGGCCGCACCCGCCGTGCTGAGCATCACGGCCGCGTCCAGCATGATGGAGCGCCGGTGCAGCCGCACAATCTCCTCGTTGTGGAACGATTGCGTCTCGGTGCCTTTGCTGACCGCATCGGACACTTCGTCCAGCCGGTCGGCGACCCGGGCGAGGCGTCCGGCGAACACGTTCAGCAGGGCGGCGATGCCGGAGAGGAGGAAGACCGGGGTGAGCGCCACCTGGACCAGGTGTGCGGCGGTCTCGAGCGTGAAGGATTGCAGTCCGTTCATCGGTGGCGTGTAGCGGGATCGCGGTTCTGCGTCGATACGGCCGGCGCCGTATCAGCCGCATCGGTCGTGCGGAGATAGCCGGACGTCGCAGATGCGGGGCAGCAAAAAATTTCCTGGTCCTTTTTCAAAAAAGGACTGCTTGCTTTGCCTCACCGGAACACGGCCCCGATCAGCAGCAGATACGCCACGCCGCCCGCCACCACGTGCAGGAACACCACAAGGCCGGACCGCCAGCCGCGCCAGACGAACAGCCCGCCGCACAGCGCCGCCAGCAGCAGCCCGAGAACCGCCCCGCTGAATGTGCCGTGCAGCCCGCCGCGCATGGCCGCCAGGCACGCCGCTACAGCGCCCGCCGCGCCGCACAGCCCGTGCATCGGCGCCGCTCGCCTGGCCCCGCCCGCCAGCAGCATCGCACCCAGGGCGACCGCGACGCTCAACAACACAAAGCAGGTGGTCAGCAGGTTTTCTTCCCCTTCCGCCCTGGAGCGCCTATATCGCAACTCACATCCCCCAGCCCGCCCTGTCCAGCCTACCGCTTCGCGGCTTTGGGCGCCTGCAGGCTGCTCCCCATCCCGGACATCGCACGCATGAATTTCGCCACCAATCCTGCCCTCGCCCGCGCGTTGACCGACCGCGGCTACACGGAGCTGACGCCCGTGCAGGAGGCGGTGCTGGAGCCTGGCGCCGAAGGGCGGGATTTGCTCGTCTCGGCGCAGACCGGGTCCGGCAAGACGGTGGCCTACGGGCTGGCCTTCGCGCCCACGCTGCTGGGCGGCGAGGAACGCTTCGATCGCCCGGGCAACCCCCGCGCTCTGGTGATCGCGCCCACGCGCGAGCTGGCGATGCAGGTGCACCGCGAGCTGACCTGGCTGTACGCCGGCACGGGCGCGCGCATCCTCTCCTGCATAGGCGGCATGGACGGCCAGCGCGAAGGCCGCGCGTTGGAGGCCGGCTGCCACATCGTGGTGGGCACGCCAGGGCGGCTATGCGACCACCTGGCGCGCGGCCGCCTGCGGCTGGGCGACCTGGCCGTGGTTGTGCTGGACGAGGCCGACGAGATGCTGGACCTCGGCTTCCGCGACGAGCTGGAAACTCTCCTGGGCGCCACCCCCGAGTGGCGCCGCACGCTGCTGTTCTCGGCCACGATCGCAAAAGAGATCACCGCGCTCGCGCGCAAATACCAGAAGGACGCGCTGCGCATCGACACGCTGGTGCGCAACCAGCCACATGCGGACATCGAATACCGCGCGGTGCGCACGCCGCCGCGCGAGATCGAGCATGCGGTGGTGAACGTCCTGCGCTATTTCGAGGCGCCGACCGCTTTGGTGTTCTGCGCCACGCGCGAGGGCGTGCGGCATCTGCACGCCAGTCTGCAGGAACGCGGGTTCACCAGCGTGGCGCTGTCCGGCGAACTGACGCAGAACGAGCGCACGCGCGCGCTGCAGGCGATGCGCGACGGCCAGGCGCGCGTCTGCGTGGCCACCGACGTGGCTGCCCGGGGCCTGGACCTTCCCGATCTGGGCCTGGTGATCCACGCCGACATGCCGAACAGCAAGCAGACGCTGCTGCACCGGAGCGGGCGGACGGGGCGCGCCGGCCGCAAGGGCACCTGCGTGGTGATCGTGCCGGCAAACCGCGCACGCGCGGCGGAGGCGCTGATCGCCTCGGCCGGCGTGTCCGCGCAATGGTCCGGCGCACCCCTGCCCGAGGAGATACGCGCACGCGACGGCGCACGACTCCTGAAGGACCCCGTGCTGACCGAGGAGATGACCGAGGACGATCTGGACCTGGCGCGCACGCTGCTGGAGGGCCGCTCGGCCGAGGACCTGGCAGCCGCCCTGGTGCGCATGTATCGCGCCCGCCTGCCGGCGCCGGAGGAGATCACCGACCTGGCCCCGCTGCCCGGCACCCGCCGCGAGCCGGTCCGCGAGTCAGGCCACGATTCGGGACCGCGCCCGGAGAAGGCCGGCATCGCGTCCGGGCCGATGGTGTGGTTCAGCATCAATGTCGGCCGGGCGCAGAAGGCCGACCCGAAATGGCTGCTGCCGCTGATCTGCCGGATGGGCGGCGTGGAGAAACGCGACGTGGGCGCGATACGCATCCAGCCGGACGAGACACGTTTCGAGATCACCGTGGCGCGCGCGGAGGAATTCGCGGCAAACATCCCCGACGACGCGGAAGACAACGTGAAGGTGGCGCGGTCGGAAGCACCCTCCGCCGCGCCGCGCCGCGATCCTTCAGCGCCTAAGCGGTTCGTGAAGACGAGCTATACCAAGCGGGACAAGGGGAATAACGCCAAGCGTCGGGCTACGTGAGGCAAGGCAAGCAGTTCTTTTTTGAAAAAAAGAACCAAAAAACTTTTATCTCCCCGCATCTGCATCAGACGGTTCTATCCGGACGCGCCATAGCATTGGAGCAGCGAAGGGAGCAAAAGTTTTTTGCTTCTTTTTTTCAAAAAAGAAGGCCTTGCTTGCCTCCCCCGTAGCACCCGCTAAACACCAGCCGTGCCGCCCCAAAAACACCTGCTCGCCATCGAAGGGATGTACCCCCCCGAGATCGGCCAGCTCCTGGATCTCGCCGAGAGCTATGCGTTGCTCAACCGCTCCGGCAAGACGCAACGCGACCTGCTGCGCGGCCGCACCCTGATCAACCTGTTCTTCGAGGACAGCACCCGCACCCGCACCAGCTTCGAGCTCGCGGGCAAGCGCCTGGGGGCGGACGTCATCAACATGTCCGTCTCGGCCAGCAGCGTTAACAAGGGCGAGACGCTGCTGGACACAGCCACCACGCTGAACGCCATGCAGTGCGACCTGCTGGTGGTCCGCCACGACCAGTCCGGCGCGCCGGCGCTGCTCGCCCAGAAGGTGGATGCCGCCGTCATCAACGCCGGCGACGGCACGCACGAGCACCCGACCCAGGCGCTGCTGGACGCGCTGACCATACGCCGCCGGCGCGGCACGCTGCAGGGCCTCACCATCGCCATCTGCGGGGACATCGCCCACAGCCGCGTCGCCCGCTCCAACATCTACCTGCTCACCACCATGGGCGCCGCGGTGCGCCTGATCGGCCCGCCCACGCTGATGCCGCCCGGCATCGACCGGCTCGGCATCGACGTCTTCCACAACATGGACGACGGCCTGGCCGGCGTGGACATCGTCATGATGCTCCGCCTGCAGCGCGAGCGCATGACCCGCGGCCAGATACCTTCGGCGCGCGAGTATTTCCGCTTCTACGGCCTGGACGCCGCCCGCCTGGCGCGCGCGCGGCCGGACGCGCTCGTCATGCATCCGGGGCCGATGAACCGTGGCGTGGAGATTGACAGCGCTATTGCCGACGATCCTGCGCGCAGCCTGATACGCGAGCAGGTGGAAATGGGGGTGGCGGTGCGTATGGCGGTGCTCGATACGTTGGGCCGGCGGCAGACGCGGAATGTTTAGGCAAGCAAGGCCTTCTTTTCTGAAGAAAAGAAGCAAAAGACTTTTATCCGTGCTGTCGCGGACCTATCCGGAAAGGTCCGCGACAGCGCAGATAAAAGCTTTTTGCTTCTTTTTCTCGAAAAAGAAGGCCTTCCTTTCT
>CAXTVW010000090.1:0-14238 GCA_964247675.1 uncultured Acetobacteraceae bacterium
TTCTAAGGACGACTGTCCTTAGCGGGGTCCAGGGGCAGAGCCCCTGGCCTTCCTTTAACAGAGGTATAAGAATCATATTTGCAACAGAGCCAGTGCGTCTGCGCCGCATGCTGTTCCTGGCGCTGGTCCTGGCAATCTCGGCCGCACTGATCTGGCTTGGCGCCCGCGCAATCGCCCCCGATGGCTGGACCATCCTCCGCGCGGCCATCTTCGCCTGTCTCGTACTGAACGCGCCGTGGCTCGCCCTGTCGGCGGCAACCGGACTGATCGGCTTCACCATACGCCTGAGCGCACCCGACCCGGTGCAAGCCGTGCTGCCGCAACTCGCCCTTCCGCAAGCGCGCCAGCCCGCTAGCCTGCGCACCGCAATCGCAGTCTGCGTGCGCGACGAGGACGTGCCGGCCGTCTTCGGCCGTCTCGCCCGCCTTTCCGCCGAGATCGGGCAGGCTGGCCGGGCCGGGTGTTACGTCCTGTGCGTGCTCTCGGACACCGCGTCCGATAGCGTGGCGGCCGAGGAGGCGGCAGCGGCCGAACGTCTGCGCGCCGGTGGCGGACCGGACGTGCTGTACCGCAGGCGCACAGCCAACACCGGCTTCAAGGCCGGCAACGTCATGTCGTTCCTGGATGCCCACGCAGACGCATTTGCGCTGATGCTGTGCCTGGATGCCGATAGCGAGATGACGCTTCCCGCGATCGAGCGCATGGCCTCCGTCATGCAGGCGGACCCTCGGCTGGCCGTCCTGCAGGCCACCTTTCAGGGCCACGGCGCGCATGCGCCGTTCTCCCGGCTGTTTGGCTTCGGTCACCGCCACGGCTTGCGCGTGTGGGCGACGGGCCAAGCCTGGTGGCAGGCCGACCAGGGGCCGTATTGGGGCCACAACGCGATGGTCCGCGTGGCGCCGTTCCGCGCCCATTGCCGGCTGGACCCGCTGCCGGACGGCAGCCTGATCCTGAGCCACGATCACGTGGAAGCCGCCCGCCTGCAGGCAGCCGGCTGGAAACTGCGCGTGCTGGCCAGCGACGAGGGCTCCAGCGAGAGCCATCCACCCACCCTGCCCGACTACCTTGTCCGCGACGTGCGCTGGGCCGCAGGCAACATGCAATACCGCCATTTGTTGCACCGAAGCGATCTGGGGCCGCTCGGCCGGTTGCAGATGCTGCAGGCAATCCTGCATTACGTTCTGACGCCGTTCTGGTTTGCCATGTTGCCGCTGGCCGCGTTGAACGCTGCGCTGGGCGGCGCGGCCGTTGCACGCGCGCCGCTGCTGCTGCTGCTCGCGTCCGGCTGGCTGACGCTGCACGCACCGAAACTGCTCGGCTACGCCGAAGTGCTGCTACGTCCGGCATTGCGGCGTCAGTTTGGCGGCGCCTCGGTCTTCATCGGCGGATGCCTGAAGGAACTAGGCGCCACCCTGCTGCAAGACCCGATCATCGCGGCGCATAAGACGTGGGCGGTGCTGGGCCTGGCCTTTGGCCGGCGTGTCGGCTGGGGCGGCCAGGTGCGCGACGGCCACGCTTTCAGTTGGGCCGCCGCCGCAAAGATGTTCTGGCCGCATAGCTTTTGCGGCGTTGTGCTTCTTGGGCTGTTCGGGTCGGTTTCGGCGTTTGCCTTCTTTGCGGCTTTGCCATTCGCTGCGGGGTTGGTAATGGCCGTGCCGTTTACTGTTTTGACTTCGTTGCCGGACTGACACTCCGGTGGTGAAGCAGTCTTTAACAGACTCTGACACCTCCTAAGATTGAAAGTTTGGCGCCAAAATTCCCAACGAAGCCAAAAGCGCCGCTTCCTAAGAAGCGGCGGAGGCCATAATGACTGAGATGTGCAGCGCAAGAATACTCGGGGTTAATAGTGCTGTTAACCACGATGGCGTTAGATTTCCATTACGCACCGGAAACCCGCTTATCCGACCTGCAAAGCAACGGACGCGACCGGGCCACGCGGAGTTCGCTCGAGTTCCGCGAACTATAGATCAGACCGCTCATCCCTGCCGGCAATTGCTGAAGCAGCTGCCGACAGGGAGAAGAAGCGTTTGGCTTTTTTGCCAGACGAGGACGATTTGCTTACTTCGAGACGTCAGCCACGAACTGACGAATGATGAACGTGCCCAGTCCGGTCGTCAGATCGTAACCCGGCAAGGCCGTGTATAATCCATTCGCGCCGACGGTAATGTCGTGAAAGCCGCCTCTCAGATAGCTGCCCACGAGGCCGCCGGCACCGCCCGTTGGATTATACAACGCGTAGAGGCGCGGCCCGGCGAGCCCGAGATTGGAATTGTTGCTGATCGCGCGCGCCCAGATACCCAGCGAAAGCGGCGAGGACAGGCTGGTGCCGCCCACTGTTTCCGCTGCGCCATCCACATAAACGGTGGCGCCAGAGTTCGGGTCGGCGTCCATCGCCACGTCCGGCACGCCGCGCGTGCCGGTCGCCGACAGCAAGGACACGGCCGCTTCCTGCCAGGACGGACTCGTTTCGAACTGGGAGATGCCGCCACCGCCGGCATACCAGGTGATTTCCGAATCGTAGCTGCCATTAGCCTTGGTCAGCAGCGTGGTGCCGCCAACGGCCACGACGTAGGGGCTGGCCGCGGGATAGTTCACCAGCGGCGCACCAAGCGGCACGCCGTTCACGCCGGCCGGCCCGACAGGGCAGAACGACCCGGTGTCCCCGGCAGAAGCGAAGAAGCTCTGCCCTTGCGAGGCGGCTTCCAGGAAGATCATATCATCGACGGTCATCGAGCCGTCCACGTAGGGGAATATCTCGCACTCGCCGAGCGATGCACTCGCGGCCTTCGCCTTGTCGTCGGTGGCCCAGCGCGAGAACTCCAGCGCAAGATCGGAATCCGACAACGACGTCGTGTCGTAGAGATAAAGCATCTTCAGGTTCTGCGCGAGGCCGGAGGAATACTGCGTGTCCAGGTCCCACTCGTCGGCGCCCGACACATCCGTGCTTGCCGCGCCCACCGGCACTACCGTCACCGGCACCTGCGGCAGGCCAAAGGCCTTTTCCTCGATGCGAAGGTCGGAGATCACCCCGGTGAGGTCGCCCTCTGCCATGATGGCGATCGAAGCGCGGCGCGGCGGCGCGGCGTTCGTTGCGCCGTAGATGGCGAGGAACTGCGTGGGGTTGTAGCTGACCAGATATTGCGGCGTCGGCAGGGCGATCTGCGACACCATCTTGCCCACGGTATTCAGGCCGAGCACGGCGCTGACGCTTCCACCGAGTGCGGCCGGAACCTCCGCCGCGGTAAGATTGACGAACTGCGTGTTGCCGCCGACCGAGACCTTTTCCAGTGTGGTGTTGAAGGCGGACGCAGCCTGCGCGGCCGTCCCGTCAGCGCTGATAAGCAGGTGGTTCGGCTCGACCGTTATGCCGGTGAACCCGGCCTTCTTCAGATAGGCGACAACCGCATCAATGCCGGCAGCGGGCGCGCCGTACGCGGCGGCAAACTGCTTGGGTGTGAGGAACTGCCCATAGGAGGCGCTCGACGGCTGGGATTGCGCCTGCACCAGACCGAGCAGTGCTGCCTTGTTTTGCATCTGCAAGCCGATCCGCAGGGTGAGCGGCTGCGAAGCCTCCACCGCTCCCAGATCCGTCGCACCTGTCAGTGCACTTACCGGCACGCCCTGCGTGGCCGTCGCAACCCAGGTTGCCGCATCGGCTCCGACAGGCGTAGCCAGGGCCGTGGCAGCCAGCAGCGCGGCCGATCCCGCTATCGCGTAACGTCTGCTCATTACAAATGTGGTCCTCGCAATGTGAACGGGCGCCGAGACCCGTAGGTATTACGAAATGAGAAGAAATCGGATGCGGAGTTAACGGTTTGGTGAACGGTCTTGGGGGGTGGGGGGGAAAGGAAGAAAGACCTTCTTTTTCGAGAAAAAGAAGCAAAAAGCTTTTATCTGTGCTGACGCGGAACGGTGAAGCGCGCGCTTCAGCAACGCGCACCCGACGGAAACAAAGGCTTTTGGTGGTAGTGGCAGTGCTCAAGCAGGCAGTCCAGTAACGTTTCAAACGGTCTCTATCTGAAGAACAACGGTTGGAAGACTTCCGACACAAGCTGTCACAGCGTTTAGGCCTGACTGCAATCGCAGACCATTGCAGAACCGAAGCGTGCCTGTGTGCCAGCGGGGAGTGAAAGTCTTTTGCTTCTTTTCTTCAGAAAAGAAGGTCTTTCTTCACTTACCCGCTGCCGCCGCCGTTGCCGCCAGATTGGCGACATTGATCGTCCCTACGCCGGACGCCGGACTATACCCGTAATTTCCCTTGTAGAACTCGTTGCTGCCCGCCTTGATGAACCGCAACGGCGCATGCGCACCCTCATATCCCGCGAGCAGCTTGCTTTGTGCGTAGAGCAACGGATTGAGCAGACCCAAGCGGCCGCCTGCACTTTGCGCAAGCAACTGGGTCACGCCGTTGAGCTGCGGCGCGGAGAAGCTGGTGCCACCGGCCTGCTCGAAACCGTAGGTGCTGCCGGGCGCGCTGGAGGTGTAGCCGATGACGTAGCCGGTTTCCGGATCGGCGTTCAGCGACACGTCCGGCACGTTGCGTCCGGCGAAACCGGCCGGCAGCGTGTAGAGCGTTTCGGGCGGCACCGCATCCTCGTCGATCAGTTGCTGGTTCGGCTGGCTGATCTGCACGCCGTTGATGCCTTTCTGATAGGCCGGCACGGGGAAGTGGATGCTGACGCCGCCGCCGCCGCCCACCGGCAGGATGCCGCAGGCGACGGGATCCAGCTTCAGCGCCTGGCACAGCGGCAGCAGGTAATCCCAGCCCCACACGCGCTCAGTGGGGATGGTGATCACCACGTCCGGCTTATGCTTGACCGCAAACGAGAATGTGGCGGCAAGCGTGGTGCCGCCCGCCGAGGTCACCGCCGGATCGCTGCCGGGAGAATCGACGCTGAGCGCCAGGCTGTAGTCGGGTGGCGTCATTCCGTCATTGGCGTCGTAGGCGCCGGCGTCACCGGCTGCGGCCATCATGGACTGGCCTTGCAGCCCGGCCTGCACGAACAGCTGATGCATGGCCAGGAGACTGCCTGTTTTGCTGCCGCCGACCGGGTCGGTCACCGGTGCGTTGGCGTAGTCCGACTCGATCTCCCAATCGCCCCAGCTTGTCGAGATCGCATCCGCCATGTTGTCGTCGACCGCCTTTGCAAACAGATCGACGAAGCCCTGATTGGTGTTCGGCGCCTCATAGACAAGGACGCGCGCACCGGGTGCGATGCCGCCGGATTGTTCCACGTCCAAGGTGGTCTCGTCCGATCCGGCATTGTCGCTCGGCGCGCCCGAACCGCCATCAACCTTTATTTCGGTGATCCGCTTCGCGCTGACCGGAAGGTTGAGCGCGGTCCAATACGTGAGGGCGTCGCTTGGCGTGAAGCTCGCGAGGGTGGCGATCCCTATGGTGCGCCCGGTGCCGTCGATCCCCGCCTTGTATAGCGGCACGGCGTTGTAATAGTCGGCGAAGTCCGTGACGGTCCAGACACCAGGCATGTCTGGCGGCTTGATGGCGGGCACACGGCCGAGTTGCACGGCGTGTGGCCGCAGTGCCGCGGCCACGCGGCGCAAATGCGGGTGCATCGCAGGCCGGCTGTCCAGCCCGAAGGCGGCCTGCACGAGCGGGGCGATACGCGCAGGCATCGTCGGGCGCTGCAGTGGCGCGTGGAAGCCGTAGGCGGAGGAGCCGGGCTGGGCCGCCACGGTGAAGGCGTGCAGCTCCACCTGGAAGGCATGCTCGAACGCGGCCGGCGTGCCGGTCACGTGCAATGTGCTGGTGCCTGCGCGTTCCGCCGTCAGGCCGAAGCCCGCAAGGGTCGCCTGCGCCTCGGCGATATCGGTGGCGAATGGTCCGAACCGGCTAGCAAACTGGGCTTGGGTGAGAAACTTGCGAAACAGCGCGTCGCCGGGCGTGCTGACATGGGTGAGCAGCGCCTCCGCACCCGCTGGGTCGGCCAACCGCATCACCAGCGTGACGGACAGCTTCGCCTCGCTCACCGGCCCCGCATCGGCCGGGCGCGGCGTGCCTGCCGTGGCTTGCACCGCGAAGGCGATGCAGGCCAATCCGGTCAACAGCGCGCGTCTGGTGTTCGCAAGCATGGCGTCGGTCTCCAAGGCTGGTTGTGCCGACGCATTGAGCGTGACGGACCAACGGCACGCAAGGAGCTTACAGCCAGAGAAGCAAGGGATCTTTCTGGAAAGAAGAACGAGAACTCTTCTCCCCGTCAGTACTAAACCAGTAATATCCTGAAGCGCCCAGCTGATGCAGCGTCGCCAGGAACAAAAGTTTTTTGCTTCTTTTTTTCAAAAAAGAAGGCCTTTCTTCCTATCGAAGAATTGGCCTCCCTTGTGCCCAGGAGAAGACAAGCGCCTAGCTTGTTCCCGCGGCAACCAGATGCCGCCCAGCAAGGAACGCATCCATCATGGGCAAGGGCGACAAGCAGCACGGCAATCGCGAGGCCAAGAAGCCGAAGGCCAACAAGAAGCTGGCTCCGGCGAACACGACGTTCATCAAGACGGGCAACGACACGGCGAAAGCACCGGCCAAACCCTCGGGCAAATAGCCAGTAGCATTCTAAGACATAACGGAGACACGCCGATGAAGTGGATCATCGTTGCCCTTGCCCTGGCGGGATGCGCGGATAACAGCAACAGCGCACCGACCGGTCCGGTGGGCATCTCCAACAACGGGGCGGGCCCCTATATCGGCGCCAGCGCTGGGTCTTCCGTCGGCGGCGGTCCGCTGGGCGCCGGCACGGACGACAACCGGGCGGGCGCCAGGTAGCTTCGGACCCTGAGCGGTCAGTCCTGGCCGGCAGGTTCTCCTGCCAGCGAGCGCGGCTGGTGCGTGACCAGCCTGGCGGCGGGGAAGCGCAGATAAACGCGTGTACCCACGCATTCCGCAGACTGCACCGTCAGGCTGCCGCCATGCGCCTGCATCAAGCTGCGCGCCAGGGTGAGGCGAAGGCCGATCCCGCGGCTCTCCTCAGGATGGGCATCGCCCTGGGTCACTGGCAGGCCGGTACCTTCGTCCTGCACAACGACGCATAACCAGTCCTCCTCCCGCTTCAGCGAAAGCTCGATCCAGTCGCCATCCCGTGTAGCTGCCGCGGCCGAGGTCAGAACGCTGACGAGCACCTGGTTCACCGCGCGTTTGTCGGCCTGCAGCATCGTATCGTCGAATGCCGGTTCAACCCGCCACGCACGCCGGCTCGGCCCCAAATGGGCCACCACCTGTGCAACAGCGAACGCCACTGCGCTCGACAGAGCCAACACCTCGTCTGCCAGGAAGCGTGGTGCCTCCGGCGCCTCGGTATGTTCCACCAGCGTGTCCGACATTTCCAGCAGCCGCCGCGCTAGACCGGTCAACGATGGGTCGGAAGGTTGCAGCGCCTCGGCATGTCCGATCAGCGTAAGTGCGAGGTTACGCTGGTCGCCCGTGCTCAAGCGCAACAGCCGCAGCGTATTTTCCTGCGACTGGCGCAAGTCGGTGGCCGCCTGCTCGGCACGGCGGCGCCGAGCGCGCTCGCCCGCCCAGACGAACCAGGCCAGCCAGACGGCACAGGGCAGCGCCAGATGCCATGCAGAAAGCTCCATGCATAGAATCTACCATCCAGGAGCGAGCATCAGGTTAACGGGCGCATGACGCCCCAACGCGATTACGCGGTGGCTGAAGCCGCCTGACGCTTGGCCGCTGCGCGCGCGATGCGGCGCTTGATGGCCTGCGCCTCTTCCGGCAGATCCCGGTTCGGCGTGGAAAGCAGGAACGCATCCAGCCCGCCATTGTGCTCGATGGTGCGCAGCGCCCGCGTGGAGACACGCACGCGCACCTGGGCGCCCAGCGTGTCCGATAGCAGGGACGTCTCCTGCAGGTTCGGCAAATAGCGGCGGCGAGTCTTGTTGTTGGCGTGGCTGACGTTGTTACCGCTCAGCACACCCTTGCCCGTCATCTGGCAGCGGCGAGACATTGGTGGTCCTCGAAAACGGCGCTTCGGCCGGGAGGCGGTGTGTATGGGGAAAGGCGCGGCGTGCGTCAAGGGAAGGCAAGGAAGGCCTTCTTTTATGATAAAACTTTTGTTCCCCGCCTGTATCATGCCCGAGATACCCTGAAGCGCTCGGTTAGTGCAGCGTCGCCAGGAGAAAAAGTTTTTTGGTTCTTTTTTTCAAAAAAGAACTGCTTCCTTTCTTGCTTAGGTCCCCATGACCATAGGCCGAACAAAACGCCCGTTCATCGACCGTCTGCTGACGCCAGCCAGCGTCACCGTGCTCGGTGAGGCTACGCCAGACGGTGTGCGCGTGCTGGCCAATCTGAAAGCAGGCGGCTTCAAGGGCGAGTTAGGCGCCGCCGTGCCCGACCTGGCCATCATCACCAGCACGGGCGCCCAGGCCGCGCGAGATCTGGCCGATTTCGGCGCAAGCGGAGGCACGGCGGCGGTGCTGACCGGACACCTGATCGATCCCGGCCCGCTGGCGCGTGCGGCCGGGGTGCGCGTTCTGGGCCCGAGCTCCTTCGGCGTGGCGGCGCCGTCGCTAGGGCTGAACGCGTCGCTGTCCCACATGCCGGTGCCGGGCGGCCACATCGCCCTGGTCACGCAATCGGCGTCGCTGGCGCGCGCGGTGGTGGACTGGGCCGGGCCGAACGGCGTGGGCTTCAGCCACGTGGTGGGAATCGGCGGCAACGCGGATGTGGGCTTCGGCGCGGTGCTGGATTTCCTGGCGCGCGACCCCGAAACCAAGCTGATCCTGCTCGACATTCGGCGGGTGCGTGACCGGCGCGCCTTCATCTCCGCCGCGCGCGCCGCGTCCCGCCTGCGGCCAGTGGTGGCACTTCGCCCCGGCGGCCTGCTGCTGGACCCGACCGGCCAGGCGGACGCCGTGTTCGCCGCAGCGCTGAACCGCGCCGGCGTGTTCGTGGTGCACCAGCTCGAAGCGTTCCTGGCCGCCGCCGAGACGCTCAGCCGCGCCCGTCCGCTGCGCGGCGAGACGATGGCGGTGATCACCAACGCAATCGGCCCCGGCCGGCTGGCGGCCGATGCCGCGCTGCGCGCCGGCATACGCCTGGCAGTGCTGCCGCCTAACGCCCAACAGATCCTGACCGCCAGCCTGCCGGCCGACCTTACGCTTGGCCTGGTCTATGCCGGCAGCGCGGCGCCCACGGATGTGGCCAGCATCGCCGCCATGGTGGGCGCCGTTCCGGGGGTGGGCGGCGTGCTCGTGCTGCTCTCGCCGAGCGGGCCCGGCGACGCCGTGGCGGTCGAGTCGGTGGTGGCCGCCGCGCATACCGCGCACTTGCCTGTGCTGACCTGCGTGATGGGCGAGACGACGGGTGCCGCGCACCGGCGCCGTCTGGCTGAAGCCGGACTGCCGGCGTTTGCCACCCCGGAGCAGGCGGTGCAGGCGTTTGGCCACCTGCTGCGGGACCGCGCCGCCCGGCACGCCGCCCGCGAGCTGCCGCCCGGTCAGGTGCTGGCAGTCGATCCGGACCGCGCGGCAGCGTCGCGCATCCTGGCCGGCGCCCGCGAAGCCGACCGCGCGGCCCTCAGCCGCTCCGAGTCGCTTGGGCTTCTCGCCTGCTACGGCCTGTCATCCGGCACGGGGGCGGGACCGGCCGCAGCGATACGGGTGCATGACGATCCCACGTTCGGTCCCGCCATCGCATTCGCCTTGCTGCCGGATGCCGCCGCCGCGTTTGGCCTGCCGCCGCTCAACCTGCCGCTGGCCCTGGCCCTGGCCGGGCGCGCCGGCCTGCAGGACCCTGCCCTGCTCGAAGCCGCAGCGGACGCGCTGGTCCGCGTCAGCCAGCTACTGGTGGACGAGCCGGCCATCGCCAGCCTCGGCGTGCCGCGCCTGTGGCTGCACCAGGACGGCAGTGCGGCCGCCGAGGACGCCGCGATCTGGCTGCGCCCCGCCAGCGAGCGGGCAGCTTTGGCCATCTCGCCCTATCCGGAAGAGCTGGCGCATGACTGGTCCAGCCACGGCCAGGATTTCCGCATACGCCCGATCCGCCCTGAGGACGCGGCAGCCCACGCAGCCATGGTGCGCCGCATTCCGCCGGAAGACCTGCGCTACCGGTTCTTCAGCGCTGTCCGTCAAGTTGCCCCCGAGCAGATGGCCCGCCTGACACAAATCGATTACGACCGCGAGATGGCGTTTCTCGCCGTGCGCACGCGCGACCAGGCCAGCGTCGGCGTGGCGCGTCTGGTGTGCGAGACGGTGGGCGGCGCCGGCGAGTTCGCCATCGTGGTGGAGCCTGACTGCAAGGGTTTGGGCCTGGCGCGCCATCTGATGGATTGCCTGATCGCCTGGGCACGCGGGCGCGGCGTGCCGGAGGTCACCGGCCAGATTCTGTCGGAAAACCAGCCGATGCTTGGCTTCGTGCGTCACCTTGGGTTTAGCCTGAAGCACATGCCGGACGAGAGCGATGTTGTTGAAGCGACTTTGCTTCTGCGATGAGTTTTAGGTTCTTGCTACGTAAGAAAGTAAGCAAAGCCTTCTTTTTTGAAAAAAAAAGAAGCAAAAAACTTTTATCTTGCCCGCTAGGTCAACGAACGCCGTGACGCAACACAAAATGCGCATGTGCCACGGCGGAGTGAACCGGTCCGGCAGCTTTACTCAGCTGGCGGGCCGGTTAGGCCAGCGAAACACCGCGTTGCGCCACATCACCACATATGCCCCAGCGAGGCCACCACGATCACGGCTACGCCTAGCGCCAGGTTCACCGTGATGAGCTGCCGTATGCGCTCCAGCACTTCCGGTCCTGGCCGTATCGCACGGCGCAGGCGCCGGAACGGCGCGAAATACGCGTACAGGAACACCGCCGCCATCAGCAGGCCAAGCAGCTGCATGACGTTCACGTACCACGGCAGATGCGCCATGCCCCATCCTGCCAGCCCGATCATCGCCCAGCCGGTGAGCAGCATGATCGGCATCGCATGCCATACCACCAGGAAGAACCGCTTAAGCGTCAGCATATGCAGTTGCAGCCGTGGCGCCGGATCCAGCACGCCCAGCGCCGGCCGCAGTACAACCAGCGCATACAGCATGCCGCCCACCCAGGCGGTGGCCGCCAGGAGGTGCAAGGCAAGCAGCAGGTTCAGCCAGGGCGCGTGCGGTATCATCTCGCGATCTCCAATAGGGCCTCCGCCAGCGCGGACAGCTCGGCCGCCGCCACGCTTCGGGTCGGCGCCTCCGTCACGCCCATACCTTGCGCGAAGGCCTGCGCATAGGCGCGCCGGTCACCAAGCGTGTGCGGCAGCACCGGCAGCCCGGATGCCGCAAACGCAGCCTCGACCGTGCTGCGCAGCGCGGACTTG
The DNA here is from genome assembly GCA_964247675.1 of uncultured Acetobacteraceae bacterium. Taxonomy (GTDB): domain Bacteria; phylum Pseudomonadota; class Alphaproteobacteria; order Acetobacterales; family Acetobacteraceae; genus BOG-908. The sequence goes on from CAXTVW010000090.1 coordinate 11,304, forward strand.
CCCGGGGTCCGGTTCAGCACAACCGCCACCCGCCGCCGCTCGGCCGTCACCAGCTTCAGCGTGCCGGCCGACGCCCAAAGATCCGGCATGGCGGGCTGCACTGGTATCACCACGAGGGATGCCGCCCTGATCGCACGCGCCGCATCGCTGTCGATCTGCGGCGGCGTATCGACCACCAGTATGTCGGCCGCCCCCGCCTGCCGGTCCAGCTCGCCCTTTACCCGCCAGCCGGACACCGCGGCAAAACCGATCGCGGCCAGCGCCGGGCGCTGCTCGCGCAACTTGTGCCAGTGGCCAAGGCTGTTCTGCGGGTCGATGTCCAGGAGCGTGACGCGATGCTTGCCTGCCCACGCCGCGGCCAGGTTGGCGGCCAGCATTGTCTTGCCGGCGCCGCCTTTCTGTTGAGCGACCGTGATGATCAGGGTCATGCGGGCACCTCATCCAAGGTAAGAAAGCAAGCAGTCCTTTTTGGAAAAAAGGACCAAAAACTTTTGCTACCCCGCATTTGCACCAGTCGCGCGAGTCCGGATAAGCCGAAGCGGCGGAACAGCGGAGGAGCAAAAGTTTTTTGCTTCTTGTTTTCAAAAAAGAAGGCCTTGCTTCCTTTCATGAGCATCACCGCCGAGCGGCCGACGACAAACCTGCACATGCTCCGCCAGATTGAGCGAAAGCTGCTCTGGCTTTCCGCCTGGACCATACACAATGCCAACCACATCCGCCCGAACCGAGACGGGCTGAAAGTCGGCGGCCACCAGGCGAGCTGCGCGTCCGTCATCTCCATCATGACCGCGCTCTACTTCGCCAAATTGCGCCCGCAGGACCGCGTGGCCGTCAAGCCGCACGCGTCCCCGGTGTTCCACGCCGCCAACTACATGTTCGGCCGGCAGTCGGTTGAGAAAATGGAGAACCTGCGCCGGTTCGGCGGCGCGCAAGCCTATCCAAGCCGGGTGAAAGACGGCGCCGAGGTGGATTTCTCCACCGGCTCCGTGGGCCTGGGTGTGGCGGCCACCAGCTTCGCAGCCCTCATCCAGGACTACGTGCGCCTGCACGGCCTGTTGCCGGACGGCGCCCGCCCCGGCCGCCACATCGCCATCGCCGGCGATGCCGAGCTGGACGAGGGCAACATCTACGAGGCCTTGCTAGAAGGCTGGAAGCACGACGTACGCAACGTCTGGTGGATCGTCGATTACAACCGCCAGAGCCTGGATTCCGTCGTGCAGGATCGCCTGTTCGGCCGCTTCGAGGGCCTGTTCGGCGACATGGGCTGGAACGTGGTGCGCATCAAACACGGCCGCCTTCAGGAGGCCGCCTTTGCCAAGCCGGGCGGCGAGGCCCTGCGCGCCTGGATCGACGACTGCCCAAACAGCCTCTACGCCTCGCTCACCTTCCAGGGCGGCGCTGCCTGGCGCACTGCGTTGCTCGCCGATCTTGGCCGCAGCCAGGCGCTGCGCGCCATCATCGACCCGCTCAGCGACGCCGACCTGGCAGCCCTGATGACCAACCTCGGCGGCCACGACCTGGATACCATACTCGATGCGCTGACCGAAGCGGACCGCGAGGGCGACCGCCCCACCTGCTTCATCGCCTACACCATAAAGGGCATGGGCCTGCCGTTCGCCGGCCACAAGGACAACCATTCCGGCCTGATGACACGCGAGCAGATGGAGGCGTTCCGCGCCGACATGCAGATCCGGCCCGGCCACGAATGGGACCTGGCGGAGGGCCTGGACCTGCCCGAGGCCGAACTGCGCGCGTTCATCAATACCGTCCCATTCGCGACCCCGCTGACCCCGCACGGCCGCGTCTATGAGGCGCCGCTCATTCCCCTCCCCGCCACCGTGCCACTCGGGAAGCTGGACGACCGCACGCTTTCGACCCAGACGGGCTTCGGCGAGATACTCGGCGAAATCGGCCGCGCCGAAGGCCCCTGGAAGGCGGCCGCCAGCCGCATGCTGACCACCAGCCCGGACGTCACCGTCTCCACCAGCCTGGGCCCCTGGGTAAACCGCCGCGGCCTGTTCGACCGCCACACCCGCAATGACGTGTTCCGCGACACCAAGGTCGCCAGCATGCAGCGCTGGGGCATGAGCCCGTCCGGCCAACACATCGAGCTGGGCATCGCCGAGCAGAACCTGTTCCTGCTGCTTGGCGCGGCCGGCCTAAGCCACGCGCTGTGCGGAGCGCGCCTGCTGCCGATCGGCACGGTGTACGACCCGTTCGTCAACCGCGGCCTCGATGCGCTGATCTACGCCTGCTACCAGGACGCCCGCTTCCTGCTCGTCTCGACGCCCTCCGGCATCAGCCTGGCGCCGGAGGGCGGCCAGCACCAGTCGGTCAACACCCCCCTGCTCGGCATGGCCGCGGACCGGCTTGCCAGCTACGAACCGGCCTACGTGGACGAGCTGGCCATTATGCTGCGCTGGGCGCTGGAGCACATGCAGAAGCCGGACGGCTCGGCCGTGTGGCTGCGCCTGTCCACCCGTGCCTTGCCCCACCGCGCCCGTGCGCTGGACGCAGCTTCGGTGATCGCCGGCGCGCATTGGGTGGTGCCGCCCGGCAAAGGCGCCCCGCTCGCACTGGCCTACCAGGGGCCGCTGGCGCCTGAGGCCGAAGCGGCGTTCGCGACGTTGCGCGAAGAGGTGCCGAACGCCGGTCTGCTGGCAATAACCAGCCCGGACCGCCTGCATGCCGGCTGGCTCGCCGCCGGCCGTGCGCGACGCGCCGGTGCGGCACAGCCCAGCCATATCGAACAGATACTGGCCCCGATGGCGGCGGGGAGCGCGATCGTGACCATCCTGGACGGCCACCCGGCCGCGCTCGGCTGGCTGGGCGCCGTACGCGGCCAACGCGTGGTGCCGCTGGGCGTGGACCGTTTCGGACAGAGCGGCGACATCGTGGATCTGTATCGCGAGTATGGGCTGGACGAGGAGGCCAT
>CAXTVW010000091.1:0-11412 GCA_964247675.1 uncultured Acetobacteraceae bacterium
GCCTTCTTTTTCGAGAAAAAGAAGCAAAAAGCTTTTGTCTGCGCTGTCGCGGACCGTTGAAGCAACGCGCCCTACGGAGATAAAAGTTTTTTGGTTCTTTTTTTCAAAAAAGAACTGCTTGCTTGCTTCCTACACCAGCCTAGTGCCGGTCGCCCTGTCTGATCGCGTCGCCGCTCGGCGTCTTGTCCGGCGTGCCACCTTGCGAGAGCCGCATCGCGGACGCCACCAGGGCCACGTGGGAGAACGCCTGCGGAAAGTTGCCCACCAGGCGCGCGGCGCCGGCGTCATACTCCTCGCTCATCAGCCCCAAATCGTTGCACAAGCCGAGTAGCCGCTGGAACAAGGCGCGCGCCTCGTCCGTACGGCCCTGCATCGCGTAGGCATCCACCAGCCAGAACGTGCACGCCAGGAACGCGCCTTCGCCTGGCGGTAACCCATCCACATTGCTTTGCGTGCGGTAACGCATGACGAACCCGTCTTGCAGCAGATCTTTCTCTATGGCCGCCACCGTGCCCATCACGCGCGGATCGTTCGCCGGCAGGAATCCGACCATCGGGATAAGCAGAAGCGTCGCATCGAGCTCGTGCCCGCCGAACACCTGCACGAAGGTGTTGCGCACCGGATCATAGCCCTCGCTCAGCACGCGCTGCTCTATCGCCGTGCGCATCGCCCGCCAGGCATCGATCGGCCCGTGCAGGTGGTAGCGCACCGCATCCTTGATCATGCGGTCCACCGCCACCCAGGCCATGATCTTGCTGAAGGTGAAGTGCTGCGCCCCGCCGCGTATCTCCCACATCCCCTCGTCCGGCTCCTGCCAGATCTCCGCCAGGTGGGCCACGATGTTGCGCTGCAACGCCCAGCCATGCGGCGGCGCCTTCAGCCCGCGCCGGCGCGCCTGGTGCAGCGCCTCCAGCACCTCGCCATACACGTCCAGTTGCACCTGCCCGCTGGCCGCATTGCCCACGCGCACCGGCGCGCTCTTTTCATATCCGGACAGCCAAGGCAGCTCGCGTTCGTCCAGCGAGCGCTCGCCATGCAGGCCGTACATGATCTGTATCTGGCTGGCCGCTCCCGCCACGCTGCGCTGCAGCCAGTCGCGCCAGGCGACCGCCTCCTCGGTATAGCCGGCGTCCATCAGCGCATACAAAGTCAGGCTGGCATCGCGCAGCCAGCAAAACCGGTAATCCCAGTTGCGCGGGCCGCCCAACTGTTCCGGCAAGGACGTGGTGGGCGCCGCCACGATCCCGCCTGTGGGCGCATAGGTCAGCGCCTTTAGCGTGAGCAGGCTCCGGTGTACCGCCGCGGTGTAGGGCCCTTTGTAGCGGCACCGGCTGATGAACGTCTCCCAATACGTAGCCGTCTCTGCAAGCGCTGCCAGCGGGTCGATCGCGGCCGGCGGCTTCCTGTGTGATTTACCGTAGGACAGCACGAACGGCACCGTCTGCCCGGCCGAGACGGTGAACTCGCCCAGGCTGCGCATGTCGCGCCCCTGCAGCCGCACGTCGGTGCGCAGCACCACCATGTTCGGCCCGGCGATCGCGCACAGGCCCGGCTGGTCGTCCAGCTTGGTCACCCAGGGCACGCTTATTCCGTAATCGAAACGTAATGCCAGGTCGGTCTGCATTGCCACGCGCCCGGTTCTGCCTTGCACCAGCCGCACCAGCGTCGGCGTGGGCTGGCCCATCGCCATGAAATCCACCACCGCCACCGTGCCGCCCGCCGTCTCGAACACCGTCTCCAGGATCAGGCTGTCGCCCTGGTAGCTTCGCCGCGTCGCAGACGCGCCCTTCTGCGGCGCCAGGCTCCAGCTTCCGTTCTCGCGGTCGCCCAGCAGCGCCGCAAAGCAGGCCTGGCTGTCGAAATGCGGCAGGCACAGCCAGTCGATCGAGCCGTTGCGGCCGACCAGCGCGGATGTCACCTGATCGCCTATCATGGCGTAGTCTTCGATCCTCGACGGCATTCATGGTCCTTTACGAAGGCAGGAAAGCAAGCAGTCCTTTTTCAGAAAAAGGGACCAGAAGTTTTTCGCTCCTTTTTTCAAAAAAGAAGTGCTTTCTTCCTTTCCCAACGCTGCCGCAAGCGCGAAAAGCTTGACTTTAACCCCGCAGTTTCAGATATCCCGCGAAGCGACGCGCATAGGTGCGGTTCGCCCGGGGCAACCTGCCCGTTACGGCCGCGTGACTGCCCAGCCGCACAATTTCCAAGAGACCGAGAAGATTTGTTGAACCAAACCCCAGCCCACGAGGCGGATGAGTCCGTGCCCGATCTGCACAGCACCGCCAATCCGCCTGACGCCCAGGCACATTCGCCAGACATGGCAGCCGAATCCGCAGCACCGTCGGCCATCCCAAGCCAGCCCGAAAACAGCGTGATCGAAGACAGCCTGACCGAAGGCGGACAGCCCGAAGAAGAGCGCGCCGAGGATGCCGGGACCGAATCCGAACAGGCCCATGATGCCGCCGCCATCGCCGCGGAACTCGCCGCCGTCACTTTCGTGGCACCGGACGACCAGGCCGCCGAAGCATCGGCCGCCAGCGCACCTGAAGCGCCGGCCGAGCCCGAGATCATCTTCGCCGATCTGGGCCTCTCCGAACCGATCCTGCGCGCCATCGAGGAAAAGGGCTACAAGCACCCCACCCCGATCCAGGCGCAGGCCATACCCGCCGTGCTGTCCGGCCGGGACGTCATGGGCGTGGCGCAGACCGGCACAGGCAAGACCGCCAGCTTCACCCTGCCCATGCTGGACATTCTCAGCGGCTCGCGCAGCCGCGCCCGCATGCCGCGCAGTCTGATCCTGGAGCCCACCCGCGAGCTGGCCCTCCAGGTTGCGGAAAACTTTGTCGAATATGGCAAGTACCTCAAGCTGAACCACGCGCTCCTGATCGGCGGCGAAAGCCTGAACGACCAGAAAGAGGCGCTGATGAAGGGCGTGGACGTCCTCATTGCCACGCCCGGCCGCCTGATCGATCTGTTCGAGCGCGGCGGCCTCATGCTCACCGACGCCAAGCTGCTGGTCATCGACGAAGCCGACCGCATGCTGGACATGGGCTTCATCCCGGACGTCGAACGCATCGTCGCCATGCTGCCGAAAACGCGCCAGACGCTGTTCTTCTCGGCCACCATGGCCCCCGAAATCCGCCGCCTGTCGGACGCCTTTCTCGACAACCCGCGCATGATCACGGTGTCGAAATCCGCCTCGGTCGCCACCACAATCGTGGCCGGCCTGGCCCTGGTCGCCGAGCACGACAAGCGCGAGGCCCTGCGCCGCCTGATACGCTCGGAGGACGTCTCCAACGCGCTGATCTTCTGCAATCGCAAGCGCGACGTGGACATTCTCTTCAAGTCGCTCACCCGCCACGGCTTCTCCGCCGGCTCGCTGCACGGCGACATGTCGCAGCCCGCCCGCTTCGCCACGCTCGACAAGTTCAAGAAGAACGAACTGCGCCTGCTGGTCTGCAGTGATGTCGCCGCCCGCGGCATCGACATCGGCGGCCTCAGCCACGTCTTCAATTTCGACGTGCCGCAGCACGCCGAAGACTATGTGCACCGTATCGGCCGCACCGGCCGCGCTGGCCTCACCGGACACGCCTTCACCCTGTGTTCGCCGGATGACAAGCTGGCTGTCGACGCGATCGAGAAACTCACCGGCTTTGCCATCCCCCGCATCGTTGTCCCCGAGCTGGACGTCGTTGACTGGTCCGAAGGCGACGGCCGCAAGCGCCGTGGCCGCGCGGCTCCCGCCCGCGGCAGGGCCGCCACTGAACCGCGCGGCAGGGCCGGCAGCGGAGCCGACTCGGGCACCAAGCCGGCCCGTACGCCGCGCGCCGAAGCCGAATCCGGTTCGGAGTCTGCCAAGCCGCGCAAAGCCCGCGGCCGTGGCCGCAGTGCCGACCGCGCCGCCCCGCTCGCGGCTCAGGAAGCGCCCGCCCAGTCCGAGCTGACCGAACCCGTGCAGGTTGTCGAGACGCGCCCCCAGCTTGCGCGCCAGGACCAACGCCCGCGCGGCCCTCGCCCGGAGAGAGCCCCCGAGCGGAACCAGGAGCCGCGCCAGGAGCGGGTCGAAGCCCCTCTGCGCGAACAGCCGCGTGCCGAATCCCGTTACGAGCCCCGTCAGGACCGCCGCGACTTCCGCCGCCGCGACGACGATTTGGGCCCGGCCGTGCTGGGCTTCGGCGATGAGGTGCCCGCGTTCATGACCCTTCCCCGCCGCCCCGCCCTCGCCCAGACGGACCAGGTGCCCGAACCCGCCGAGGCCTGAGCCAATCGCCAGCGAGCGCCAACGCCGCCGCCCACCCGTCAAACCGGTCACCGCGCCGCCTCTGCTTGTTAGCATCGATCACATAGGCAGTGCCGGCGACGGCGTGGTGGCAGGCCCTGCCCCGCTCCACATCGCCCGCACCTTGCCGGGCGAGACCGTGCACGCCCAGATTCAACCTGGCGGCAAGCGCGCCACGCTGCTGGACATCGTCCAGCCCAGCCCGGACCGCATAGAGCCACCCTGTCCGCATTTCCTGGAAGGCTGTGGCGGCTGCGCCCTGCAGCACTGGACAGACGCCGCCTATGCCGGCTGGAAACGCAACCTGGTCGTCGCCGCCCTAGAACGCGCGGGCTTCACCCAACCGCCCGTTGCTCCGCTGATACGCACCGCCCCCGCCACTCGCCGCCGCATGGATTTCACCGCCGAACGCACCCAGGGTGGTCTCCTGCTCGGCCTGCACGAAGCCCATGCCACAGCAGTTACCGACCTGCACACCTGCCACGTGCTGCACCCCACCCTGGTCGCCCTGCTGGACCCGCTTCGCCAGACCCTGCGCGGCCTGTCCGCCCTGCGCCGCCGCGGCTCCGTCCTCGCCAACCTCCTCGCCGACGGCCCCGACCTCCTGATCCGCACCGACGGACCGCTCGCCCCCACAGACCGCGCCAAACTCGCTGGCTTCGCTACCCAGCACGATGTCCGCCGCATCGCCTGGTCCCTCAACGACGCCCCCGCGGAAATCGCCTTCCAGCTTGGCGCTCCGCACGTGCTGTTCGGCACCCACCGCGTCGAACCCCCGCCGGGCGCCTTCCTGCAAGCCTCACCCGCCGGCGAAGCCGCCATCGTCGCCGCCACCCTCGCAGCCCTGCCCGCACGCCTCACCGGCCGCTCCCGCGCGATCGAGCTCTATGCCGGCTGCGGCACCATCAGCTTCCCGCTCGCCGCACACCTCCGCGTCCAGGCCTACGAAGGCGACGCCCCCGCCGCCGCCAGCGTCCGCCGCGCCCAGTCCGGCACCCGCGTGGAAATGACCCAGCGAGACCTCGCCCGCCAGCCGCTCTCCGCCAAGGAGATCTCCGGCGCCGCCATGGTGGTGCTCGACCCGCCCTACGCCGGAGCTCCCGCGCAGCTGGCGCAGATCGCCCTCAGCGCCGTCCCCGTCGTCGCCTATGTCAGCTGCAACCCCGGCGCCCTCGCCCGCGACGCCGCGGTCCTCGCGCAAGCGGGGTATCAGCTCGCTGCAGCCACGCCCATCGACCAGTTCCTTTGGTCGGCCCAGGTGGAGTGCGTGGCGGTGTTTGCAAAGTAAGCACTTCTTTAAAAAGAAGTTTGTTGCATCCGCGATTGCCAAGCCCGTTAGCTGAGCAAATCAGAGAACACCGCAACCGTTCACCGTGCAGCTAAGACTCGCCTGCCCCGCACAGCCAGCGACAAGACGTGCAAAAGCAAATCAAACTCGTCGATGCCGCCAGCAAACTTGGCGTTCTGGCGCCCTGGTCATCTTTGCGTCGTCGCTTTACGCACGAGAGCCCAGCACCTTGACCCGCGTCCTGCGGCCACCCCGGCGCACACGCGGTAGACAGCCAACGCTCGCTTTCAACTAAGGATATCGCACCCGCCGATTCAACCGCGTAAGCAACAGCCTTGCACGCGGTGTCACAGCAGCGTCTTCGCTAGATGCGTCAGCGAAGACGCCGAAGCAACTCACCGTTCCCCGCCAAACACCGCAGATATCCAGAGACCGCGTCCCCGCGATGCCACGCACAGCTATGTTCCAGAAGCAAAAAAGTTTTGACTCCGGCGCCGTGGTTCAGTTCTTCTCATGCCGTCGCCTAGCTTAGCTGGAGAACGCTGCCATGGCCGTGATCACCCGAATCTACAAATCCCGAGAAGACGCCGAGGCAACCGTGAGCGGTCTCGAAGCGGCCGGGCTTGGCCACGAGGAGGTCAGCGTAATCGGCTGCAACCAGAGCGGCCCCGCCTCGGCCGCCAACCCTGCGACCGACACGGAAAGCGGCAAGGGCGCCGCCGCAGCAGCCACCGCCGGCACCGTGATCGGCGGCGGCGCGGGCCTTCTGGCCGGCTTGGGTGCGCTCGCCATACCGGGCGTGGGTCCGGTCGTCGCAGCCGGCTGGCTGGTGGCCACCCTGACCGGCGCAGGCGTTGGTGCCGCCGTCGGCGCCGGCACCGGCGGCCTCGTCGGATCGCTCGTGAAGTCCGGCGAGACCGAAGAGGACGCCAACGTCTATGCCGAAAGCGTCCGCAGGGGCTGCTATCTCGTCACCGCGATGGTGGACGACAAACGTGTCGGCGAGGCGCAACGCATCCTCAGCACCCACGGTGCCAACGCGGCACAGCAGCGTGCCGCCTACCAGCAAACCGGCTGGACACGCTTCGACGAGAACGCACCGCCGTATCAGCCGGCCGAACAGGCTGGGGCGTAAAAAACCCAGGCCTACCGCACCTGCATCAGCCGGGTGCTCCAGAAAACACCAAGGCGCCAAAGCGTCGAGGTAGCAAAAGTTTTTTGCTTCTTCTTTTCAAAAAAGAAGGCCTTGCTTCGTTCCTAAATCAGAAAACCACTCGCTCCCCGCAAGTAAAAACCTCAAACCCGTCCGCCCGCGCCACTCCCACCAGCGTCATCCCCGCCGCCTCCGCCGCACGCACCGCCAGCGCGGTCGGCGCAGACACAGCAACCACCACCGCCGCCCCCATGCGCGCCGCCTTCTGCACCAGTTCGATCGAGATCCGGCTCGTCAGCACCACAATCCCGTCCGCCGCTGACACGCCTTGCCGCGCCAGCGCACCACCCAGTTTATCCAGCGCGTTATGCCGCCCCACGTCCTCCCGCAGCGCCAACAACCCTCCCTCACAACGCCAGAACCCCGCCGCGTGAACCGCCCGCGTCGCCTGGTTCAGAACCTGCGCCGCCCCTAAGCTCGCCGCCGCAAGCTGAACCTCCGCGGCCGAGAACCGACGGCCCGCCGGCACGTCCGGCACCGGCCGCAGCGCCTCGCCCAGGCTCTCCAGCCCGCACATCCCGCACCCGGTCGCCCCAGCCAGCCGGCGCCGCCTTGACTCCAGCGCCGCCATGTGCCCGGGCGCTATCCACATCCGCAGCTCCACCCCACCCTCGGCTTCGACCACCGCGAAATCCGCGATCTCGCCCGGCGCCGGCACGATCCCCTCGGAAAGGCTGAACCCGACCGCGAAATCTTCCAGATCCGCCGGCGTTGCCATCATCACCGCATGCGTCACGCGGTTATAAGTGATCGCGACCGCGGTCTCTTCGGCCAACTCACGGCCGCCGCTGGCAACTGCGCCATGTCGCCAGCCGGTGCTTGGGAAGGCTATGGACGGCGGTATCAACTCGGAAATTTCTCCAAGGAAGAAAGCAGTTCTTTTTTGAAAAAAAGAACCAAAAAACTTTTGTCTCCCCGCCTGCATAGGGGCGCGCGCAGGTTCTGCAAACACGGGCGCTGGCAGGACCAAGCCGGCCCTCGGTGCAGCCGTCAGGAGCAAAAGTTTTTTGCTTCTTTTTTTCAAAAAAGAAGGCCTTGCCTTAAATTCCCGCCCCCGCGTCCTTGTGTATCCCGCACTCCGTCTTCCCAGTCCCCGCCCAACGCCCGCTCCGCGGATCATCCCCAGCCGCCACCGCCCGCGTGCAAGTCGCGCAACCGATCGACGGATACCCCGCCAGGCTCAAACGATGCCGCGGCAAGCCCCGCGCCATCATCTCCGCCGCAATGTCCGCAGCGCTCCAGGCTGCCAACGGGTTATACTTCACCTTCCCCGCCACCACCTCGCGCACCGGCAGCACAGCCCGCGTCGCCGACTGGTGCCGCTTGCGTCCGCTGATCCACGCATCGAACGGCGCCAGCGCCCGATCCAGCGGCGTCACCTTGCGCAGCGCGCAGCACGCATCGGGGTCGTAGCGCCACAGTTCCGCCCCAGGATCGTTGGCCACCAGCTCGGCGTCGCTCGGCCCCACGCTGCGCACGTCCGTCAATCCGAGCACACCCACCAGCGTGTCCCGATACGCCAGGGTCTCGCGGAAATGCTGCCGCGTATCGACGAACACCACCGGCGTCGCCGGATCCACCTCGGCCACCAGCGCCAGCAACACCGCCGACTCTGCCCCGAACGAGGAAACTACCGCCACCCGCCCGGCATGGTCACCCAGCAACGCCCCGCGCAGGACGGCAAGGCTATCTTCCACATGCGCCGGCGCCTCGGCCACCTGCTCGTCAAACAGACCGTCGAACGTGATGCAATCCAGCATGGCCACCCCAACGCCGCGAGAGAACGGCACAATAGCCGCCCGCGAACGCTATATGGATAGTTCAACGCCAAAACACCGTTGAATCGGCTATGCACGCTGCGCAATGCGAAGTTGCTGGCTAGGAAACAACATGACGCCAGTGTGTATTGCCGGCGTTTGACCCACCCTGCCCTGCCTCCTATCCACCCCGCGACCATGAGCACCCAAGACGCACAACCAACCTGGCGCGTGATCAAGACTTACGGCCACGAGCAGGGCCTGTCCTGCGCCTTCCGCCAATGGCAGGCGCAGCACTCGCACTGCCGCTTCCTGCACGGCTACGCGCTCGCCTTCCGCTTCACCTTCACCGCCCGAACGCTGGACGACCGCGGCTGGTGCGTCGATTTTGGCGGCCTCAAGCCCCTGCGCGCCTGGCTGACATCCATGTTCGACCACACGCTGCTCGTCGCCGCCGACGATCCGGACCTCGCCACCCTCGCTGCCCTGCAAACTGCGGGCCTGGCCCAGCTTCGTGTTGTCGAAGCAATCGGCTGCGAAGCCTTCGCCGCTCTCGCCTACGATTGGGCTGCCGATTTCCTCGCCAGTGAGACGGCCGGCCGCGTCACCGTCGAGCAGGTGGAGGTCAGCGAACACCCTGGCAATGCTGCAACTTTCTCCCGCGGCTTGAACCGCGCCTGACCGCGCGTCGCAACCCGCCCGCAACGTTCGGCGTTTCCGCCCGCATGGACCAGACCGCCGCTCGAACCACCACACCGCCGCCGCGCCGCCGCCACCGCGCGCTGCGTGTGCTCGGCACCATCTTCGGCGTCCTCGTCATCGGCGTGATCGCCCTCATCCTGCTGTGGAATTGGGACTGGTTCATTCCCATCGTGCAGAACCAGGCCTCCGCCGCCATCGGCCGCCGCGTCACCATCTCCCATCTGCACGTTCATCTCGGCCGCAACACGACGGTCGCCGCCGACAACGTCGTCGTCGCCAACCCGGACGGCTTCGTCAGCACCTACCCGCTGGCCCGCATCGGCCGCCTCACCATCGTCGCCAGCGTGATGGACTACATCAACCACCGTGCCATCGTGCTGCCCAGCATCGCGCTGGACCACCCCGACATACGCGCCATCGCGATGCCGGACGGCAGCAACAACTTCACCCTCAAGTTCGCGCCGGCCAAACCCGGCGCCAAACCGTCTCCGCCGCCGCGCATCGGTGACCTGCAGATCACCGCCGGCACCGCCTACGTCGTCGACCCAAAGGTCAAGACGAACTTCGCCGCCGGTATCGTCACCCGCCCCGCCTCCGGCACGGAGCCCGCCGCCATCGTGATCAACGCGAAAGGCACCTACGCCGCCCAGCCCGTCACCGCCGACTTCATCGGCGGCGCCCTGCTGAGCCTGCGTGACGCCCAGAACCCCTACCCGATCGACCTGCACGTCGCCAACGGCCCCACCAAGGCGTCCCTTGTCGGCACTGTGGAGAACCCGCTGAACTTCGCCGGCGCCAAGCTGAAGCTCAGCTTCTCCGGCCCGGACATGTCGCAGCTCTACCCGCTGACCGGGATCCCCATCCCGCAGACCCCGCCCTTCTCGATCGCCGGGAACCTGGACTACGCGCCCCCGCGCATACGCTTCACCAACTTTGAAGGCCGCGTCGGCTCATCCGACCTCGGCGGCAACATCAGCGCCGAGCCCCGCCCAGGCACCCGCCCCGACGTCACCATGGACCTGGTCAGCAAGCGTGTGGACCTGGCCGACCTTGGCGGCTTCATCGGCACCCCGGCCGGCAAGCTGAACCAGACTGCCGGCGAGACGGCCGAGCAGAAGCAACAAGCCGCCGCCGCGAAAACAAGCAAAAAGCTGTTCCCCGACACCAAGATCAACATGCCGAAGATACGCGCGGCCGACATCCACCTGAGATACACCGCCGATCACATCGAGAACAAATTCACCCCGTTCGACAAGCTGCACGTCACCATGGACATCGTGGACGGCAAGATTTCCCTGCACCCGCTCGATTTCGTCGTCGGCAACGGTGACATCGCAAGCGTCATCGAACTCACGCCCGACCCCAATGACCTGATCCACGCCAACGCGGACATACGCTTCCGCCACATCGAACTCGCCCGCCTCATGCAGGCCACCCACACCTTCAGAGGTAACGGTGTTATCGGCGGCGAAGCCCGCATCGACGCCAACGGCAACTCGCTGGCCAGCATGATGGGCCAGGGCAACGGTGAGCTGAAGCTCGTCCTCACCAGCGCCGGCGACGTCTCCGCCCTGTTGGTGGACATTGCCGGCCTGGAATTCGGCAACGCCCTGCTCTCGGCCCTCGGCGTGCCGAACCGCGCCAAGATAGACTGCTTCGACCTCGATTTGCCGATGCGCCAGGGCACCGTGGACATCAAGGAGATGCTGCTCGACACCGAAGAGGCTCGCGTGGTCGGCAAGGGAACGATCGACCTGAAGGATCAGACGATGGACATGTCGCTGACCACCCGCTCCAAGCACTTCTCCATCGGATCCCTGCCCGGCCCGATCAACCTCACCGGCGCGATCACCAGCCCGTCCATACGCCCCGGCGCCGAAGTGGCCGCCCGCGCCGGCGCCGCAGTGGGCCTCGGCATCGTGCTGACCCCTCTCGGTGCACTCCTGCCCACGATACAGTTCGGCGTCGGCAAGGATGACGCCTGCCCGAAAGCCGAGGCGGACGAGAAGCAGCCGCTAAAGGCGCCGCCGGCCAGCAAGCGGCATGCGCATAAGTAGAGCCGAAGCTGCTGAGCAGCGGTGTAGCGAACACTCCGACGCTGCTTCAGCTTCACCTACCAAGACGCGGTATTCGGCCTGAAATGGTGAGCCAGGGTTCCCTTTAGCCGGAGCATCTG